>JANOIR010000059.1:0-40870 GCA_031407765.1 Vicinamibacteraceae bacterium
GGCGCGCTGAACGCCTTCGGCTACGACCGGCGCGAGGCGCTCTGGCAGGTAGCCCGGGCGATCCGGCCGGCTGGGGCGCTGTTCGACGAGTCGCGCCGCGCCGCGGCCGAGCCGCCGCCATCGATGACCCGGGCGCCTCGGACGGTGCCGATGCCGGCGACGCGCGTCGCCGAGGGGCGGGTCGCCGGCGACGGAGCGGCGGCATCGACACCGAGCGCGCGACCGGACACGCGGCCGGCCGCATTGCCGGGCCCGGCGGCGCGCGGGCCGCTGCTGCCGCTCACGCCCCTCGAGCGCGTGATCGCCGACTACGACGGCACCGGCCTGACGATCGGGCCGCACCCGATGACATATCGGCGCGCCGAGATGGCGCTGCGCGGCGTGCTGCGGGCCATCGATCTGGCCAAGGCGCGGGGCGGGCGGCGGGTCCGCATCGCCGGCGCGGTGATCACCCGGCAGCGGCCGGGCACGGCCAAGGGGTTCGTGTTCCTGACGTTGGAGGACGAGACCGGCATCGCCAACGTGATCGTCCGGCCGGACGTCTACGACGCCCACCGGATGAGCGTGATCGAAGCGCCGTTCCTGATGATCGAAGGCGTCCTGCAGCAGCAGGAGGGGGTCACGTCGGTGCGTGCCGAGCGGCTCTACGTCGTCGGCGGTGGCCCCGCCGTAGGGGAGGCCGCCGACGCGATGCCGCCGGTGCCGTCGCGCGACTTCCGGTGACCAGCCCGTGCTCGAAGCGCCGGGCTTCAGCACGATAGGGTCACGGCCGCGCGCGCAGCCTGATCGGCGGCGGACCGGCGACCGAGCCGGCCTCGATCGGCTCCGGCTTGGTCTCGCTCACGTTGTCGTCGCCGAGAGCGACGAGATACCGGCGCCCAGGCACGGCGGCGAAGACATAGCGTCCCCTGGCGTCGGTCCACGCGCTCGCGAACTCGGGGGACTTGCCGACCTCCTGAATCTGCAGCCGTGCTCCCGCGACCGGCGCTCCGGCGCGATCGCGCACGACGCCCCGCACGGTCGTGAGCCGCGCCCCTGCGGGGAGCCGCAGCGTCCCGAGGTCGACGTGCTCTCCGGGGCCGAGCCGGGGTGTCAGCCGGATCGTCTCCTCTGTCGGGAGCACGTCGAGTCCAATTCTCACGTCGTGCTCACCCCGTTCGAGCCGGTCGATCTGGAACGTCCCGTCCTCGCGCGTGCGAGTCCGGCCAAGCATCACGACCGAGCGCCCTTCCGCGTCCGACGTGTTGTGCACGCCAACGCCCGCCACCGGCTTGCCGCCAGCGTCGACGACCCGTCCCGTGAGGTGACCATTCCAATCGACCGCGACGCCCAGGCGGTGGCACGCCCGTGGATCGACGATCGTGAACGTGCTAGGCGAGGTCTTCCCATGCCTCGTGGATGAGCCGGGTCCGGTCGCAGCCCTGAACGGTCAGCCGTCCGTCGACCGGCGATGACGCCGGCGTCGAAAGGGGCGCTCTCGCCGCTGTCGATGCGCTTACCCTCCAGCCGGGTTGCCTGAACGACGTATCGCCGGCATCGCGCGGCGGCGAGGACATAGCGCCCCGCGACGTCCGTTGTCGCGTGGGCCAGGCTTCCGATCTGACCCATTTCGGCGATCGAAACCATCGCGTCCCTTCACCGGCGTGCCGGCTGCGTCGATCACCATGCCGCGCACCGTCGTGACCGCCGTGCCGGCAGGGAGCGTGACCGTGCCGAGATCCATCAGCTGCGCAGGTTCGACCTGGAGCGTGCGGACGATCGGCGCGTCGCCCGGCGGGCCGCCGGCCCTACCCGGTGGCGCGAGCTCCTCACCGATCGTGACCCGCTGTTCGCCCGGGTCGAGACTCACCAACGGTGAACGTTCCGTCCTCGCGGCTGATGGCGAACGTAAAGCTGCGGAAACGGCGACGCTGGTCAGGCGACGACAGCCAGACGCTGACGCCGACGACCGGTCGCCCGTCCGCGTCCACGACGCGGCCGCTCAGTCGGCAGTTCCAGTTGACCTCGACCGCCAGGCGATGCTCGGCTTGCGCATCGGCGATAGTCAACCGACCAGGCCGAACGACGGCCCGATGGGTCGCCGGCACCTCGACGCCGACCTCATACGCGCCGGGGGGGAAGCCGCGTGTCGAACCCCGCGTCGTCCTTCACCGCCACGCGCTGTTCGAGGCCGCCTCCCTTCAGAATCACCGTTGCCGGCGGCAGTGGCTCGGGAGGTAGGGGCCGTCCTCGAGCCCCCGGCTGCTCGCCCCAGTACATCCGGCCCCAGACGCGGGCCGTCCCCGGGCCGGTCGCCATCCGTTCGTCGTGGTCGCCAGCCTACTCCTTGCGGTCGAGCCTGGCTACGCAAACGGACAGTGCGAGGTTCGGTCGTCCGGCGGGGGTCGTTGGGCGTAGCATGACGTCGCGCTGCGGTTCGACGGACTCTCGTGCGGCGTGGAGGGGCGGCCGATGAATGTGCTCCTGTTGTCGATGCCCGATTCGTTCGAGCACACGGCGCCGGTCGCGGTGCGCATGCCGAACGGCGCCCTGACGTCGATCGCCGGCAACGTCGACCCCCACCACCAGGTGGCCGTGGCCGATCTGATCCTGGCGCAGGGCCGCGTCGCCGCGACCCTCGATCGCCTGCTCGCCGAGCATCGGCCCGACGTCGTCGGTCTGTCGGTGATGACCTTCCAGCGCCGCACCGCCCTGCGTCTAATCGAGCGCACGCGGCGCCTCCGTCCCTCGGCCCGGATCGTCGTCGGCGGCTACGATCCCAGCCTCGCGCCAGACGCCTACCAGGCCGCCGTCGACTTCATCGTGCGCGGCGAGGGCGAGATCACCTTCCGCGAGCTGCTGCGCGCGCTCGAGCGGGGCACCGGCGTCGAGGCCGTCGCCGGGCTCGGTCATCGCGCCGACGACGGCACCTTCCGCCACACGCCCGATCGGCCGGTGAGCTCGCTCGACGAGGGGGCGATCGCGCCGCCGCGCCGCGCCGCCCGCGTGCTGCAGGGCTACACGCTGCTCGGCCGGCCGGTCGACGTCGTCGAGACCTCGCGCGGCTGCACCTTCGACTGCAGCTTCTGCTCGATCATCGAAATGCGCGGCCGGAACTTCCACACCTACGACTTCGATCGCGTGCTCGACGACCTGCGCGACTGCCGCGCCCGCGGCGCCCGCGCCATCTTCATCATCGACGACAACATCACGCTCGACGTCCGGCGCTTCGCCGCGCTGTGCGAGGCCATCGTCGCGGCGGGGCTCAATGACCTCGAGTACTCGGTGCAGGCGACGACGGCGTCGATCGCCGATCACGGCGCGACGCTGGCGCCGCTGATGCGCAAGGCCGGTTTCCGCTACGTGTTTCTCGGCATCGAGAACGTCCTCGACGACGATCTCGGCTTCCTCAAGGCCACCGCCAAGAACACCAAGCACGAGAAGGGCGGCCGCAGCGCGGGCAACGCATCGCTCGCCGCGATCCAGCACCTGCACGATCACGACATGTTCGTCGTCGGCGGCCTCATCGTCGGTAATCCGGACGATACCCGCGAGGCCATCGAGGCCAACCTGGCGTTCGCGCGGCGCTACGTCGACTGGCCCTACATCCAGCATCCGACGCCGTATCCCGGCACGCCGATGACGACCGACCTGCGCGCGCGCGGCCTGGTGATCAACGATCGCCTGGAGGAGTACGACGGCACCACGGCCGTGGTGCGCAGCGAGGCGGTGCCGGCGGAGGAAATCGAATTCCTGCGCTGGCGGGCCGAACGCTGGATCAAGCTTCGTCACTTTCCGAAGGCGCTGCGCCACAGCCCGCTGTTCTGCCTGCGGCACGGCCCGGCCATGATCCGCCACGTCTTCCGCGGCTCCTCGCCGCGCACCTGGCTCACCCGCGATCCCGCCCGCGCCGCCTTCGCACGCTACCGCACGCACCGCGCCGCCGAGCGCGAGTACGTCTGAGGACACGCGCTTCAGGAGCACATGCCGCACCAGCCGTCGGTGCCCGCCTGGAGCTGGCATGCCTGGCACCCCTGGCATTGTGGCCTCCAGTCATGAGCCGCCGGTAAAGGCCGACGCGCGATCGAGCGTAGAATCGCTGGCGCCGCACGCCGATGTGCGTGCGGGGCCAAGCGGGTCGCTGCGGCGAGAGGACGGGTGCATGGCACGCGTGGGGCGCAGTTCGATCGGGTTCTGTCTGGCGGTCTACGTGGCGTCGGCCGGCGTCGCCTTCGCGCAGGCGCAGCCGGCGGCCGCGCCAAACGCGGCGCCGGCGGTCGTGCCGCCCGCGTCCGGACAAGCTCCCGCGGCGGCGCCGACGGGGCCGGGCGGCGCCAACCTCGCGCCCGTCGTCATCGGTCCTCCAGCGCCCGTGTCGCCGGAGGTGGCCATTCCTCGGCCAACGCCCGAGGAGCTCGTCCGGGTGAACGCCGCCATGCAGCGGTTCATCGGCGCCGAGACGTCGCCGACCAAGGAACTGCTGCAGAAGTTCGAGCCGCTGCTCCTGCTCCAGCCGGCGCGCAAGAACGTCGCGGCGACCTTCACCCAGACCCTGCAGCGGCGGGGCCCGAGACACGAAGGATTCGTCCAGATCGCGAAGCAGAGCAACATCGATCTCCTGCTCCACGGTGACTCGATCACTGACTGGTGGGTCCAGGGCGAGGCGAACAAGGCGGTCTTCGACGCCTACTTCGGCGGGATACGCACGGCAAACTTCGCGATCGCCGGCGACACGACGCAAGGTGTGCTCTGGGGCCTCAAGAACGGCGAAGGCCAGGGCCCCCAGCCCAAGGCGATCATGCTGATGATCGGCACCAACAACCAGGGGAATACGGGCTCCGAGATCGCCGAGGGCGTCGGCGCGGTCGTGCTCGAGATGCGCAACGACTTTCCGAACGCGAAGATCCTGCTCCTCGGGATCTTCCCGCGGGGCATGCCCGGCGATCCGGTGCGCGACAAGATCGCGGAGGCCAACCGGATCATCGCCCGGCTGGACGATCGGCGCCACGTGTTCTACATGGACATCGGGGCCAAGTTCCTCGACGAGAGCGGTGCGTTCCTGCCGGAGACGTTCAGGCCGGACAATCTGCACCCGGTCGCCAAGGGTTACCAGATCTGGGGCGCGGCGGTGAAGGACACGTTGGCGGAGTGGCTGAAGTAACGGGAGCGGTAGACATCCCACATCCGGAGGAATGCGATGCGGCCCAGAATCCTGACCTTGGTCATCCTGCTGTCCCTCCTGGCGATCCGCGCCGCGGCCCAGGACGCGGCATCCGTCGTCGCCACGGCATCGAAGGCCATGGGCGTCGACACGTTGAGTGCGATCACCTACTCGGGGACGGCGAGGAACGGCGCCTTCGGCCAGAGCAAGGCCATCGGCGAGCCGATGGGCCCGGTCAACGTCACCACGATCACGCGATACACGCGAACGCTCACGTTCGGCCCGGCCGGTGAGCCGACGGCACTGGTCTCGCGCGCGACTGGACCGACGCAGCCACCGGCGATCCCCGGCGTCCCGGCGCAGCCGGCCGGCGTCTTCAACCAGAACGTCACGAACGCGCAAGCCGGCAGCAGCTGGGCGCAGGCGCTGCAGGTCTGGACGACGCCGTGGGGTTTCCTGAAGGGAGCCGCCGCCCATCAGGCGACGGTGCAGCGTCGGGGCGGGCAGCAGGCGGTGTCGTTCTCACCGGCAAATCTCAAGTCCCCGTCCGGACAAAGCTATACCGTCACCGGCTACATCAACGACACGCATCAGGTCACGAAGGTCGAGACGCGCGTCGATCATGCCGTGGTCGGCGACCTCCTGGTCGAATTCGAGTACGCGAACTACCAGAACCTGAATGGCGTGCAGGTGCCGGCCCGCATCGTTCAGCGTCAGGCCGGGCTGCAGACGTTCGATGCGAGCATCGACGCAGCGACGCCGAATCCGCCGAACCTCGCCGAGTTGCTGACGCCGCCGGCACCGGCGACGCCCCCAGCGGCGCCTCCCGCGGCGGCTGCCGGCCCGCCGCCGGTCGCGAAGCTCGGGGAGGGCGCCTTCAAGATCGGCGGCAACTACACGTCGCTCGCCGTCGACATGGGAGACCACATCCTCGTCGTCGAGAGCGGCCAGAATGACGCGCGCGGCGTGGCGGTCATGGCGGCGGCCCGGCAGGCCGTTCCCGGGAAGCCGATCCGTTTCGTCGTCAATTCCCATGCGCACTTCGACCACGCAAGCGGGCTCGGAGCGGCGGTGGCCGAGGGGGCCACGATCCTCACCCATCGCAACAACGAGCAGCTGCTCGAGCGAGTTCTGGCGGGGCCGCGGACGCTCATCGGCGACAGCCTGTCGAAGGCCTCGAATCGCCGAACGGACGTCGTCCAGGCGGTTGGCGATCGAGACATCCGGAAAGGCTCGAACGGACGGATCGTCGAGCTGCATCACGTGCCCAACGAGCACAGCGACGGCATGCTCGTGGTCTATCTGCCTGCCGAGAAGCTCCTGTGGACAGCGGATATCTCGATTGTGAATCCGACGCCCCCGCAACTGGGCACCTTGAAAGCAGTCGCCGCTACCGTTGACCGTCTGAAGCTGGACTACACCGTGTGGCTGCCGGCCCACCCGCCGAATCCCGATCGGCCGCTCACCAAGGACGACGTCGCGAAGGCCGTCGGCGCGCGCAGCAACTGAACGCGGCGCGTCGACAAACAGCGGACGCACGCAAAACGGCGGCCGCGCCGCGCGTGAGAGCGCGGCGCCAGACCAGCAATCCAGCAGCGGCGGGGACGCCGCGCGGCGGCGCCGAAACGGCGACGCTCACGGGCGTCCTACTGCTGCTGCTGCTGCTGCTGCGACTGATCGAGATCCCAATCGGGCGGCCCTTCGCCCTCGGGGGTCGTCCACGTCATCACGGGCATCAGCTCACGAGTGAGCGTGGACGTGTCGGCGAGCGCGACCTGGACGGCGACGGCAAGCTCGTTGGCCGAGCGGCCGCGGAACACGCCCTTGGTCGGCGGCACGTCGGCGTAGTCGCGGCCGATGGCGACGCGGATGTGGCGGGTCCCGGCGACGACGTTGTTGGTCGGGTCGAAGCCGACCCAGCCGAGCCCGGGCAGGAAGGCTTCGATCCAGGCATGCGTGGCGCCGTCGACCGAGGTGTCCCCGGAGCCGTGGAACAGATAACCGCTCACGTAGCGGCCGGGGATGCCGCGGCGCCGCACGCAGGCCAGCATCACGTGGGCGAAGTCCTGACACACGCCTTCGCCGCTCTCGAGCGCGTGGTCGATCGGGGAATCGACGCCGGTGACCTGCTGGCGGTAGGTGAAGCGCTTGTGGATCGCCTCGTTGATCGCCAGCACTTCCGACAGCGGGTCGTGCCGGTGCCCGTTGGCCAGCGTCGTCTCGAACGCCTTGAGCAGCGGCGTCTCCCGCGTCAGCGTGCTCGCCTGCAGGAAGTCCCAGTGGACCTGCGCGTGCTCGGCCGCCTCGATGTCGGCCCAGCTGTCGACCGGCAGGGCCTCGGGCAGGCTGAGCCCGCCGACGAACTCGACGATCGCTTCGGCGACGATGGTCAGCTGGCCGTGCCGTCCGGGGATGTCGAAGTGATGGACGATGTTGTTCAACGGATCGCGGTACGCGGTGATCGTGGCGCGCGGCGTCGTCGACAGCTCGAAGCCGAGGCAGCGCTGGTGCAGCTCGGTGCGCGGCTGCATCCGCACTTCCATCACGCTCTCGCTGATCGGGTTGTCGTAGGTGAAGCGCGTCAGATGGCGGACGGTGTACTGCATGACGTCAGACGAGGGCCGCGTCGAGGTGATAGCCGATGAAGGTCCGGTAGGTCGCAGCATGGATGTCTCCGCACTGGTGGCTGATGCCGCTCAAGAACGTCTGCAGGCTGTCGTCCACGATCTCATCCAGTTGTGCGTAGTGGAGAGACGCGCGCAGCCGCCCGGCCAGCCGCTCGGGCCGGCCGGCATTTTCCCGGCCGGAGAGGCGCGTGATGCCGCGCAGCGCCGCCTCGACCTGTTCCACCGCGAAGCGGATCGAGCGGGGGAACTCCGGGTCGAGCAGCAGGAAGTCGGCGATGCGGCGGGCGTCGAGGCGCGCCGTGAAGCGCCGCGTGTAGGCCTCGAGCGCGGTGCAGGAGCGCAGCAGCGCGGTCCACTCGGCGACCGCCTCGGGCGGCACCTCGCCGTGGCGCAGGTCGGGGAACTCGTGGACATGGGCGTCGAGCAGCGCCGAGTAGGTGATGGCGCGCTCGAGGAAGCGCCCCAGCTCGAGGAAGTAGTAGCCCTCGCCGCGGTTCATCGTCGCCGTCGTCAGGCCGATGAACTGGTGGCAGTCCTCGATCACGCCGCGCAGGAACTGGTGCGGCTGGTCCTGCCAGGTGGCGTCCTCGGCGGTGCGCCGCACCGTCCAGTAGAGGCGATTGATCCGCTCCCAGAGATCGGCGCTGATCTGCTCGCGGATCTGCCGCAGGTTCTCACGCGCGGAGTGGATGCTCGAGGCGATCGAGTCCTTGTTGCTGCGCTCGAGCGCGAGCTGATGCACCAGGGCGACCACGTCGTTGGTGCCGCCGTCGGCCATCGTCACCTGCAGGCTGTCGAAGACGCGGTGCCAGTGGCGCCCGGACGATTCCGGCGTGCTGTCGAGCGACAGGTAGGTGTTGACGTCGACGAGCCGGGCGGTGTGCTCGGCCCGCTCCAGATACCGGCCGGTCCAATAGAAGGCGTCGGCGACGCGTGACAGCATGCGGCTCTCCTCCAGCTACTCGAGGACCCAGGTGTCCTTGCTGCCGCCGCCCTGCGAGGAGTTCACGACCAGCGAGCCGCGCCGCAGCGCGACGCGGGTCAGCCCGCCCGGCACCGCCGTGGCCTGGCCGCTGAACAGCACGTACGGCCGCAGGTCGACGTGGCGGCCCTGCACGCCGTCGTCGAACAGGCAGGGCGCCCGCGACAGCGCCAGCGTCGGCTGGGCGATGTAGTTGCGCGGCGAGGCCTCGATGCGGGCGCGGAACTCGGCGCGCTCGGCCTTGGTGCTGTGCGGGCCGATCAGCATGCCGTAGCCGCCCGATTCGCCGACGGCCTTGACGACCAGCCGCTCGAGGTTGTCGAGCACGTACTGCCGGTGGGTCGGGTTGTGCAGCAGGAAGGTCTCGATGTTGGGGAGGATGGCGTCCTGCTGCAGGTAGAACTTGATCATCTGCGGGACATACGCGTAGACCGCCTTGTCGTCGGCGACGCCGGTGCCGACGGCGTTGGCGAGCGAGACGTTGCCGGCGCGATAGGCGTTGAAGAGGCCGGCGACGCCCAGCTGGGAGTCGCGCCGGAACGCCAGCGGATCGAGGAAGTCGTCGTCGACCCGGCGGTAGATCACGTCGACGCGCCGCGGCCCGCCCGTCGTCCGCATGAAGACGACGTTGTCGTGGACGAAGAGGTCGCGGCCCTCGACGAGCTCCACGCCCATCTGGCGGGCCAGGAAGGTGTGCTCGAAGTAGGCGGAGTTGTGGACGCCGGGCGTCAGCACGACGATGGTCGGATCGTTCGGCCGCGGCGCCAGCGTCCGCAGCGTGCTGAGCAGCTGCTGGCCGTAGTGATCGATGGGGCGGACCCGGTAGCGCGAGAACAGGCCCGGGAAGACCCGCTTCATCACCTGCCGATTGGCGAGCATGTAGGACACGCCGCTCGGCACCCGCAGGTTGTCCTCGAGCACGGCGAAGCCACCGTCCTCGATGCGGACCAGGTCGGTGCCGGCGACCGAGACGTAGGTGTCGCGGCGGACGCGCACGCCGCACATCTCGCGCCGGTAGTGCGGACAGCTGTAGACCAGCTCGCGCGGCACGATGCCTTCGGCGAGGATCCGGCCCTCGTGGTAGATGTCCTTCAGGAACAGGTTCAGCGCCAGCAGCCGCTGCGCCAGGCCGCGCTCGACCACGCTCCATTCCGCGGCGGTGATGATGCGCGGCAGGATGTCGTAGGGGAAGATCCGCTCGGTGCCTTCGTCGTTGCCGTAGACCGTGAAGGTGACGCCCTGGTTCAGGAAGGCGCGGTCGGCGGCCTGCTGGCGGTGGCGCCACTCGGTCGCCGGCAGCTCCAGCAGGCGGTCGAACAGCAGGCGATAGGCGTCCCGCGGCACGTGCCCGGGCGCGAACATTTCGTCGAACGACGAGTCGAGCTCGTAGTGCGCGAAGAGCGACGCCGCCGTCTGAGAGGTCGGTGGCCGCAGCATGTGCTAGTAGGCCTCCGCGCACCCTGGCGCGTCAACATCGATGATGGGCTTCAAACCGACAAAAATGTCGAACCCGACACGTTGTCAGCCACGAAAGTTACCAAACTGCAGCTCGACCCCGAAGTCGTGCGCCTTCAGTGTCCGGATGGCGGCCTGCAGGTCGTCCTTCGACGCCGAGGTCACGCGCACCTGATCGCTCTGGATCGACGCCTGCACTTTCTTGAGGCCCTGCTCCTTGAGGTACTTCACGATCGCCTTGCCGGCCTCGGTGTCGATCCCCTGCTTCAGCGTGACGACCTGGCGCACGGTGCTGCCGGCGGCGGGCTCGACCTCGCCCAGCTCCATGTTCTTGACGGGCACGTTGCGGCGGATCAGCCGCGTCTGCAGGACCTCCCACACCGCACCGACCTTGAACGCGTCCTCGGCGGTCAGCACCAGCGTGCTGTCCGCCTTGACGAACTCGATCGCCGCCGTCGATCCCTTGAAGTCGTAGCGCTGCGCGATCTCTTTGCGCGCCTGGTTGAGGGCATTGTCGACCTCCTGGAGGTCGACGGTGGAGGTGATGTCGAACGACGCGGTGGCTGCCATGACTCTCTTTGTTGCCGGCCGCGCTCTCACGCGCGGCCGCAGGCGGCGCCTCGAACGGGCGGCTGCTGTCTCGCCGGCGCTAGGCGCGCCGGCGGCGCCGCCCGCGCGCCGCGCGGGTTCAATGCGCTTCGTCGGGGTCGTCGGCGGCGCCGGCACCGGCGGCGCCTCCCGCCGTCGGAGCGGGGCCGGCCTTGGCGCGCGCGACCATCGCGGCGACGTCGGCGAGCAGCTTGCGCGCGTCGTAAACGATGCCGTCCTTGATGGTGTACTTCACGCCGCCGACGCGCTCCGGCTGGCCGGTGCGGTCGTTCAGGCGGATGGCGCCGGTGCCATAGAGCACCTTGAAGTTCTGGAGCGGGTTCTGGTCGACGACGACCAGGTCGGCGAGCATGCCGGGGCGCACCACGCCGAATTCGACCGGCTGCCCGCGCGGCTCGGCGAGCGACTCGGCGCCGTGCAGCGTCGCCGCCCGCACGACCTCGAGCGGATCGAAACCAGCCTCCTGGAGCAGCTCCAGTTCCTCGATGTAACCGAAGCCGTAGAGCTTGTAGATGTAGCCGGAGTCGGAGCCGGTCGTGACCCGCCCGCCGCGGTTCTTGAAGTCGTTCACGAACGACATCCACACCTGGTAGAAGTGTTTCCAGGCGACCTCGTCCGCGGTGGTCCAGTCGAACCAGTAGGAGCCGTGCGCGTCGCGGCTCGGCTGGAAGAACTCCATCAGCGTCGGGAGCGTATACGTAGCATGCCAGTCCGCGTTCCGCGCCCGCATCACGTCACGGCTCGCCGCGTAGATGGTCATCGTCGGATCGAGGAAGACCTTGCGCGCGACCAGCTCGTCGAGCAGGGCGTTCCACGCATCACTCCCGCGCGGGTGGATCTGGTTCCAGAGCCGTGCCACCTGGGCGAACCGGTGCGCTTCGTCGTTGTAGTTGTAGTCGGGCGGATACGGCTGCACGCTGTGCTCGGCGAGGAGCGAATCGAACAGCCCGTAAAAGTGCTCGGAGCCGTGCAGGCCGAGGCGGACGGCGTCGCGCAGGTTCATGCGGGCGAGGCCGGTCTGCGCGAGGTGCGCCGTGGTGCCCAGCTTGAGCTCGCGGGCCCGGGCGATCAGCGCCCGCATCACCTCGGGATCCTCGGCGAACAGCTTGAGGCCGTCGGCTCCCTTGCCGGCGACCCATGTGACCCACTCGCGCGCCTTCTCCGGCGTCGTCACCGGGCCGCCGAGCCAGCCGTCGCCGGTCCCCGGCCTCGCGTAGACGACGATCCGCGGCGCCGTGATCTCGTTGCGGGCGCTGCGGGCGCGCTCACGCAGCGTCCAGTCGAGCGGCCCGGCCGGCACGCCGCGGACGGTGGTCACGCCGTGCGCCAGCCACAGCTTGTAGACGTACTCGACGTCGGGCGCCTTGCGACCGCCGCCGGCGTGGACATGACAGTCGACGAAGCCGGGCATCACGTACATGCCGGTGCCGTCGATCTCCCGCGTGGCGCCGCCGGGCCGAGCGTCCGGGCGGATCGGCAGGTTGGGGTAGCCGACGGACCGCACCTCGAGAATCCGGTTGCGGGCGACGACGATGTCGACCGGGCCCTGGGGCGGCGCCCCGGTGCCGTCGATGAGCGTGACGCCGCGCAGGATCAGCCGCTCGAACGGACCTTCGCCTTCGCCCGCCGGGCGATCGGGAGCGGGGCGGATGGTCTGCGCCGGCGCCAGTCCGGACAGGACGGCGAGGAGCAGTGCCGCCGTCAACAGGCTCACCCGACCGACGCGCGTGCCGCAGCAGATCATAGAGGGGTCCCTCGGAGCGCGTATTATAGCCGCCGCATGTCTGCACTTCGCGGCCTCTACGCCGCCGCCGTCCTCGTCGCGTGTCTGGTGGCCTCGCTGCCGGCCCCGCTCGGGGCGCAGGCCGCCCCGACGCCGCGGGCGCCCGAGGCTCGCGAAGCGTTCCTCGAGAAGGCGGAAGTCGTCGGGGCCAGGCAGATCGGAAAAGGCGTCACCAACCCATGGCGCTTGACGCTGCGCGAGGGCGAGTTCGTCCAGGACGCCGCGTTCCAGGACGTCGACAAGCGCAAGGACGAAGTCCGCTTCCGCAGCGGCCGCGTGGAGCGCGATTTCCGCGATTTCTACGGCTACAACATCGCCGCCTACCGGCTCGCCCGGCTGCTCGGCTACGACGACCTCGTGCCGGTGTCGATCGAGCGTAGCTGGAAAGGCCGGCGCGGCGCGCTCACCTGGTGGGTGGACAAGAAGTGGGACGAGGACGAGCGGGTGAAGGCGGGCGTGCTCCCCCCGGACGTGCCGGCGTGGGAGCGACAGCTCTACCTCGCGCGGGCGTTCACCGCGCTCGTCGACGACAGCGATCGCAACCTCGGGAACCTGCTCGTCACCGCCGACTCCATCTCTGGTTGATCGACTTCACGCGGGCCTTCCGGCATACGATGGAGCTGAAAACGCCGGCCCTGCTGCGTCGGATCGACCGTCGCTTCTACAACCACCTCAAGGCGCTGCGCGACGAGGATGTCGACGCCGCGCTGTTGCCCTGGGTCGATGCGCTGGCCCGAAAGGCGCTGCTCGCGCGTCGCGATGCGATGATCGAGCACTTCGCCGTCCTCGCCGATCAGCGCGGCGACCAGAGCACCATCTTCTACGAACACGATTCGACCCCACGCCGTCCGGATTCGACCCCCCGCCGTCCTCAGGAGCAGCCATGAACGCCGTCGTGCACGAAGCCATCAACCGCCAGATCAACGCCGAGCTCACGGCGTCGTACTCGTACCTGCAAATGTCCGCGTTCTGCGCGCGCCAGGCCTTCTCCGGCTGCGCGCACTGGCTGCGGCTGCAGAGCCAGGAGGAGTACGGGCACGCGATGAAGCTGTACGACTTCCTCATCGCCCGGGACGGAACGGTCGAGCTCGGCGCCATGGCCGCGCCGAAGCAGAGCTTCGACACGATCGCCGCGGTCTTCGAGGCCGCGCTGACGCAGGAGCAGGACGTGAGCCGCCAGATCGACGCGCTCTACGAGCTGGCCTTCCGCGAGAAGGCGTTCTCGGCGACCGTGGAACTGCAGTGGTTCCTCACCGAGCAGGTCGAGGAGGAAAGGTCCGCGCGGGAGATCGTCGCCAAGTTCCGCCTGGTGGGGAACGATCCGTCGTCGCTGCTGGATCTCGATCGGGAACTGGGCGCGCGGACCGGCGCCCAGTAGGGCGCCGACCGCGGCCAGGGACCGTCGCTCCGCGCTAGGCCCAGCCGGCGCTCTGCCGCAGGAAGAGAAACAGGCCGCGCCGGCCGACGCGGGCCTGCAGGAGCGCGGTCGCCGCCCCGGCGCAGAAGGCGGCGACGTGGGCGGCGGTCGAGCCGTCGCCGAGGACGCGCGAGGCCGCCAGCCACAGGACGCCCCAGGTTACCGCCTCGTTGACGGTCGCGATCATGCGCGTCCAGTCGATCCCTCGCGGGGCCGGCGCGATCTGCCGCAGCACCTCCGCCTGCCAGCCCGGGGGGGGCGGGGCGTGCAGCGCACGCGTCAGCAGGCGTTCGTCCGCGATCGCGTCCAGGTGCGCGGCCCGACAGGCCTCGCACTCGCGCATGTGGCGGACCATGTCCGGCGGGATCGGGCCCAGGCCTCGCTGCGACAGCCGCGCATCCTCGTCGTAGAGACGATCCAGAAAGGTGTCGCAGGTCACGGCGTGCCCAGCTCCTTGCGCAGCGCCAGACGTCCCCGATGCAGGCGGGTCTTCACCGTGCCCTCGGGAATCTTCAGTTCGCGTGCAATCTCCGTCACCGACAGCTCGCCCAGATAGTATGCCAGCAGCGCCGCGCGTTCCGGCTCGGGCACGCGCGCCAAGGCGCGTGCGACCCGGGCCTGCTCGTCGCGCTCCACGACCTCTTGGTCCGGCGGCCGGCCCCCCGGCATCGACGCCGTGGCCGGGAAGGTGTCGTCCTCGGCCAACCCGGACGGCTCATCGCGTCGCTGCGGCGAGCGGAAGTGGTCCGCGACGCGGCGCAGGGCCAGCGAGTAGATCCAGGTGGAGAGCCGCGATCCGCCCCGGTAGCGCGGCAGTCCGCGGAAGACGTCCAGCATGATCTGCTGCGCCACGTCCTCGCGGTCGGGACCGTCGAGGCCGTGACGGGCGCAGACGGAATAGACCAAGGGGCCGAAGCGGTCCACCAGGTCGCGCTGGGCGTCCTCGTCGCCGCCGGCGCAGCGGCGGGCCAGGTCCAGGTCTTCGACATGACGTCGACCGGGGCAGGTGTCAGGCCGTGGGGCCATCGGTGCGCGAGGAGGCGAGCGCTGTCAGGTAGGCGACGTAGGCGCGGTGGATCGCGTCGTCCTGCGCCTGCCGCCGCCGCCATTCATGCCGGCCCGCCAGCAGCCAATGGATCAGGCCGACGGCGCCGAGCGTCGTGATCACCACGCCCCAGATGCGATCCTCCGGATGCAGCCACACCCAGAGCGGGACGCCGATGGCGAGCAGACCGAGCGTGGGCTTGAGCGGGTCGCTGGCGCGCTCGGGCAGCGGCGGCGTCTCGGGCTTCTCATCGGGCAGAGGCACGCCGCGCTCGAGGGCGGCGAGGCGCTCGCGGCTGAGCGCCTCGCGATGCGCGATGGCGGCCCGTGACTCGAGGAACCAGCCGGCGACCAGCATTGCGAAGACCCCGAGGGGTACCAGGACTCCAGCATCCATCGACTCGCTCCTTTCGCGGCGGAGTGGGCGCCGCTGAATGATGAGTCGTTGCGAGCCGGCCGGCGGTTCTCGCGTCGCCGTCGCGGCTACGAGCGCGGCTCGAGGGCCGCGCTCGAATCCGGGCGCCGATCCCCCGCGTCCTGCGGCTTGCGCCAGAAGTCCATCGTCGACACCCGATGGACACAGCCGATGGTGCAGTAGGGTGCGCACGACTTGGGCGTCAGCAGCTCGCGGCTGATGTCGGCCTCGGTGTAGGTCCGCAGCGGCACCGCGGGGAAGCCACGCTGCTGCGAGCAGTAGTGGACCAGTCCGTTCTCGCAGACGTAGAAGTAGCGCGCGCCGGCCCGGCATCGCCAGTCGTTCGGCTTGCCCTCGACCAGGTTGTCCTGGAAGCCGCGGATCCCCGAGTAGAGGTTCTTGGCGATCTGCCAACCGCCGTTGATCTCGCGCGTCACGCCGTCGTAGACGGCGCGTTCGGCCGTGCCGAGCGGCTTCAGCCCGCCCTGGCCGTCGTGGATGATGCCGATCGACGTCGAGAACCCGAGCTGCCGCGCCCGCCGATTGATCGTGCGCGCGTCCTCGGGGTTCTTGATGCCGCCGCCGAGCACCGAGTTGATGTTGATGTCGAAGGTGGCGTAGTCGCGCAGCCACTCGAGCTTCTTGTCGAGCAGCCGCAGGCTCTTCTTCGACACCTCGTCGGGCTCGATGTTGTCGATGCTGATCTGGAGGAAGTCGAGCCCGGCGTCGTTCAGCGCGAGAATCCGCTTCGGCGACAGCAGGTAGCCGTTGGTGATCAGCCCGGCCATCATGCCGCGGGCGCGGATCTGGCGCAGCAGCAGATCGAGGTCGGGATGGAGCAGCGGCTCGCCGCCGCTGAAGGCCACGACCGAGGTCTTCAGCGTGGCCAGGTGATCGATCCGCTCGAGCATCACCTCGGTCGGCACCGGCTGGCTGACCTTGTCGTACTCGTTGCAGTAACCGCAGTCGATGTTGCAGCGGCGGATCGGGATGATGTGGACCAGGAGCGGGTGCGCCGTGTTGGTCAGCCCGAAGGCGAACTTCCGCACCGCCCGGACTTTGCGGGTGGCGCGGGCACGGAGCCGGGTGGCTCGGGTCGGCTGGGCGGGTTCGTGCACGTCCGGTCGAGTATAGCAGGCGACGTTTTTAGGGCCCGGTGATCCGCCCCCTCGCCCCGTCGGCGCCGCCCTCAGGTTTCCGGCTCGGCCGTTGTCGGCGTCAGGCGAGAGGGGGGCGATCCGGCCATCGCCCCACGCGCCCCCCCGACCCACTTGCCGACCCGCAACGACGACCAGTAGATCGCGCCGATCGGAATACGGCCGGGCAGCTTGTGACGGGCCACCGCTTCGAGCCCGGCGCTGGCAATGCAGCCGCACTGGGCGCAGTCGGGCGTGCCGCCGAACTGGCAGGGCGTGATGCGGCGCTCGAGGTCGGCCGACAGGCTGGTCGTGGTCTGCGCGAACACGCAGGAATCGGGCGACGCCGGCGGCTGGCGGTAGACCTCGATCAGGCTCTTCGGCATCTTCAGCTTCGGATAGCGCGCCCGCAGCCGGAGCAGGTCGTGGACGACATGCTCGCGATCGGCCGGCGTCAGGATCTCGGGCGCGCTCTCGCCAACCTGCGGCGTGTAGAGGCTGCACCAGATCTGGCGCGTGTCCGGGTTGGCCGACCAGAACTGGATGAACTCTTCGAGGTAGCCCTCACGCTGCACCTGCTGCCGCGTCACGGTGCAGTGCACGGTGATCTGGTGGCCGGCGATGTGCTTGAGGACGCGGTCGTAGGTCGCCGGCTTGCGGCGCTCGTCGTGCTCGGGCGCGAGCCCGTCGATCGACACGACAATCTGCAGGCGCGGCAGCCGCGCCCACTCGATCGGGATCGGGCGGACCGCACTGGTCACGACCTGTGTGTGCAGGCCGCGGGCGGCGAGGATGGGCAGCAGGGTGTTCAGCTCGCGGAAACGGACCAGCGGTTCGCCGCCGACGATGGAGAGGTGGACCGGCTTGAGCTCGTCGATCAGGTGCAGCATGCGCTGCACGAGCGCGTCGCCCTTGTAGTCGGCAACGTCGCGCAGCGTGACGTCGCCGCCGAGATGATCGTCACCGAAGGCATAGCAGCCGGGGCAGCGTAGCGGACACTCACGTGTGATTTCGATCGACAGGTTCGGCGTACGCCCGCTGAGAATCCGTCCCCACGCGGTGAATATCCCTTCCATGTACCCTCCCCGAATACGCACGCACCGACGCGCCGTTTCGCGACTGTAGCAGGGATCACGGGTGCTTTTGTCACGGCGATGTCTACCACCTCGTCCGTACGGTGATCCTGATATCGTGTGTGCGCGGGAGGGTACGATCCAGGTGAGCGCACGCACGGTGAAGACGACCACGAAGACGAACACAGCGAACGGCTCCGGCGGACGGGTCCGGTACAACGTCGCCCCGCTGCCCGATCCGCCGAAGATCGAGCGGCGCAAGTCGAAAGTGCACGGGTGGGGCGTGTTCGCGCTCGAGACCATCCCCAAGAACAAGCGGATCATCGACTACGCCGGCGAGAAGATCACCGCCAAGCAGAGCACGCCACGCGAGGTCCGCTACCTGAAGCAGGGCCACATCTGGTGTTTCACGCTGAACCGTGCCTGGGCGATCGACGCGGCGGTGAACGGCAACGCCGCGCGCTTCGTCAACCACAGCTGCCGCGGCAACTGCTACGTGCAGATCCTCAAGGGCATCATCTGGATCCGGGCGTCACGTACGATCCGCAAGGGCGAGGAGCTCTCGTACAACTACAACACGGACGGCGCCGCGGAGATCCCGTGCCGATGCCGGCCGGGCTGTCAGGGAATGCTCTGATTGTTGGCGGCCGTCGCCCTCAGCGACGGCCGCGGGCAGCTCTCGGATCGTGCGGTTGCTATTCGTCGACGCGCCTTCGCGCATCGACGGGACGATGGCTCCGGACTCCGTCCTCGCCATTCGTTGCGCGGCGCTGGGCGCGCCGCGGCGCCGCACGCGGGCTGCCTCGTGACCGGCCTGTTTTTCGGTGAGAACATGCACGTCTTCTATCTGCACGGGTTCGTGTCGTCGCCTCGGGCCGGCAAGGCGCTCTATCTCGCCGAGCGCCTGGCGGGGCTCGGGCTGACGCTGCACGCGCCCGACTTCAACGAGCCGGCGTTCGAGACGCTGACGACGACGCGCATGATCGGCCAGGTGGAGACGGCGATCGACGCCGTGCCGCCGGGGCCGGTGGCGTTGATCGGATCGAGCCTCGGCGCGTTCGTCGCGTGGCACGTGGCCGCGCGAGCCGAGCGTCGAGGCCGGCGCGCGGTCGATCGGCTGGTCCTGCTCGCGCCGGCCCTCGAGCTGGACTGGAGCACCTTCCCCGGGCTCGCCGAGGACGGCCTGCGCCGGTGGCGCGAGACCGACGCGCTCGAGATCTTCCACTTCGCCTACGGCGAGCCGCGCCACGTCGGCTACGAGCTGTATCGCGACGCGCAGCGCTACGACTCCCGGACGGCAACGGTCACGGTGCCGACGCTGATCTTCCAGGGCCGACGCGACGAGCTGGTCGACGCGCGTATGGTCGAGACGTTCGCGGCCGGGCGGCCCAACGTGGCGCTGCGCCTGTTCGACGACGATCACCGGCTGCAGGCGAGCCTCGGGCCGATCTGGCGCGAGAGCGCCGCCTTCCTTGGCCTCAGCGTCCTGTGACAGCGCGGCCGACGCGGCGCAGCCCGGCACCGACCATCCCGAGCCCGCCGATCGCCAGGGCCGCGGCGCGGCCGTGGTGCTTGCGCACGTAGCGGCGGCGGTTGGCGGCGAACACCCGTTCGAACGTCCGTGCCCCCAGCGCCTCGACCGAGGCGCCGCCCTGGTGCAGGAAGGTCGCGTCGGGCACGTAGCGGATGCGCCAGCCGGCGCCGCGCAGCCGCCGGCAGAAATCCACGTCCTCCCACCACGCCGGCCAGAACCCCTCGTCGAACCCGCCCAGCCGGTCGAAAACGTCGGCCCGGATCATCAGGCAGGCCGCCGCCGGCTGTTCCACGTCGGCCGGCGCATCGGGATCGAGGTCTCGAGCGTAGTAACGGGAGGAGGCCGGATTGCCGGGCCACAGGTGGTCGATCAGCAGGAGATCCGCCGCCAGGCTGGCCAGGGTGGGGAGGCGCCGCACGTTGAAGCCGTGCTGGGGCGCACCGTCTTCGCCGACGAGGCGGCCCGAGACGGCGCCGACGTCGGGCCAGCGGTCGAGCGCGTCGGCCAGCCGGGCGATGGCGCCGGGCGTCGGCGCGGCGTCCGGGTTGAGCAGCAGCAGGCGCGGCGTGCGGGCGGCCTGGCGGGCGGCGTTGACGCCGCCGGCGAAGCCACGATTGCGCTCGAGCGCAATCACCGTCGCATGCGGGGCCACCGTCCGGGCCCGGGCCGCGCTGCCGTCGGTGGAGGCGTTGTCGGCGACAATGATCTCGGCCTCTGCGGGATCGATCGCCGAGAGGCACCGCTCGAGCCAGGCCGCGGACTGCCAGCTGACGACGAGGACCGACACGGACGGGCCCGGCACGAGGCGAACTATAGCAAGCGACGACACGCCATGGCGCCGCCGGCGTCCAATGGCACGAGGGATCCATCGATGCTGATCAAGACCCGCCCGGAGCTGCCGTCCTCGGAGATCACCCCGGAGTCGGTCTACGTCAACCGCCGCGCCTTCATGCGCGCCGCGATCGCGGCCGGCGCCGGCGCGGCGCTGTCCGGCCCCGGATCGCCGCTGGTGTCGGACGCCTCGGCGCAGGCCGGCAACGTCTGGCCGATCGCCAACGCGGCCAAGAGCCCGTTGAGCACGACCGAGAAGCTCACGCTGGCCGAGGACGTCACCGGCTACAACAACTTCTACGAGTTCGGCACCGACAAGACCGACCCGGCGCGCTATGCCGGCAAGCTGACGGTGCGGCCGTGGACGGTGAAGATCGACGGCCACGTCGCCAAGCCGGGGCCTTATCAGATCGAGGATCTGCTCAAGTTCCCGCTCGAGGAGCGCGTCTACCGCCTGCGCTGCGTCGAGGCGTGGTCGATGGTGATTCCGTGGATCGGCTTCCCGCTGGCCGAGCTCCTGAAGAAAGTCGAGCCGACGTCGAAGGCCAAGTACGTGGCGTTCCAGACGCTGCGGCGGCCGGGTGAAATGCCGGGCCAGTACCAGGGCGCACTGCAGTGGCCGTACGTGGAGGGGCTGCGCCTCGACGAGGCGATGCACCCGCTGACGATCCTCGCCGTCGGCCTCTACGGCAAGACGCTCCTGACCCAGAACGGCGCACCGCTGCGGCTGGTGGTGCCGTGGAAGTATGGCTTCAAGAGCATCAAGTCAATCGTCGGGATCTCGCTCGTCGAGAAGCAGCCGCCGACCAGCTGGAACATCTCCGCCGCGAGCGAGTACGGCTTCTACTCGAACGTCAACCCGACCGTCGATCATCCGCGCTGGACGCAGAGCCGCGAACGGCGCATCGGCGAGCTCGCCCGCCGGCCGACGCTGATGTTCAACGGCTACGGCGATCAGGTCGCCTCGCTCTACACCGGCCTCGACCTGAAGAAGAACTACTGATTGGCGGCTGCGCTCTCACCCTCCGGGGGACGTCAGCGAGTCATGCTGCGAGTCATCAAGGTCGTCGTCTTCCTCGTCGCGCTGTCGCCGGCCGCGAGGGTGTGCACGCTGACGGTCACCGACATCCTCGGCAAGACCCACGCGCTGGGCGCCAATCCGATCGACGCGCTGACCGACACCACGGGCATCTGGACCTTGCGGTTCGTGCTGATCTCGCTCGCCGTCACGCCGGTGCGGCGGTTGACCGGCTGGAACGTGCTCATCCGCTTCCGGCGGATGCTCGGCCTGTTCGCGTTCTTCTACGCGTCGCTGCACTTCTTCACCTGGATCGGGCTGGACCAGGGGCTGGCCTGGCCGTACATCCTGCCGGAGGCGGCGCCGGATCAGGCCGTCACGTGGGATCTGATCCTGGGCGACATCGCCAAGCGGCCGTACATCACGGTCGGCTTCACCGGCTTCGTGCTGATGATCCCGCTCGCCATCACCTCGACGGCCGGATGGATCCGCCGGCTCGGCGGACGTTGGTGGAACCGGCTGCACCGGCTCGTCTATCTCACCGGCATCGCCGGCGTCGTGCACTTCCTCTGGCTGGTGAAGGTGATCGAAGCCGAACAGATCACCTACGCCGTCATCCTCACGGTTCTGCTCGGGCTGCGCCTCTGGTGGGCGATCGCGAAGCGCCTTGCCGCGCCAGCCGTACGGGCCCGCCAACCGGCCGGCGTGTCATAGTGTGCAGTTCCGGTGACTTCATCGGGCTCCGAGAGCCGGCCACAAGGCCGGTCCCCGAAGTGCCGATTGATGAACCGGTACTTCACGATGCCGAGCCTCCTTCCGATCGCCTCATCGCCTGCCGTCCGCACGTTCCGACGGTTCAGCCTGGGTATCCTCTCGCTGCTCGCGGCAGTGACGGCAGCGACAGCCTCCACGGTGCCGTATCGCACCGACGGCGACCTGGTCGCGCTCTCCAGCCGGGTCGTGCACGGGCGCGTGCTCAGCGTCGTGACGGAGCCTGCCGGGAACAACCGGATCTACACGGTCACGCGGCTGGCCGTGATCGAGGACCTGACCGGCGTCGACGAATCGGTGATCGACGTGCGCGAGCTGGGCGGCCGGATCGGCATCGACGAGATGTTCATCGCCGGGACCCCAGGCTACCTCGTCGGCCAGGACGTCCTGCTGATGCTCGAGCGCGGCCCGCGCGGCCTGCGCAGCGTCGCGCTGGCCTTTTCGGTGTTCCACGTCGTCCCTGAAGGCATCCTCGGAGCCGAAGCGGGCGTGGTGCGCTTCGCGGCTGGGCTCGACGTCCTCGGCGACCGGCCCGAATCGCGACGCACCCGCACGCTGGCCGAGATGCGGACCATCGTCGGCGCGGTCAAGGGCGTGCGGCCCGTGCATCCGGCGCCGTCTACCGAGGTGAGCCAGTCGGTGCGCATCGACGCGCCGTTCACGCTGCTCGGCAGCTCCCGCTGGCGGCAGGCCGACAGCGGCACCGCCGTCAACTGGTATCGCAACACCGATCGGCCGCATCCGCTGACCAGCGGCAACATCGACACCGAGATGACGACGGCCACGGCGGCGTGGACCAACCCGACGACGGCGAGCCTGATCCTCGCGCACGGCGGCACCCGCAGCGCGGGCGGATCGACCGAGGTGTTCTGCGTCACGGTCAACGCCGGCGCCGGCCTCATCAGCTTCGAGGATCCCGAGGAGGATGCCGGGTCGGGCGTGCTCGCCATCGGCGGCTACTGCGCCAGCGGGCCGACCACCACCGTGAACGGCCAGAACTTCTCCAGCATTTCGCACGGCTACGTGGTGTTCAACCAGGCGGCGTCGCTCGGCAGCTCCTACCGCGTCGCGCCCAGCTTCACCCGGGTCCTGACGCACGAGATCGGCCATGCCATCGGGCTCGGCCACCCCTGCGGCGGGAGCGGCCCGGCCTGCACGACGGCGATGCAGGCCAACCTGATGTACCCGGCCTGCTGCTACACGGCGATGCCGCTGCCGCCGGCGATCGGGCCGGACGATCTGGCCGGTCTCGAGTTCATCTATCCGGATTCCGGCGCTCCGCCGCCACCGCCACCGCCGCCGCCCCCGCCGCCGACCTGCACGTTCACGGTGACGCCGACGAGTGCGAGCTACGGGCCAGGCGGCGGCGGTGCCAGCATCGCCGTCACCGCGTCGGCCTCGACCTGCGCCTGGACGGCGTCGAGCAACGCGACCTGGACGACGCTGACCGGCAGCGGCGGCGGCACCGGCACCGGCTCGATCGGCTACTCGGTAGGGCCCAATTCCGGTGGGGCGCGGGCGGCGCAGCTCACGGTGGCCGGCAGGGCGGTCACCGTCAACCAGGCCGGTGACATCGATACCGACGGCGATGGCCTGCCCGACTCGTACGAGGTGGCCTTCGGCCTCAATCCGAACACCGCCAGCGGCGCCGACGGCGCCGGCGGCGATCCGGATGGCGACGGGCTGACCAACCTGCAGGAATACCAGGCGCAGCCGAGCACGCATCCGCGCGGGTTCGAGAAGCGCTATCTCGCCGAAGGCGCGGTCAACGCGTTCTTCTCGACCGAGATCGCGATCCTCAATCCCGGTGCGCAGGCGGCCAGGACGCTGGTCCGGATCCAGCCCGAAGGGCAGACCGAGCGCACGATCGTGATCAGCGTGCCGAGCCTGACCCGGGTGACGCTCTCGACGCAGACCCTGGGCGCGCTGACGACGGCCCCGTTCTCGACGCTGATCGAGTCGGATCGCGCCCTCGTCGTCGATCGCACCATGAGCTGGGACGGCAGCGGCTACGGGTCGCACGCCGAGACCGCGGTCGAAGCGCCATCGACGACCTGGTATCTCGCCGAAGGATCGACGTCCGGGCCGTTCTCGCTCTTCTACCTGCTGCAGAACCCGAACCCGGCCACCGCGAACGCGACGGTGACCTTCCTGCGCCCGGCCGGCAACTCGCCGGTGGTGCGGTCCTACGTCCTGCCGCCGAACTCGCGCACCACGATTCCGGTGGACAACGCTGCGCCTGAGCTCGCGAGCACGGACGTCTCCGGTGTGATCAGCGCGACGCAGCCGATCATCGTCGAGCGCGCGATGTATCTCGATCGGCCGGGGCAGCCGTTCGCCGCCGGTCACGAGAGTGCCGGCGTCACCGCCCCGTCGAACAGCTGGTTCCTGGCCGAAGGCGCGACCGGCTCGTTCTTCGAGCTGTTCGTGCTGATCGCCAACCCGAACCCGACCGCGTCGAGCGTCACCGTCGACTACTTGCTCACGAACGGCACCGTGCTGACCAAGAGCTACACGGTCGCGGCCAACAGCCGCTTCACGATCTGGGTCGACGAGGAGCAGTTCCCGAACTTCTCGGGCAACAAGGCGCTGGCCAGCGCCTCGTGCTCGATGCGGGTGCGGTCGACCAACAGCGTGCCGATCATCGTCGAGCGGGCGATGTGGTGGCCGCAGCCGGCGTGGTACGAGGCGCACAACGCGCCGGGGACCACCGTCACCGGGACGCGCTGGGCGCTCGCCGGCGGGGAAGTGGGCGGATCGAGCGGCCTGCAGACCTACGTGCTGGTCGCCAACACGTCGGCGACAGCCGGGCAGGCGCGCGTCACCATCTACTTCGAGGACGGCACCAGCGCCCAGTCGACGATCAACCTGCTCGCCAACAGCCGGACCAACGTCTCGATCGGCGAGACCTTCCCGTCGGCCACTGGGCGTCGCTTCGCGATCATCGTCGACAGCCTGGGGGGCACGCCGGCCCAGTTGGTGGTCGAGCGGGCGATGTACTCGAACGCCGGCGGCGTGACGTGGTCGGCCGGCACGGCGGCCGTCGCGACGCGTCTGCAGTAGTGTCGTGGCCGGCCCAGCGAGGCCGGCCTCCCTGCAACACTGCTAGGATTCCGGCTATGCGCCGAATCCTCATTGCTGTTGCGGCCCTGCTCGGTGCCGCTGTTGCCGCGTCCGCTGCGACCGTGCCGTATCGCAGCGACGGCGAACTGGTCGCGATCTCGGACCGGGTCGTGCGGGCCCGAGTCCTCGACAGCATCGTCGAGCGCGCGCCATCCGGGGCGATCCGCACCCGCACCCGCGTCGTGGTCATCGAGGACTTCACTGGGGGCGCCGACGCCATCCTCACCGTCAACGAGCGGGGTGGCCGCCTGGCCGACGGGACCAGCCTGTGGATTCCCGGGACGCCGCGCTTCGCGCCCGGCGACGACGTGGTCCTGTGCCTCGAGCGAACCGACGACGGCTATCGAACCGTGTCGATGGCGTTTTCGGCGTTTCGCGTCCAACCCGCAGCCGCCGGAGGTCGATACCTGGTGCGGTTCGGCGGAACGACGGTCGTCGGCGGACGGACGTTCGGTGCGGTCGAGGCGTCGCGCAGCCTCGACGAGTTCCGGCGCGCGGCGGCGTCGGCAACAGGCGTGGCGGCGCGCGTCGTCTTGACGGAGGCCGACGCCGGCGCGGCCGTGGCGGCGGCACGCGGGCGGGTCGACGAGCCGTTCACGCTGCTCGGCTCGGGGTTCCGCTGGCGGGAAGCCGACAGCGGTCAGCCGATCACCTGGTATCGCAACACGGTGAGGCCCTCGACGGTGCAGGGCGCCGACACCGACACCGAGATCGCGGTCGCGCTGTCCGCGTGGACGGCCCCGCCCGCGGCCGTCATCACGCTCGCCTTCGGCGGCACCCGGCTCGACTCGATGGACGCCCAGCCGGATCCCTACTGCTCGGCGGTGAACCTCGGTGCCGGCCTGATCACGTTCGGCGATCCGCTGGACGATCTGGCCCCCGGCGTGCTCGCGATCGGCGGTGGCTGCGCGTCGGCAACGACGCACGTGGTCAACGGCCGGACCTTCAACGCCTTCACACACGGCCTCGTCGTCATGAACGACGACGCGGCGCTGGCAGGTTTCCGGACGGTGCCGAACATCACGCGCATCCTCGAGCACGAGGTCGGTCACGCCATCGGGTTGGGCCACACCGACCTCGGCCCGGACAACATCATGTATCCGTCGTGCTGCGCGGCGGCCATGCCGGTGCCGCCGGCGATCGGCCCGGACGACCTCGCCGGGCTGGTGTTCATCTACCCGGCCGCGGCGCCGCCCTGCACCTACACGGCGTCGCCGCAGACCACCAACGTCGGGCCGATCGGAGGCGAGCGCATCATCGGCGTGACGTCCTCACGACCGGACTGTGCATGGACGGTGGCGTCGAACGCGCCATGGATCATTCCCACGGAGGGGACGAGCGGCGTGGGCAACGGCAGCGTCCGCCTCTCAGTCGTGCCGAACATCGGGAGCCAGGCCCAGCGATCGGGCACGCTGTCCATCGCCACCGCGACGGCTACGGTGGTGCAAGCCGCGGATGCGGACGGGGATGCGGACGGCCTGCCGGATTCGTGGGAGACCTTCTTCGGGCTGAATCCCGCCGCGGCTGGCGGCGCCGACGGGCCGGCCGGCGACCCCGACAACGACGGGGTCACGAACGCGGGCGAGCGCGCTGCCGGCACCCATCCGCGGGGGACGTTCCGACGCTACCTGGCCGAGGGCGCCGCCAACGCGTTCTTCGATACCGAGATCGCGCTGTTCGGCCCCCTGGGCTTTCCAACTGCGGTGTTGCTGCGGCTGCAGCCCGAGTCGGGCCCGGAAGTCGCGTGGCCGGTACGCCTCCCAACCTGGAACCGGGGGACGGTCCTGTCGTCGATCTTCAAGGCGCTCACACCAGGGTCCTTCGGCATCGTGATCGAGTCCGACCAGCCGGTCGTGGTCGATCGCACGATGCGATGGGACGCCTCGGGCTACGGCTCCCACACCGAATCGGCGCTCGAGGCGACCTCGACGACCTGGTATCTCGCGGAAGGGTCTACGTCCGGCGACTTCGCGCTGTTCTACCTGCTACAGAACCCCGGCAACGCCGCCGCGTCCGTGACCGTGCGGTTCCTCCGGCCCGCGCCACAGCCGCCGGTCGAGAGGACCTACGCGCTGGCGCCGCACGCGCGCCTGACCATCCCGGTGGACGCGGTCGCCCCCGAGCTCGCGAGCACCGACGTCTCGGGCGTCATCACTGCGACGCAGCCGATCATCGTCGAGCGCGCCATGTATCTCAGCAGGCCGGGGCAGCCCTTCGCGGCCGGCCACGAAAGCGCCGGCGTCACCACGCCGGGCACCGAGTGGTTCCTCGCCGAAGGCGCGACCGGATCGTTCTTCGACCTGTTCGTGCTGATCGAGAACCCGGGCACGCAGGACGCGACCGTCGAGGTGCAGTACCTGCGGCAGGCTGGGCCGCCGCTCGTCAAGCAGTACCTGGTGCGGGCCCAGAGCCGCTTCACCATCTACGTGGACGACGAACAGTTACCTGCCGGATCGGGGCAGCGGCCGCTGGCGGCGACGTCCATGTCGATGCGGGTCCGCGCCACAAACGGCGCGCCCATCATCGTCGAGCGGGCCATGTGGTGGGGGCAGCCTGGCTGGTACGAGGCTCACAACGCGCCGGCGACGAACGTGACCGGAGCTCAGTGGATCACGGCCGCAGGGTATGCCGGCGGTCCGAACAATGCCGAGACCTACATCCTCATTGCCAACACCGACACCGTGCCGGTGGATGCCGTCGTGTTCGTCTATTTCGAAACCGGCGCAGAAACGCTCTCCACGTTCCTGACCCTGCCGCCGCAAAGCCGCACGAGCGTGCCGATCGGAGCGACCTTCCCGCAGGCGTTGGGCCGGCGCTTCTCGATCCAGGTCGCCGGAGGGGGGAGCCCGGGGCCGCTCGTCGTCGAGCGGGCGACCTACGAGAGCCCCGGTGGGGTGACGTGGGCCGCCGGCGGCGCCGCCGGCGCGACCCCGTTAGTACCCACGCCCAAGCTACATGAACTCGATGGTGACAGTCGGCGTTGCTGGCAGGAGCACCCCGGGGACTCCCTCGAGCGACTTGCGCGCGGTGGCGAAATCGACGCCCGGCTTCATGCCTTGGAGGGCCGAGAACTTGGTCGGGTCGCTCAGGAGCTGCTCGAAGTCGAGGCCGAAGATCGTCACGCGTGAGCCGTCGCGCTTCGGTCCGTCGGTCGTGACGATGGCGCCGTCGACCTCCACGGCGATGGTGATGCGGGCGCCCTTGAACATGCCGCGGACCATGGCCAGCGCCTCGGGCGGGAGGTCGGGGCGCTGCGCCGGCGTGGCCGGCGCGTCGGCCGGCGCGTCGTCGGCGGGCCGCGTGCGTTCGGGGACCCGGATGCGCAGCGTCGACGAGTCTTCCGGCGTCGCGGCGCGGTCGAGCGTGAAGCGCAGGGTCGGCATCGGGCTCCCGGTGCCGAGGCTGCCGGCGGCGCGGTTGTTCAGGCTCAGTAGACGCACGTCGTCGAAGGCGTAGGTGGCGACGACGCCGGTCAGGCCATCCTTGCTGACCGGTGTGCTCGAGAGGTAGCGGACGCCGAGCCCGAAGCTGGACGCCCCCTCGCGGAGCTTGGCCTCGTCGAAGAGATCCCCGATGTTGTCGAGGTTCGGGACGCGGCTGGCGTCGGTGTTCGACTGCGTAGCCGCCTGCTTGGCCATGCCGGCGGCCGTCGAGAGCATCTCCTTGTTGGCGAGATTGGTCTGCTCGATGGTGCCGGTGCCGTCGGCCTTGACCCGGACCACCGTCTCGCTCTGGAAACAGGCGGTCGAGAGCAGCGCCCCGACGAGCGCGGCGGCGGCCGCCAGGAGGCGCGGCCTGACGTCGGTACGGGGTCGCGCAGGGGTCTCGAACGGGGTCATCGGGCCTCCATCGGCCGGCGGCAGGGAGGTCAGTATAGCCTTTTCCTGCCGACACTTAGCCCGTCCAGGGCCGTGCCGCGTGCCCGGTCACCCGGCATTGCGGCCATTCGACCCCGATATTTGCCAGCCGGCTGTGGAAATCCTGCGCAGGGGCTGATTTCCTGGGATACTCCCGAGCGCGAGGGTCGCCGCGATGACGCCCCCCGCCAGGGAGAATCAATGCACAAGCCGATCAAGTACGTGGAGAAGGGCCTCACCATCGCCGCGCGCGGCGCCTGGACGGTATTCGACACGTTCAACCAGATCAAGCCGAACCCCGGGTTCACGCCGAACTGGTCCGACAAGCCCCTTCTCAAGTCGAAGGAGAAGGTGAAGCCGCCCCTCGGCTGGCCGCGCGAGACCGATTCGCTCTGCCCGACGTGCGTGCGCGAGGCCCGGCAGTCGATCCTCGATGGCAAGCAGGACGTCAGCATCCTGCTCAACGAGAAGGTCGGCGAGATCAAGGCGACCATCCTCGAGCGCGACGGCAAGATCCTCATGGTGAAGGATTGCCCGGTGCACGGCCACTTCGAAGACGTGATGGCCATGGACACGGCGTTCTTCAAGCACCTCGAGGACTCCTACCCGGGCAGCGACATCCATGCCCACAACGACGAGAAGCTCCACAATCACGGTAGCAGCACCATCAAGTACGGCCGCGGCTCGGTCCTGACCATCGACCTGACCAATCGCTGCAACATGATGTGCGACCCGTGCTTCATGGACGCCAACCAGGTCGGCTTCGTCCATGAGCTGTCGTGGGAGGACATCAAGACCCTCCTCGACAACGCCATCACGATCAAGCCCAAGCGCCAGATGTCGGTGCAGTTCTCGGGCGGCGAGCCGACGCTGTCGCCGTACTTCCTCGACGCGGTCAAGTACGCGAAGAAGGTCGGCTACAACTCGGTCCAGGCCGCGACCAACGGCATCGAGTTCGCCAAGAACCCCGAGTTCGCCCGCGCCGCCGCCGAAGCCGGCCTGCGCTACGCCTACCTGCAGTTCGACGGCATCGGCAACGCCGCCAACTCGCACCGCCTCGTCGGCAACCTGTTCGACGTCAAGCTCCGCGCCATCGAGAACCTGTGGTCGAACGGCGTCGACATCGTTCCGGTGACGACGATCGTCAACGGCGTGAACAACGAGCAGGTCGGCCGCATCATCAAGTTCGCGCTCGACAACCCTCGCAAGATCAGCTTCCTCTCGTTCCAGCCGGTGTCGTTCACGGGCCGCGATGAGGAAGTCACCGTCGAACGCCGCGAAGCGCAGCGCTACACGCTGTCGCACCTCGCCCACGACGTGAAGAACCAGACCGGCATCGGCGAGCCGGTGCGCGACTGGTTCCCGATCTCGTTCATGGGCACGTTCACCGACTGGGCCGATCTCGTGAAGGGGCCGGCCAACGAGTGGGGCAACCTCTCGTGCGGCTGCCATCCCAACTGCGGCATCGGCATGGCCGTGATGATCGACAAGGAAACCAAGGAAGCGGTGCCGGTGACGGCATTCCTGAACGGCGGGCAGCTCGCCAAGGACATCGCCAAGGTCAACGACGCCGCGCGCGGCCGGTTCCTCTCGGTCACGGGCATGGCCCTGGCGCTGATGAAGAACTACGAGCCGTTCAAGTCGCCGACGCACTTCAAGCTCATCGACCTGATGCGGAAGTTCGACAAGACGTTCGGCGCCACGGGGAAGAACTACGGCAAGGTCGGCAAGGACCGCACGATGCAGGACATCGAGGTCCGTCGCCAGGACCGCTGGAACTTCCTGTTCATCGCCGGCATGTGGTTCCAGGACTTGTTCAACTACGACTTCCGCCGCACCGAGCGGTGCATCATCCCGTACGCGACGCAGCAGGGCGAGATCAGCTTCTGCGCCTACAACACCGGCATCGGCTGGCGTCAGATCATCGAGAAGATGCACATGACGGCCACGCTGACCAAGTGGTACGACGAGCACGGCCGCCACGCCATCTACGCCGGCGGCAAGTCGGTCGAGCTGACCCCGGGTCAGCACAACCTGGTGCTCGACGCCGACGCCGTGGCCAAGGGCAAGCAGACCGACCTCGACGACAAGGGCATCGCCAAGAACGCCCGCGAAGAGAAGCTGCGCGCCCGCGACGACATCAAGAAGAAGGCCGAGGACGACCGCATGGCGCGCCTCTATCGCCAGCACGTCCTGAAGGAGCCGAAGCCGCAGGAAGTCACGGGTCTGCAGATCCAGGGCCTGAAGAAGCCGGCGGCGCCGTCGGGCGACACCGAGCCGGTCACCACGCACTAAACGCTCGAGAACGACTCCGGAGTGGAATTCAACTCCGGAGTCGTCTTTCGACACGACACCGGAGTCGTGTCGTTCGCCCGGCGCTGAACAGGGAAGCTCGGAGGCCATGATGGCTCCGGGCTCTTTTCTTGTTGACATCTACGGTCCGTTAAGTATTAACTACTTAGTAGATGGCCAAGCGACACGAACCGACACTCGCGCCCCAGGAGCTCGCGGTCATGAAGGTGGTCTGGAAAAAGGGCACCGCCACCGTCCGCGACGTCTACGAGACGCTGCGCGAAGGCCGCGCCCTGGCCTACACCACCGTGATGACGACGATGAACATCCTCGAGACGAAAGGGTTCCTCGACAAGGCCCGGGACGACCGCGCCTTCCGCTACACCCCGACGCGATCGCGGCAGCAGGTCGTCGGCGCCATGGTCAAGGACTTCGTCAATCGCGTCTTCGACGGCGCCGCGCAGCCGCTGCTGCTGCACCTGGCGACCTCGGAGACGCTCAGCGCCAAGGAGCGCAGCGAGCTGAAGCGGCTGATCGAGAAGACGCCCGAGCGGAAGGGCGGGGAGGACTCCTGACATGCCGGCCGTCACCCTCGCCAACCTCGTCCTCTTCGCGGCGCAAGCGGCGCTGCTCATCGGCGCCCTGGCGCTGACGCTGGCCGCGCTGCGACCGGGCCCGGCCTTCCGCCTCGCCGCCTGCCGGGTGGTTCTCGCCGCGATCCTGCTGTTGCCGCTCCAGGTCTGGATGCGCGACCGGCCCGTGCTGCTGAACGGGCTGGAACCGCCTGCGGCGGGGCTCGCCCTCGCCGTGGACGGCGTCGACGCACGACCCGGTCGGGAGCTCCCGTGGGGCGCCGTGGTGGGCGGCATCCTCGGCGCCGGCGTCGCCCTGCGGATGTTGTGGCTCGCCGTGGGCTTGGGGCGGCTGCGCCGGCTGGCTGGCAATCTGCCAGATCCTGGTGAACCTGCCGCGGCCGTCGACGGCGAGGTGTCGGAGCTCCAGGCCGAATTGGGGACGGGCGCGCGCGTCGCCTTCGTCGCGCGCGTCCAGCACCCGGTCACCTTCGGGATCGCGCCGGCAGTCGTGCTGCTCCCGGCCACGCTCCTGGCCGCCTCCGCGGAGCGGCGGCGTGCGGTGCTGTGTCACGAGCTCTGGCACGTTCGCCGCCGCGACTGGCTGTGGGTGCTGGGCGAAGAAGTGGCGCTCACGGTGCTGTGGTTCCACCCGGCGGTGTGGTGGCTGGTGGGTGAGCTGCAGCTGGCGCGGGAGCAGGTCGTGGATCAGCTCACCGTTGCCGCCACCGGCGCGCGGCGCGAATACATGGATGCGCTGTTCTCGGCTGCCGATCTGCCGTCGGCGCCGCCGCTCTTGTCCGGATTCCTGCGACGCCGGCATCTCGCGCGTCGCCTCGTGTCTCTCGCAGAGGAGGTAGCCATGTCTCGGATGCGTCTCGTTGCTGGTGGCGTCATCGTCGCGGTGGTCCTGGTCGGAAGCGGTGCGGCGGGCGTGGCGGCATGGCCGCTGACGCAGCAGCCGCACGTCATGGCGTTCCAGCCGGCGCCGTCCAAGGAGGCGATGAAGGGGGAGATCGACGACGCGATGCAGCGGAAGATCGAGTCGATCGGCGGCATCCGCGTCGTCCGTCGGACCGACATCGAGTTCCCTGCGGTGGCAGCCGATGCGGGCTTCGCCGCGACCGTCATCGACGTCGACGCGACGCTCGATCAGTCCGGCGGCGTGACTGCGACGCAGGCGACGACGGTGACCGTTCACGGCGGGGACAGCCCGAGTGGCAACCCGTCGCTCGCCGGTTTCGAGCCGGCGGTGCAGGCCACCGTGACCGCCGCCCTGGATGCGGTGCGCGGGTGGCGCTTCGAGGAGCCTGTCCAGACGCCGGCCGTGGTCCGGGTCCGGGTGCGCTTCTACGGCGAGACGCGTCGGGCCACGGTCATGGGTGTGCGGGCCGTGTCCGGCTTCAAGCAGACGCCCGTCCTGACCGTCGGCGGCGCGATCAAGGCGCCGCAGAAGATCGTCAACGTCCCGCCGACGTACCCGCAGGAGGCACAGGACGCCAAGGTCCAGGGCATCGTGATTCTGGAGATCACGGTCGCTCCCGACGGCAGCGTCAGCGAAGCCTGGGTGCAGCGTTCGATCCCGCTGCTCGACGAGGCGGCGCTCGAGGCGGTGAAGCAGTGGCGCTACCAGCCGACCCTCATGAACGGTGCGCCAGTGCCGGTCCGGCTGACCGTCACCGTCAACTTCACGCTGGCGCCCTAGTCTCCGGTCACCGCCGGCGTCACCACCGCGGAAGGCCAGCAGGTGCGTATGAGTGGACTGGTTCGCGACGTCACGTGCGCGTTGCGGCTGATGTCGAGTCATCGGGGTTTCGCAGCGGCGGCCCTGATCACCGTCGCGCTTGCCGTCGGTGGGACCTCCGTGGTCTTCGGAGTCGTGTATGGGGTGCTGTTTCGGCCACCGCCTTACCAGGATTCCGAGCGGCTCGTTCGGCTGTGGGAAGTGCATCCGGGCGCGCAGCAGTCGATCCCTGGATCCAAGTTGAGCGGTCCGACGTATCGCGCCTGGTCGGCATCGGCCGACACGATTCAGGATATGGCCGCGTTCGGCGGGCGCGACTACACCATCACCACGGCGGACCGGGCGCAACGCGTGAGGGGGACTCGCGTGACGCCTGCATTGTTCCGCCTTCTCGGAGTCTCGCCCCACCGGGGGCGCTTCTTCGGGGAGGCGGACGCGCAGCCGGGGGCGCCGGCAGTGGTCGTCCTCTCGGACGGGTTCTGGCGTGATCGCTTCGGGACCGACCCCGACGTGATCGGCCGGTCGCTCGTCATCGATGGCGTCCATCACGACATCGTCGGGGTTGCGCCGCCCGGCTTTGCCTTTCCCGACCAGGAAGCTGGGCTGCGTGACGATCGGCAGGCGATCAGCCTCTACACGCCGCTCGCGGTGCAGGCGACGCCCGGGGCGACCGTCATCGACTATACCGAGGCGATTGCGCGTCTGAAGCCGCGGGTGACGGTCGCACAGGCCGAAGCCGAGGGCAGCGCGCATGCCCGCGCGGTCGATCGCCCGATGGCCGATCTGGTGTTCGGCAAGGGCAGCGCGGTCGAGGCCCGTGTCCGATCGCTCGTCGATCAGATGACGATGGGCGTGCGGCCCGCGCTCGAGGTGCTCGCCGCCGCCGTGACGCTCGTCCTGCTGGTCGCCTGTGCGAACCTCGCCAATCTCTTCTTGTCGCGAGGCAGCGATCGCGTTCGTGAGCTGACGGTGCGCTCGGCCCTCGGCGCGTCGCGATCGAGGCTCGTGCAGCAACTCGTCGTCGAGAGCCTCGTGATCTCGCTGATCGGTGGCGCGTTGGGGCTGCTGGCTGGATGGGTGTTGACGGCGGCGATCCCTGCGCTGGCGCCACAGGACTTCCCGCGGGTCGATCAGATTGGCGTGGACGGCCGGTTCGTGGCCGTCGCTGCGTTCGCTGCCGTGGTTGTCGGGATGCTCTCGGGGATCGTGCCTGCCATCAGGGGCTCCCGGGCCGAGCTCGCCATGCCCCTACGAAGCGGCGCGCGCAGCGTCGGCACACCTGGCCGGCGCGTCCGCCGCGTGCTCCTCGGGCTCGAGGCGGCGTTCGCCGTGGTGCTGCTGGTCGGCGCGTGTCTGCTCGCGCGCAGCTTCGTCGCGCTGGTCAGCGTGGATACCGGTTACGACCCTGCCGGAGTCCTGACCGCCGACGTGCGCCTGCCAGATGACGAGACGGAAGCGAACACGTCTCACGTCGCACTGGCGATCGTGGAGCGGCTGGGCGCGACGCCCGGGGTCCGCGCCGCGGGCGCCGGGGACATGGCGCCGTTCGGCAGCATGCTGTCCCGCTTCGGCTTCAGGTTGCCCGGCATCTCGGATGCGGATGGCACGCCCGTGATCGCGACGTCGCTGCGCGCGGTCATCACCCCTGGGTATGCGGAGGCCTTGGGGATGCGCTTGAAGGAAGGGCGCCTGTTGCGGGCCGGCGACCTCACGTCCGCGAGTCGGGCCATCCTGGTCAACGCCTCCTTTGCGAAAACCTACTTCACCGACGGACGATCGGCCGTCGGCCGGCGTTTTGCGGGCCTGTTTCCCCGGTGGCTCGGTCCGGACACCGTGGTGGAGGTGGTCGGCGTCGTGGACGACATGCTGCCGGCAGACCTCGATGGCCAGCGGCAAGCGCAAATATTCGTGTCGCAGGGCGGCAAAGCGCAGATCGGGCACGTCACATTGGTCGTGAGGACCGACGGAGATCCTTCCGCCCTGGCGCCGGTCGTACAGAGCCTTGTACGGCAAGTGGCGCCGGGAGCGACCGTTGAACGGATGGGACCGCTCGTCACCAAGCTCTCCGGCTCGGTCGCTGCACCACGCTTCACGACGGCCGTGCTCACGTCGTTCGCCATGCTGGCGCTGGCGCTTGCCGCGACGGGCCTCAGCGGTGCGCTGTCGTACGACATCGCGCAGCGTCGCCGAGAGATTGGCGTGCGCACGGCACTCGGCGCGACGCGAGGCGACGTCGTCCGTATGATCGTTCGCGAAGGCCTGACGGCGACAGGGGTGGGGCTCGTCGCGGGCATGCTCCTGGCGATCTTGCTCACGCGCGCGATGGCCAGCGCGCTGTTTGGCGTCACGCCGCTCGATGTCGTCGCCTTTTCCGCGGCGCCGCTGCTCCTCCTCGTCGTCGCCTGCGTCGCCTGCCTGATTCCCGCCCGCCGCGCGGTGGCGGGTGATCCTGTCGACGCCCTCAGAGCCGAATGACGACGGCGGGCCGCGCCCGCCTTCGCTGAAACGCGACGGAAGGCGAACGCGCCTCAGCGAAGGCGGGTCGCCACCAGGTTCGAGCCGGCGGCCCAGAACACGCCGCCGGCATCCGAGTAGATGGCGCGTTCGACGACGATCGGCATCGGCGTGACCGGGCCGGACGACGTCTGGCCCATCGACTCGACGATCACGCCGACGCGCTCGCCGACGATGCCGGGGAACGCCACGCCGAGGTCGATCGTGAGGCGGCCGTTCGGCGACAGCGCGTCGGTGAAGACGCGCTCGAGCGGCGGCCCGCTGTCGCGCACCAGCAGCAGCCGCACCGAGTCGCTGGTCGGGCTCGCGCCGCTCGCGACCAGGATGTAAGTGCGCGAGTTGTCGGCGCCGCCGGTCTCGCCATCGGCGACCGCCCACGCGGTCCCCGTGGTGTTGGTCGCCAGGGTCGCGTGTCCCTCCTGCCAGTCGGATCCGGGCCACCACATCGAGCGCTCGGCGACGACGGGCACCCCATTGAGCGACGCCAGGCTGATCGACACCGAGGTGCCGGCGAGGGCCGGATCGACCTGTTCGACCGGGATCGTGAGTCGCCCCAGAGCCGGCACGTCGAAGTCCCTGACCACCGGCGGCGCGCCGAACGGCAGTTGGAACGTCACGCGGATCCGTCCCACCGTCGTCGACGGGTTGGCGACCTGGACGAACGTATCGAAGAACGTGCCGGTCGCGCCCTCGGCCATGAACCAGCTGGTACCGAGCGCGGTGACCCCGGTGCCGTCGATGCCGGCCGACCACAGCTCGCTGCCGCGGCTCATGTACATGGCGCGCTCGACGATGATCGGCGTGCCGTTGCTGCTGTGGAACTCGCCGGAGACGTCGGTCGCTTCCAGGCCAGGGATGAAATCGGCGTTGATCGTCAGCCGCTGATGCGCGCCCACGGTGTATTGCCGCGAGATCGGACTGCCGGCGGCGGTAGGGCCGCGCAGGAAGCGCGCGTCGACCTCGGCGGTCTGGTCCGTGGGGTTCTGCACCAGGAAGAACAGGTCGAAGGCGCCATGGGTCGCGCCTTCGGCGAAGAACCAGTCGAGCGCCGGGGATGTGAGCGCCGATTCGGCGTGGCTGCCGTAGTGACCGACACCGCTCCAGGTCATCGTGCGGTCGGCGACGACCGGCTGGTCCGATTCGATCAGCGTCGAGAACAGCGACTCGGCCGGCGGGATCATCGTCCGCCGCGAGTGCGGCGCCAAGGTGACCTGGTCGGTCTGCACCGCCCCGTTGTCCAGTTGATACCGCAGCTGGACGCGAGACGAGAACGTCGGGTGCGGGTTGAGGACGTTGATCCGGGTCTGGAAGAACGCGCTGGTCGCGCCTTCGGCGAGATAGCGCTGCGCGAACCCGCGCGGATGCGTGTTCGCGGTCTGTTCCTGCGCGTTGGTGCGCCCATCGCCGTCGGGGTCACCGAGTGTGCCGTTGACGCCGGCAGCGTCGTAGTCGCGCAGCCCCCACGTCTGCTCCCAGCGATCGTTCAGGCCGTCGACGTCGCCGTCGAACAGCGCCCACCGGATGGCCGCGAGGGCGTGGGCGCGAAACTGCGCGTTGTCCCAGGTCTCCGGCCGATGGCCGAGCGCCGAGTAGAACACGCGGCCGTTGCCGTGCGAGCGCGTCCAGGCCAGCGGCAGGTCGGTCGCCTGGACTTGCGGGAACGGGGGCGGCGGCGCGGTGGGGCGGGCCGGCGTCGGTGTCGCCGGATCGAGGTTCATCAGCACGCGGAGGTCGCGCCGGGTGAACGATGTGATGACGTTGTGTTCCGGGCCACGGAACAGGTAGAACTCCTCGACGAAGGTGAACGGGTTCGTGAACCCCTGCATCGCCACGTGAGTGGGATCCTCGACGCGGATCGTCCCGGGCAGGTTCTCGCTGCCATGGTTGACGAAGCGGGCGCCGATGAAGGGCCCGTACTCCGGCCACGAATAGAAGCTGTCGGTGGCGCTGTGGAAGCCGACGAAGCCCTTGCCCGCCGCCACGAAATCGAACAGCGCCGCGCGCAGCGGCGCGGCGAGGGACAAATCGCCGCAGGTGAAGAAGACGAGCGCGTCGTATTGGGCCAGCGCGGTGGCGTCGAGGCCCGAGGGATCGGTGCGCAGCGTGACCGTGAACTGGCCGCCGCTGGCCAGGGCGATGGCGGTCATCGCGGCCCTGGCGTTGACGCGGGACGGATGGTCGTGGGCGTTGGGTCCGACGTAGTCGAGATACAGGACGCGGCGCTGCGCCGCCGCCGTCGAGGCGAGGGCGAGACATGCGAACGCGGCGACGAACACACGGAGACCGATCGGGCGGCTGCGCATGCCCATTAGAATAGGCCCACCATGCCCACGTTGATCCCCCAGCCGACGGTCGTCGCGCCGGCCGGCAACAAGCCCAAGCGTATCGAGGAGTACGCCGGCCGCGTCAACTCCGGACACACCGGCGTGAGCGTCGCGCGGATGCAGTCGCCCGCCGGCTGGGAAGAGCCGGGCCAGCGACCCGAATTCGAGGAAATCACCGTCGTCTTGAGCGGCCTGCTGCGCGTCGATCACGAGGGCGGGTCGATGGACGTGCGCGCCGGCCAGGCCGTCGTGGCGGCCCCGGGCGAGTGGGTGCGCTACAGCAGTCCGGAGCCGGGTGGCGCCGAGTACGTCGCCATCTGCCTGCCGGCGTTCTCGCCGGCGACGGTCCATCGCGACGCGTGAGCACGGTGCAACCGGCGGTGACCGCCCAGGATCACTGAGTCGTGCCGTCGGTCTTCTCCCATGCCGTCGTCGGCTCGACGCTGGTCGCCTGCGGCCTGGCGCGGCCGCGCGCCGTACTGGTCGTCATTGGCGCCCTTTTCGCGGTCCTGCCAGACCTGGATGTGCTCGGCCTCGCCGTCGGGTGGGGACTCGATCATCCGTTGGGCCATCGCGGCCTGAGCCACTCGCTTGCCGCGGCCGCGCTCGTCGCCGGTCTCGCCGTGTTCGCGCTTCGTCTCCAGCCGGACGAGCGGCGCCTGCGCGTGTGGATCGTGCTGGCGGTCGCGGCGGCGTCGCACGGCATCCTGGACGCGCTGACCAACGGCGGCCGCGGCGTCGCCTTCCTGGCGCCGTTCACCGCCACGCGGTGGCACTTTCCGGTGCGGCCGATCGAGGTCTCGCCGATCGGCGTACGCGAGTTCTTCACCGGGCGCGGATTGGAGGTGCTCACCAACGAGGTGGCGTGGCTGTGGGCGCCCGCGCTGGCTATGCTCGCGGCGACCTGGGCCTGGCGCCGGCGGGTCAGCGATCGACGAACGCCCGCAGCTCGCGCGCCCGGTCGCTGACCTCGGCGTGCTGCACGGCACGATCGAGGAGGGGTCGCGAGCGGGCCGGCTCGCCGCCGCGGACGTAGTTGAACGCGGCGTTGTAGGCGGAGAGCGCGGCCTGGCGCTCCGCAGTCCGGATCGACGCGTCGGCCTGCGCCTGGCGCTCGACGCGGACGGCCTCCTCGACCTCGGTTGCGGCGGCCGTCAGCGCATCGGCGCGCGCCTGATCGATCTCGGCGCGATAGCAGCGCTCGGCCGCCTCGAAGGTCTCGCCGCCGGCCAGCCAGCGCTCTTGTGCGCTGTGCACCAGCCCGAGGAACCAAGCGGCGCTGCAGTTGGCCGGGTTCAGCCCGCGCGCCTTTTCGAGCAGTGGCCGTGCGGTATCGAGTGCCTGCCGGTCGTAGGCGATGCGACCGGAGAGCACGTAGACGTTGTCGTTGTAGAGCGTGGTGCGAGCCCGCTCGGCGTCGGCCCACGCGGCGTCGAGCTCGCCAAGCGCGTGCCGATTCCAGGCCCGCCAGTAAAGCGCGTCGCCGACCACCCAGCGCCCCAGATCGACGACGTGCGAGAGGGCGTCGATCGCCTCACGCGGTCGTTCGAGGTAGGTCAGGCAGATGCCCTGGCCGAGCCAGGCGTCGTTGTGCCGCGGCTGCAGCCGTGTGATGCGCTCGTAGAGCGGCAGGGCGTCGCGCGGGCTGGTGACGCGAGTCACGCCGGCGAGATCGTTGACGATCGCCAGCGATTCGGGGATCGCGGTGTGCGCCGCCCGCAGCTGATCGCGCGCTTCGCGGCGCGCCCGGGGATCGCCGATGAAGGCGGTGCGGTAGCGACCCAGCCAGTAGTCGGCCTCGACGTAGCGCGGATGCGCGGCGGCGAAGGCGCGCAGGGCGTCCTCGTGGCTGCGGCCACAGATCGCGAGACGCCACTGCACGATCGGGTGCCCCGCCGCCGGCGCGGCGACCGCGTCCGGCTGGGGCAGCCGCGGCAGGGAGGGATCGGCGCACACGAGGCTCACGTTCAGGTAGACGTCGAGCGGGTCTGTCATCGCGGCTGCGCCGGCCAGCCGACGCTCGAGATCGGCGCGGACCGCATTCAGCCGCAGCCGCTCGGCTTCGGCCACGTCGCGCGGCAGCCCTGACGCGGTGGCGGGCAGTACCTCGGCCCAGCGCAGCTGCTCCTGTGCGACGGCCGGCGCGGTCGTGCGCGATGCGAGGAGGCTCGCCTGGCGCAGGTGCTGCGACGCGTCGAGGCCCAGCTCTTTCTCGCGCAGGGCCAGGAAGACCAGGGCGCGGAACAACAGCGTGTCGTTGGCGCGGCCGACCGGATCGCGCGCCGGCGGCAGGCCGACGTAGCGCGTGACGGCCTCGTCGAGGCAGCGGTAGCAGCCCTCCGCGATCAGCCCGTCGGCGACCTGGCGCTGCGCGGCGAGGTTCGGCCGTCGTGGTCCGCCGCACGCTGTCAGCAGCAGCACGACGATCGCCGTGCCGACCACTCCCGCACCAGTCTCGCGCGTCATCGCAGGCGGGCGGGGACGACGAGGACGGGCGTGCGAGCCAGGCACAGCACGCGATAGGCCGTCGATCCCGGCTGCGGCGAGAGCAGGCCGGTGCCGCGGCGGACGCCCATCACCAACAGGCTGTGCGGCCGCTCGTCGCCGAG
>JANOIR010000075.1:0-6903 GCA_031407765.1 Vicinamibacteraceae bacterium
GCCCCCGCCAGCCGAATGCCATGTGCTCGTCGCCTCCGTCCGTGTATGCGCCGGACGCGGCCGGTTCGGCTCGTCCGGGACACGAGACCGGTCTCTAACGCTTGGAGAACACGTAGACGCTGCCGGTGTCGGGGGGCGGCGCCGCGGCGATCGACACCGCCACGTCGAAGACGTCGCTGATGGCGGACGCGGTGAGGACGCGATCGATGGGGCCAGCTGCCACGACGCCGCCGGCGCGCAGCAGCACGGCGTCGGTGGCGAAGCGCCGCGCCAGGTTCAGGTCGTGCAGCGCGACCGCGACCGCGTGACCGTCGTCGGCCAGCCGGCGGCACAGCGCCAGCACGTCGAGGGCGTGCGCGACGTCGAGACTGGCGGTGGGCTCGTCGAGGAGCAGGTGCCGGGCCTCGGCCGCCAGGCTGCGGGCGATCAGCACCCGCTGGCGCTCGCCGCCCGAGAGGCCGGTCGCGTCGCGATCGGCGAGCCCGGCGACGTCGGCCCGGGCCATCGCATCGGCGATGGCCGCGCGGTCCGACGCGCGCTCGCGCTCGAAGCGCCCGAGGTGGGCATGTCGCCCCATGGCCACGATCTCGCGCACCGAGAAGGCGAAGGCGATGTGCGTGTCCTGCGGCACCAGCGCGACGGCGCGGGCCAGGCTCCGCCGAGGGACGCGGGCCAGCGGCACGCCATCGAGCATCACGGTGCCCTCGGACGGCGCCCACACGCCGGCGAGCAGCCGCAGCAGCGTGCTCTTGCCCGAGCCGTTCGGGCCGACCAGCGCGACAAGGCGTCCGGGCTCGACGCGGACGCTCGCCTGCCGGACCAGCCAGCGATCGCCGATCGAGACGCCCGCCCCGTCGACCGCAAGGCTCACGCGCCGACCTCGCGGCGGTAGCGACCGAGCTGCCACAGGAAGAACGGCGCGCCGCAGATACCCGTGACGATGCCCAGCCGGATCTCGACCGGCGCCAGCACGGTCCGGGCGACGAGATCGGCGGCGACGACGAAGATCGCGCCGGCAATCGCGACGGTCGGGATCAGCCGGCGGTGCGACGGCCCGACCAGGAGGCGGACGGCGTGCGGCACGATCAGGCCGACGAAGCTGATCACGCCGCAGACGGCCACGGCCGTCCCGGCCAGCAGCGCCGTGACGGCGAGTACCCGCTGCTTGGCGCGCTCGACGTCGAGGCCGAGCGTCGACGCGGCGTCCTCGCCCGTGCTGAACAGATCGAGGTCGCGGGCCAGGGCGATCGCTGCCGCAAGGCCGACGGCCACCAGCGGCGCGGCCAGCCAGACGTGGGTCCAGGTGCGATCCTCGAGGCCGCCCATCAGCCAGAAGACCACCTCCTGCGCCACCTCGTAGGGCACCCGCGCGAGCGAAATGATGAACGCGATGACCGCGCCGAGCAGCGCGTTCAGCGCGACGCCGGCGAGGAGCAGCATCGCCACCGGCGTCCGCCCGCGGCGCGTGGTCAACGCGTAGACGATGGCGAGCGAGGTCGCGGCGCCGAGGCAGGCCATCGCCGGCAGCCACGCCATGTGGACCTGCGCCAGGCCGAGCACGATGGCCAGCACCGCGCCGAGGGCCGCGCCGGTGCTCGTGCCGATCACGTCGGGCGAGGCCATCGGGTTCTGGAAGAGGCCCTGCATCTGCGCGCCAGCGACCGCCAGCGCGGCCCCGACGAGTGCGGCGACGAGCACGCGTGGCACGCGCAGCGCCATCAGGATCACGAGCTCGGGGTCGGCCTCCCGCCCCGACCAGGGCGAGTCCATGGCTGCGAGGAGGAGGCGGGCGACGCGCAGCGGCGGGATCGACACCGATCCCACGCCGATCGCAATCACGACGATCAGGAGCAGCAGGACGAACAGCGCGACGAGCACGCTCGCAAACGGCGGCCTGGGTACGGCGAGGGTCATCGCGCCGCCTGGAAGGTGTCGAGGCTGGCGGCGAGCTGCTCCACAGCGTCGACCACGTACTGCGACACCGCCAGGAAGCGCCGCGCTTCGATCAGCACGATCTGGTGCCGCCGCGCCGCGGTCGTCTGGCCGACGCCGGGACCGGTCGAGAGCCGCCGGCGCACGGCGTCCTCCTCCCCCGGCACGAAGCCGGAGACGAGGACGTCGGGGTTCCAGGTGAGCACCTGCTCTGCGCTCAGCCGCGGGAATTTGTCGATGCCGCGGGCAGCAGCCTCGTTGATGCCGCCCGCCCGCCGCACGATGTCGTCGAAGCTGGTGCCGCGCCCCGCCGTGAAGCCGCCCGAGTAGGACAGCACTCGCGGCCGTGAGCGCCCGAACCGCCGCGCCGCGACGACCGCCAGCCGACGCTGCATGTCGGCGACGATGCGGTCGGCCGCAGCCTCCTCGCCCACCGCCACGCCGACGCTACGGATCATCGTCATGATGCCGTCGAGGTCGTCGAGATGGGCCAGGCGATAGACCGGCGCCCCGGTCGACTCCAGCGCCTGGACGGTCTCGGCGCGGCTGTAGGTCGTGATGAAGATCAGATCGGGCTTCAGCCGGAGGATGTCCTCCGCGCTCTCGATCGACGGCGCCGGGTGCCGCGTGGCCTCGCCGACGACGTTGCTGTACGTCGGATCGCGTGACAGCGAGCTGAGCCCGACGAGGCGCTCCGCCGGCACCATCGGGAACAGCATCTCGTCGCTCGCCAGCGTCTGCGACACGATGCGCACCGGCCGGGTCGCGAGGCGGAGCGATCGGCCGGCCCCGTCAGTCACCGTGCGGGGAAAGCCGGCGATCGACGCGCCCGCCGCCGCGGGCGGCGGCGGGGTGGCGCTGCACCCCGCCAGGACGAGCGCCGCTAGCAGCCCGTAGAGGAAGTGGCGCAGGGCACCGTCGAATGCCGCGGCACTTCCACCACGGGCTGCCTGGCCACAGGCCAGCAGGCCCGAGATGACGGTGCGGCCCACGAACCGCCGCAACCGGCTGCGTCCGCTCACTGGCGGCCGAACGCCTCCGCGACGACGCGGAACTTGAGGACGAGCAGCACCAGCCCGACCCACGCACCAGCCGTCAGCAGCATGATCCGGTCTCTCAGCAGCAGCTCTTCCGGCGATTCGCCGCGGGCATCCTGCACCTTGAAGATGAAGCGGAACATCGCGTAAAAGACCGGCGGAACGGTGTAGATCAGGTTGTCGGTACCGTGCGTCGCCCGCGTCTCCGGGGCGATCGTGTAGAGCATGTAGCACATCAGCGTCAGTGTCGCCGAGATGCTCATCGCCGAATCGAGCGTCGAGGCGGTGTAGGCCTTCAGCACGGGGCGATAGACGTGGCCCTGCTCGGCCAGCGCCAGCTCGCTGCGCCGCTTGCCGAAACCCAGGAAGAGCGCCAGCGAAAAGCTGCACACGAGCAGCCACGACGACGCCACGACGCCGATCGCGATCGCGCCGGCGACGAGCCGGAGCACGAAGCCGGAGGCGATCGAGATGACGTCGGCGATGGCGACCGTCTTGACGCGCGCGTTGTAGAGCACGTTGTTGAGGACGTAGGCGCCGAGGACGGCGAGGACGGCCGGCGGCAGCTCCAACCATGCCAGCAGGATCGCCCCGGCGGCGAGCAGGCATCCCCAGGCGACGCCGAGCTGTGGCGAAATCACGCCCGCCGCGATGGGGCGGGTCCGCTTGGTCGGATGGGCGCGATCCGATTCGGCGTCGAGGACGTCGTTGAAGCAATAGATGGCGCTGGCCATCAGCGAGAAGACCGCCACGGCCGTGGCGCTCTGCAGCGCGGCCTGGCCGAGCGACGCGGGATTGGCGAAGATCAGGGGGCCCGCGACGAAGCCGTTCTTGACCCAATGCGTCGGTCGCGCCAGGCGGATGAGGGCGGAGATCATGCGGTGGACGGGGACTATAGCAGCCCGTGCGGCCGCGGCCCAGTTCAGCTGAAGCGACAGCGCCGGGCCAGCGCGTGGCGCAGCAGTTGAAGGTATTGCCCGCGCCTGATCTCGGCAGCGCCGAACTGCGCGAGGTGCGGCGTCACCCACTGCAGATCGAGGAGAGAAAAGTCGCGGGCCCGCAGGCGGTCGACCAGGGCGGCCAGAGCGACCTTCGAGGCGTCGGTCTCGACGTGGAACATCGACTCCCCGAAGAAGGCGCCCCCGAGGGCGACGCCGTAGAGTCCCCCGACGAGGCGGTCGCCGCGCCAGCATTCGACCGAGTGAGCCTCCCCCGCCAGATGCAGCGCCTGGTAACTTTCCCGGATCACGTCGCTGATCCACGTGTCGTCACGTTCGGCACACCCGGCCATGACCGCCGCGAACGCGGTATCGACCCGGATCTCGAACCGGCCGGCGCGCAACGTCCGGCCAAGACGTGCGGGCACGTGAAACGCTGTAAGTGGAAGCACGCCACGGGGATCCGGCGAAAACCACTCGATCAGCCTGGTCCCTTGTTCCCCCATCGGGAACCATCCGTCCACGTAGGCGGCCCGGAGCACAGACACGGGCAGCTCCGGCGCGCCATTAGTCGACCGAATCATGACCTTTGTCTGCCTGGCACGGGATTTTTGTGATATCGTGCCGGGACTTTCGTTGCTCAACGAGTAGTCTAAACTATCTGAGCGCTTCGACTTCGCGGACGCCGCACCACGCCGGCCGATCTCTGGCGGCAAAGTTGCTAATTCCCGAGGCGGCGACGAGGGTCCGAACGGCCCCGACTCCGAGCACACATATGCGAAGCCCCGAACAGGCCCACCTGATTGGCAGCAGCCACCCGATGCTGGAGCTGCGCCAGGAAATCGAGCGCATCGCCCGCTCCGACGCCAAGGTCCTCATCACCGGCGAGAGCGGCGTCGGCAAGGAGCTCGTGGCGCGGGCCATCCACACCAACAGCCCCCGCGCCGAACGGGCCTTCATCGCGGTCAACTGCGCCGGCCTGCCCGAAACCCTGCTCGAGTCCGAGCTCTTCGGTCACGTGAAGGGCAGCTTCACGGGCGCCTACCGTGACAAGCCGGGCAAGCTCGAGACGGCCGACGAAGGTACCATTTTCCTCGACGAGGTCGGCGAGATGACCCTGCGCATGCAGGGTCTGCTGCTCCGCTTCCTCGAGACCGGCGAGCTGCAGAAGGTCGGCGCGGAGCGCGCCGGCCGGCGCGTCGACGTCCGGGTCGTGGCCGCCACCAACCGCAACCTGCAGGATCTCATCGCGCAGGGCCAGTTCCGCGAGGACCTCTACTACCGCCTCAACGTCATCCATTTCTGGGTGCCGCCGCTGCGCGAGCGCAAGGAAGACATCCCGGGCCTGATTCAGTACTTCCTCTCGCGCTTCACCACCAGCAACGGCACCACCTACTTGGTGAAGGGCATCGACGGCGACGCTTTCCAGGCGCTCTGCGACTACCCGTGGCCGGGCAACGTCCGCGAGCTCGAGAACGTGATCGAGCGGCTGATCGTCACCGGCCGACACGAGCAGGTGCGCACTGAGGACCTGCCGCCGGAAATCCGGACGCAGCGCGGCGGCCTCGGCCTCAAGCCGAAGCGCGAGCGTCGCAAGACCGTCGTCGACGACCTGTACAAGCGGTTGCGCGACGATCGCGAGTCGTTCTGGACCGCCGTCTACCCGCTGTACATGGCCCGCGAGATCACGCGGCAGAACGTTCGCGACGTCATCCGCAAGGGTCTCGAAGAGGCCAAGGGGAACTACAAAATCGTCTGCAAGCTGTTCAACATCGAATCCGCCGACTACAAGAAATTCCTGAACTTCCTCCGGAAGCACGATTGCCAGCTTCCCTTCAAAGAGTTCCGTCAGTAGCCCGAGCTTCCTCATGTACGAGACGTTCTTCGGGCTGCAGGAGCGGCCGTTCGACCTCACGACGAACCCCCGCTTCCTCTTCCTCACGCCGCGCCACCGCGAGGCGCTGAGCACGCTGCGCTACGGCCTGTCGGCGCCGCGCGGTCTCACGCTGCTCCTCGGCGACGCCGGCACGGGCAAGACCACCGTCCTCCGCGCCGCCCTCAACGAAGAGCGGCGGCCGGAGAACCGCAACGTCCTGCTCACCAACCCGACGCTGACGCGGCCGGAGTTCTACGAGTTCATCGCCCGCGGCTTCGGCCTCGACGAGAGCTGTGCCCTGTCGAAGGCGCGCTTCCTCACCGAGTTCCAGCGCGACGTGCACGAGCGCCACCAGGCCGGCGGCCTGACGACGCTGATCATCGACGAGGCGCAGAGCCTGCCCTACGAGCTGCTCGAGGAAGTACGGCTGCTCGCCAACATCGAAACGTCGACGGTCAAGCTCCTCAACCTGGTCCTGGTCGGGCAGCCGGAGCTCGCCGACCGCCTCAACGAGCAGTCGCTGCGCCAGTTGAAGCAGCGCATCACGCTGCGCGCGCAGCTCGCGCCGCTCGATCTCAAGGAGACGGCCGCCTACGTCGCCGGCCGCCTCCGCATCGCCGGCGGCAACGTCAGCGAGATCCTGACCAAGAACGCGGTCCTCGCCATCCACGAAATCTCGACCGGTCTGCCGCGCATCGTCAACGTGCTCGCCGACAACGCCCTGATGGGCGGCTTCGCGGCGCAGACAAAGCCGGTCGATGCCGCCATCGTGCGCGAGGTCGCGCGCGACTTCGATTTCGGCGTCGGCGCGGTGGCGTCGTCACCGCCCTTCACGCTGCCGAGCGTCACGACGTCGCTCCCGCCGAACGGCAGTGGGGCCCCGGGGCGCAGCAGCGACGACGACACGGCCAACGTCGATCTGCTCGACGGCGGCCTCGGCACAGGTCGTGCCCAGGCGCCGTTTGCCGGCGCCGCCGCGCGCAAAAAGCGCTTTCTGTTCTTTTGAAACGCGCGTGCCGTTGATGAATGCAGTGAAGCCGGTCCGGAGCGCGTCGTCGTGTCGACGCTCGCGTCCCGCGCCCTCGAACAAGGTCCGACTCACATGACTGCTCGCGCTTGC
>JANOIR010000079.1:0-2378 GCA_031407765.1 Vicinamibacteraceae bacterium
TCTGTCGGCGAGCCGAGGAGACGGCCAAGGCGCAGGACGCGGCTGTATCCGTCCTATGTTGTAGCTCGCTGATAGTGTCCCCATCCGGACTCGTTAGAAATGTCCCCCTAAGCTCGTGCCTTCCGAGGAGGGCGCGGGTTGGGACGGACAGCGATGAGTGCGCGGGAATTGAGCCGAGCCGAGGTATTGAGCCGGGTGAAGGCGGGGGCCCTGAGCCTGGTCTCGGCGGCGACGGTGCTGGACGTGAGCTATCGCCAGGCGAAGCGGCTGCTGCAGCGGTATCGCCGGGACGGGGCGAAGGGCCTGCGGCACGGGGGCGTCGGCCGGGTGTCGAATCGGACGACGGCGCCGGCGACACGCGCACGAGCGCTGGCGTTGATTCGGGAGAAGTACGGCGGGCCGGCGGCCGCGCGCTTTGGCCCCACGCTGGCCGCCGAGCACTTGGCCGCGGAAGATGGGCTGACCATCGACCACGAGACGCTGCGGCGGTGGATGCTGGCGGACGGCCTGTGGAGCCGCGCGCGCAAGCGGAGCCCGCACCGCCAACGGCGGGAGCGCAAGGCCCACTTCGGCGAGCTCGTGCAGCTCGATGGGAGCTTCCACGCGTGGTACGAGGATCGGGCGCCGCGTGGGTGCCTGGTCACGCTGGTGGACGACGCCACGAGCCACACGCTGGGCCGCTTGGGCGCGCAGGAAACGATCTGGGCCGCGGTGGACGTCGTGCGGCGCTGGATCGAGCAGCATGGCGTCCCGCACGCGCTCTACACCGACTGGAAGAACGTGTACGTGCGGCCGGCCAACGCGGAGGAGCAGGCCACCGGCGTCGTGCCGCGGACGCAGTTTGGCCGCATGTGTGCGCTCCTGGGGATCGAGATCATCGCGGCGAGCTCGCCGCAGGCCAAGGGCCGGGTCGAGCGCAATCACGGGACCCATCAGGATCGCCTGGTGAAGAAGCTTCGGCGGCTGGGCATCGCCGACGCGGCCGCGGCCAACACGTTCCTCGAGACGGTATATCTGCCGGAGCACAACGCGCGCTTCGCGCAGCGCCCGGCCTCGACAGACGACTTCCATCGCCGCCGCCCGAGCGCCCGCACGCTCGACGCCGTGTTTCAGCTAGAGGAGACGCGGGTGCTGTCGAATGACTGGGTCGTGCGCTACGACGCGCGCTTCTTCCAACTCGTGCGGCAAAGCGGGCAGGTGCCCGCGCGCAGCACGGTGCGGGTCCGCGCAGCGCGGGACGGCACCCTGGAAATCCGCTATCGCGATCGGCTCATGCGCTGGACGGAGATCCCGCCGCCAGCGACGGTCCCCGTCACCGCCGTGCCGGCAGCCCCATCGCCCCCGCCCGTCGTCCGCCGGTCGCGGCGCCCGAGCGAGGACCATCCCTGGCGACGCGACACTCGTGAACTCGACCGCGAACGAGCCCTCTGTCGCGCGGCGAACCGGTAACCAGGCCCGTGGACGCTGCCGGAGCCGTGGACGCGCAGATCGCGCCCACCGCTCCTTGCAAAACGCCCAGATCGCGTTTCGCACAGCGCCCACCGGCCATTTCAGGGGGGACATTTCTAACGAGTCAAGAACGGGGACATTTCTAACGAGCTTTGACAGAGGTGCAGCCGGACTTGCACACACGCTGCAGACGGGCGATGGACGCGCTCCATGCTGCGACGGCGCTCAGACCTGAACATGCCGGGCTGGAGTGTGCACCCATTGAAGGGCAATCGAGAGGGCCGGCCCGCGAAGGCCGTCGGCGGCCCTTGGCGCATCACGTTCCGCTCGGACGGCAAGGACGCCCACGAGCTGGCTCTCGAGCAGCCAGTCACGCCAGAGATGGCCGTTCGGCTCGGGAAGTGGGCCGGTAACGGACCGGCGCTGTGGCTCGGGATGCAGCAGGCGTTTGACGTGTGGCACGCGGAATAGGCGCTCGGGGCAGAGCTCGCACGCATTCCCGGACACGCCGCGTAACCACGCTGCCGGGAGCGCGCTCGGCCACCAACCGCGGCGGTCGGCCACCCTGCGGGCAGTGTCTGCCTGCCGTCCCCGGGACTCATGCCGCCCTCCGCAGGCCGTCCACTGCACGGATCCACAGATTGAGCTGGTTCCAACTCGCGCAAATTGGGGCCACCAATTTCCTCGCTACCGCTCGTCAATTGGTTTGGGCCCACCAGGATTCGGGCATGGCGCTCGGTGACTCCGTCACCGAGCTAGCAGGTCACGAATCCTCTGAGGGGTCCACCAGCGCCACGCTGCGCTCGCTCGATTGGTCGGGCCCACCAGGCTTGCGGTCTGCCGACGCAGTCCCGCCGGGACTGCGGTGATGCCGGGTACGGGGAGCTGTTGGACGTCGCGCCCCGGGTTTTTGGGGTTTTGGCGGGGGG
>JANOIR010000086.1:0-1528 GCA_031407765.1 Vicinamibacteraceae bacterium
ATCGCAGACGTTCGACGTCAGGCTCGATGCCGGACAGGCGGCTCTCGTCGAGATCGAAGAGCAGGGGATCGACGTCGACGTGCAGGTCACCGAACCGAACGGTGGCGTCATCGCTCAGATCGGCGATCTGTTCGGCGGTCAGGGCCGGAGACAGATGGTGGTTGCCGCCGAGGCGACCGGGGCCTTTGTCCTGACCGTCTCGGCGCGGCCCTGGCCGATCACGACCGGGTCGTACACGCTTCGACTGACGGGTTTCCGCCAGTTGACGGCCAGCGATCGCGAGCTGTTGCGAGCCATGCGGCTGCAGGCCGAAATGAGGCGCGCCGAAGACGCCGGAAACCTCGAGCTGGCGACCGCGTCCGCGGCCGAGGCGCTGGCGGTCGTCGAACGTGGAGCGAGCCTTTCCGACAGCGACCTGGCGTTATTCATCTTCAACGTCGCGCAGCTGTACGACAACGGGGCCGAGCGGCAGAAGGCGCGGCCGCTATACGAGCGCAGCCTGTCCCTGCTCGAGCGATCGGTGGGTCCCAATCATCCTCGCGTGGCCCTCGTGCTTCGTCGACTCGGAGTGGTCTTGACCAGAGAGGGAGACTTCGTGCGGGCCGACGCACTGATTAGTCGCGCGCTCGAGATCAATGGAAAGACGCTCGGTCCAGAGGATCCGCATCTCGGGCTGACCCTCCGGGACTTCGGCATCCTGCTCGAGGGACGGGGCGACCTGGCGAAGGCGGAGGAAATGCAGCTTCGCGCGCTGGCGATCCTCGAGAAGGCCCAGGGACGAGATCGGCTCCAGGCGGGCAGCGTATTGAACAATCTCGGCGTGATCTACATCGAACGGCGCGACTATCAGCGCGCGGGTCAGTATCTCGAGCGCGCGCTCCCACTGATGGAAGTCCTCTACGGCGCTGACAGCACCCACGTCGCGATTGCGTTTCAAAATCTGGGCATCGTCGCGCGCGACGCGAAGGACTATGCAAAAGCCGAGGGGTACTACCTCCGGGCCCTGGCGTCGCGGCAAAAACGCCTGGGTCCGGAACATCCGGACGTCGCCGCGACGCTCATCAACATCGCGAACGTCTACCGCTCGAAAGGCGACTATCCACGCGCGCTCGACACCCACCTGCGGGCGTTGCGCATGTTCGAACGGACCGCCGGACCCGGGTCGCCGTCCACGCTCCTGTCGCTCGTGAACGTGGCGCGGACCTACGCTCTCCTGGGTGATCTGGCCAACGCCGTCACTTACCAGACCCGTCTCGAGCAGGCGACCGAAACGGCAATCGCGCTGAACCTGTTCATCGGGTCCGAGCGGCAGCGTGTCGCCTACCTCACGCCGATCGCCGAGCGCACCGAACGCACCCTCTCGCTCAACCTGCAATTGACCCCGGGGGATCCGGACTCGACCGCGCTGGCGGTGACGGTGCTGCTGCAGCGGAAGGGACGTGTGATTGATGCCGCGGCCGACATGCAGGCCGCATTGCGCCGCCAGGCCGACGCCGAGAGCCAGGCGCTCCTCGACCAGTTGAACGAC
>JANOIR010000143.1:0-9778 GCA_031407765.1 Vicinamibacteraceae bacterium
TGCTGTAGCGGAAGAACATCCGGTTGCTGTTGGTCAGGACGTGGTCGATCTTGATGTCGCCCTGGTCGTCGTTGCGGGTCAGCGTCGGGTTGATCAGGTAGTTGTTGAGGTTCTGACCGTTGGCGGCAATGGTGCCCGCCGTGTTCGCCTCCGGGTAGAGCATCGCGATGACGTTGGCCGACGCGGGATCGAAGCGGTTGCGCGGGATGATGTTGCCCGGAAACGGCTGGCCGGTCTGCGGGTCGTAGATGACGCGGCTGATCTCCGAGAAGTCACCATTGCGCATCCTCAGGGTCGGCACGGTCGAGAGCCGTGTCGCGCCAGCCTCGAGCCGTAGCCCCTGGTAGTCACCGAAGAAGAAGGTCTTGCCCTTGACGATCGGCCCGCCGAGGGTGCCGCCGAACTGGTTCTGCTTGAAGTCCGGCTTCGGACGCCCGGCCCGGTTGTTGAAGAAGTTGTTGGCGTCGAGGCGCTCGTTGCGGTGGAACTCGTAGACGCTGCCGTGGAACTCGTTCGAGCCCGACTTGATCTGGATGTTGACCACGCCGCCCAGCGACCGGCCGAACTCGGCGGAGTAGGTGCTGGTCTGGAGCTTGAACTCGTCGAGGGCGTCGAGGCTGGGAAAGATCACCACCGTCTGCAGCCACGTCTCGTTGTTGTCGACGCCGTCCAGCATGTAGTTGTTGTCACGGGGACGCTGGCCGTTGGCCGAGAACGCCGCCGACGCGCGCCACGCCAGCGAGCCGGCGCCGTCGATGTTCGAGCCGGGGATGCCGCGCAGGACGCCGGGGATCGTGCGCGTCAAGCTGACGAAGTTGCGGCCGTTGAGCGGCAACTGCTTGATCTGCTCCTCGGTGACCGTCGTCGACAGGTCCGAGCTGGATGTCTGGACGAGCGGTGTCGAGGCGACGATTTCGACAGACTCGGTCATGGCGCCGACTTCGAGCTTGATGTCGGCGCGCACGCGCGAGTCGACGCCGACCTGCACGTTCGAGAGCGACACGCTCTTGAAGCCGCTGATCTCGCCGGTAATGGTATAGGTGCCGGTCGGAACCGAGGCGGCGGTGTACTCGCCGTTCGAGTCCGTGGTCAGCGTGCGGGTCAAGCCGGTTTCGACGTGCTTGACGGTCACGGAGACGCCGGGGAGGACGGCGCCCGTGGTGTCCGCCACAGTGCCGAGGATGGTGCCGGTCACGGCCTGAGCCGACGCCGTTCCCGCGAGGGACAGCGGCGCCAGGACGATCAGACAGGCGGTGAGCAGTTGCCGAAGACGAACAGTCAAACGATCGGAAGCACCGATCATGCGTCCCCCTGAGCGATGTGGACGGGCCCGGCGCTCGCACCACACACGGCGACCTGCCGCGCGGATGAGACCGCCTTCAAGGAGTACGGGAACCGTCGCACCTTTGTTGTGAGCAAAACGTATATCATATGCGGTGTTCAACCGCAATGGTCGCGTCGCATGCCCCATAATCGGCGCGACACCGTTCGTCCGTTACCCCGGCACGCCCGAGGAGGCGCATGACGTTTGCCACGCTGGCCACCGCCCCGCATCGCACCAAGCAGGAGTTCGTCTACCGCACGCTGCGTGATGCCATCCTGCGCTGCGAGCTGCAGCCGGGTGAACGCCTGGTCATCGATGACTTGGCACGGCGCCTGAACGTGTCGATCATTCCGGTACGCGAGGCACTGCAGCTTCTGCAAGCCGAGTCGCTGGTGCAGGTCGTGCCGCACGTCGGCACCTCCGTCACCCCGGTGTCGCGCGATTCGATCATCGACGTGTTCGTGGTACTCGAGGGCTTGGAGGTCTCGGCCAGCCGCCTGGTCGCCGAGCGCGCCCGCGCCGCCGACATCGACCTGCTCGCCAGCCAGGTCGTGGCGATGGACGCGGCGCTGGCCATCAACGATCGCGAAGAGTGGGCGGCCCTGAACCGTCGCTTCCACCTGACCATCAGCGAGCTGCCCGGCCTCGACATGGTCAAGGACCTGACCTCGAAGGTTCTCGATCGCTGGGATCGCTTGCGCCGCTTCTACTTCAAGGGGGTGCTCGCCAACCGCGTCGAGCAGGCCCAGGAAGAGCACCACCAGATCCTCGATGCCATGCGCGCCCGCGACCTCATCGCGCTCCAGAGCCTGGTCCGCTGCCACAACCAGGGCGCGCTGCAGGCGTATCTCAGCTACCTCGACGCCGCGGACGCTCCGGTCGCCGTCCCCGCGGTCGTCCCGCAGCACCACCGCACGCCTGGATCGATGATCTGAGATCGCCGCGGCGGCGCCACCGCATCGGCGGTCGGCGTCAGGACGGCTTCCGCCGCGCCAGTCGGGTCAGCCAGGTGTTCGGCGGCCTGACGTCGGCCGTCCGCTCCAGCACGTCGAAGCCGGCGGCGTCGAGCGCGGCATCCAGCTCGGACGCCGTCCAGTACTGGAAGAAGCGCGGCTGCCCGTAGCGCGCCGTTTCCGTCTCGGCGCCGTGGCCTTCCTTCACCGAGACGAAAAGCACGCCCTGCGAACAGAGGACGCGGCGAACTTCCGCCAACGCACGCGCGGCGTCGTCGCGGTCGAGGTGCAGCAGCGACGCGTTCGCCCAGACGGCCGCCACCGTGACCGACGCGATCGGCAAGCGTCGGGCGTCGGCGTGGACGCGAGGGCCGGGCCACTCGCGCACCCCCGCGCGCAGCATCCCCAGCGAGAAGTCGAGCCCGATGGCACGCAGACCGCGCCGCCGGTGATCCGCCGTATCGAGGCCCGGCCCGGCGCCGACGTCGAGCACCAGCGCACCCGTCGGCAACGCCGCCGCAAACCGATCGAGATGCGGCGCAATCTCCGCCCGGCTACGCACCTTCTCGATGAACCGAGCCGCAATGGCGTCGTAGGTCGCGCGAGTGGAGAGGCTGGAATCGTCCACAACGAGAGAATGCCACGGACCGCGGCGGAGGGATTCGACATCAACCGCGAGGTCCGAAGGACCGGAGCGGTGATGCTGATGCCGTCCGCTGCCCGCCAAGCCTGCAAAGCTGGACCGCTTGCAGAGGTAGCGCCTTTTTGCGCCTTGTCCGGCGCGGTCAGCGAAGGCAACGCGCGCTCGCTCGGAATTATGACCTTCGTCGTGGAGGTGGAGGCGGAGGCGGCGGATTCGCGTCGAACGGGCGGTGGGGCGTCGACCACACCTCGAGACGCAGAACATCGACCTTCCCGTCGAATCCACCGAAGTGGCCTGCGGCGCCACCCTCGTACCAACCTTCCACCCGGGCACATCGGTCGGAGATGGAAGGCCCTTTGGTTTGCCACCACCGGTGAGCCTCGGTCGGCCACAGCGACCGAAGCGTCACCCAAGGCGCGTACCACCTGTCCTCCAGAGCAGCCCTGGACGGATAGAGAGCGGCCCACTCGAAGTCTGCGTGCAGAAACCCTTCGACGCTCACGAACTCGCCGCTGTGAAACGGCAGTTCGCTGAGCCTCACGGATTTGGGCGTGTGGCCCCGCAGTCGCGCGTCGCGATCCGGTGCAATCCAGGCGAGATCAGGCCCCGCCTGCCGCATCGCCTGCAGGCAGGTCGGCTCTGTACTCGGGCCAATTGGCGGCAGAGGTTCGTCAGACACGACCCAAAAGGTGGTTGCGACGGCCGTCGTCGCGACGAGTGCAATGGCGATTGGAACGAACCGCATGATTCAGTATTCGACACCGGCCCTTTGCGGGGACCGCATTTCCCTTCGCACTTTCGCCTCGCTCTGGTTCGCGGCGCGCGCGCCGCCGACGGCGCCGTCGTCGCTCGCGACCACGACAATGTTGACGACAATTTGACGGTTATCGAAGCATCGGCGCATCAAGCGACACGTCGAAAAACATTGCTTCTATTGGGAATAATTAGCGGCGGGGCAGGGAATCGACACGAAGCGCGAGACCGAAGGCCGGAGCGCTCCGTGCTGATGCCGACCGCGGCCAACCACGCCGGCGCGGGGAATCGACATCAACCGCGGAGGTCCGAAGGACCGGAGCGGTGATGCTAAGTCCGACCGCGACCATTCCGGCGGAGGGAATCGACCTCGAGCGCGAGGTCCGAAGGACCGGAGCGCTGAGGCTGATGCCGTCCGCTGCCAACCAAGCCGGCAAAGCCGGCTTGGTGGCGGCGGAGGGAATCGAACCCACACGGGGGGTGACCCCCGGGAGATTTTGAGTCTCCTGCGTCTGCCAGTTTCGCCACGCCGCCAGGCGGAGCACCCCTTATCCTAACAGTGCCATGGCCCCGTCGGCACCCCAGTCCCAGACGCTCTCGTTCACCCTGGTCGTGATGCCGGCGGAGCTGGCCGTGGTCCGGCTGCCGCCCGATGCCCATGTGCCGCCCTGGGCCTTCACCGCGGCGCCGGGCGCGCTCTGGTCGATGACGCGGACCGACGACGAGCTGTCCCTGGTGCGCGCCGCCGGCGCGGTGCCGAGTGACGCGCGAGCCGAGCGCGACTGGCGCGCGCTGCGGATCGCCGGCACCATCGACTTCGCGCTGACCGGCGTCCTTGCGTCGGTACTGGGCCCGCTCGCCGAAGCGGGCGTCAGCATCTTCGCGCTCTCCACCTACGACACCGACTACGTCCTCGTCCGCGCGCATGCGCTCGACGCAGCGATCGACGCGCTACGGGGCGCCGGCCATCGGATCGAGGCGGCGTCGTGACGCGCCGCGAGTCGCCGTGGCAGCTGCGCTACGACCTGTTGTCGGCGTGGCTCCTCCTCTCCGTGTCGCAAGCCGAGGCGCGCGGCGAGCTGCGGCCTGAGGTACATTGCTTCCTCGCCGATCGCTACGCGCGACTCGCGGAGCACTGGCGGCGCCGCGGATGGCGCGCGCATGCCGCCGCGCTCGAGTCGAAGGCCGACTGGCACGCCGACCTGGCGGGGCACGACGATCCGCCGCCGGCGATTGCGGTCGGTCTGCCACGGCCGCGTCAACAAGCCGTCGTCGATGCGCGCGGGCGCGTACTCGCTGGCCGCTGGACGCCATCGAGGCCCCCGCGCTCCCTCCGGCCCACACGATGAACGCACCGCATCCTCTCAGCCTCCGCGGCAAGCTGCTCGCGTTCCGCTACGCCTGGCAGGGTGTCGACTACATGCTGCGCACGCAGCCCAACGCCTGGTTCCAGATCGGCATTTGGATCACCGTTACCGCCGTCGGCCTCGCGCTCGGCCTGACGGCGGGCGAGTGGTGTGCGGCCGTCCTTGCGATGGCGCTCGTGTGGATCACCGAGGCCCTGAACACCGCGATCGAGGCCGTGGTCGATCTCGCCTCGCCGGAGCGGCATCCGCTCGCCGGCCGCGCCAAGGACGTCGCCGCCGGCGCGGTGGTCGTCGCGGTGGCCGCGTCGGCCATCGTCGGGCTGGTGATCTTCGGTCCGCGTTTCTGGGCCCTCCTGCCGTAGCGCCGGCGTCGCGAGGCAGGAGTAGACTGGGCTAGCCCCCCGGCGGGGATCGGATGCCGCCTGCACCCCGCAGCGCGGCGCAAGGAGGACGCCATGGGACCGAAGGACATTCCGTTCGGTGCCGCGACTGGCGCGGCCCGTCAGCAAGCACCCGAAGCGGCGACCGAAGGCAATGTGTTCGAGATCCCCGGCCTTGCCGGAGGCGATCCAGCGCAGGCCGCCGGCGTGATGGGCACGATGATGGAGCTGGTCCAGCAGAAGGGTGGGCTGGGCGGCTTGCTCGATACGTTCCGCGGCAGCGGTCTCGGCGCGCAGGCCGATTCCTGGGCGAGCGATGGCCCGAACCAGCCGGTCTCCGGTGATCAGGTCGAGCAGGCGCTGGGCGCCCCGATCATCAACGTGATCGCGCGGAAGCTCGGGCTGTCGCCGGAGCAGGCCAAAGCGACGCTGTCGCAGCTGGTGCCGGCGATCACCAGCCGGATGGCGGCGCAGGAGCGCCTGACCAGCGAGCCCGACGACGAGCTCGCGAAGGCGCTCGGCATGCTGAAGAACATCACCGGCTGACACGGGGGTCGGTGACCGCCGCGGGCGCGCCGGCGCGTCAGGCGCCGTCGCCGAGGCGATAGCGGAGCGGTGCCAGCTTGCGTTCGATCTCGTCGATGCGATAGCGCTCGGGTGTGGTGCCCCATACCGGCCCGGGCCACGCATCGTCGCTCGCGAACCGTCCGACGACGTGGACATGGAGCTGCGCGACGATGTTGCCGAGGGCGCCGACGTTCAGCCTGGCCGGGCGGAACAGCTCGCGCATCGCGGTCGACACGAGCGCGATCTCTTCGATCAGCATGGCGCGATCGGGCGGCGCGAGGTCTTGGATCTCGACGACGTCCGGCCGGGCCGGCACCAGGATCACCCACGGGAAGCGACGATCGTTCATCAGCCGCACCAGGCAGAGGGGCAGCGCGGCGACCTCCAGGGTGTCGGCCTCGAGCCGAGGGTCCAGCGCGAACGGCGTCAGGGCGTGCCGATGATCCACAGGTAAAGTAGTCGCGAGGTGCCGCGCCTGTCGGTGATCGTCTCGGTCTGGGTCGGCACCCAGTCGCCCATACTGAACTCGTGTGATACCACCCGGGAGCCCGGCTTGAGCTGCTTCTGCAGGGTCGGCCGCAGCTGGAGGTTGGCGGCGGCCAGCAGATACAGGGTGACGACGCTGGCAGGGGAGACGTCGACGGTCAGCGCGTCCTGCTGCCGGAACTCCACCAGAGCCTCGACCCCTTCCTTCTTGGCGTTGGCGCGAGACTCGGCGATCCGGGCTGGATCGATGTCGACGCCGACGCCGCGCGCCCCGTAGCGTTTGGCGGCGGTGATGACCAGCCGCCCGTCGCCGCAGCCGAGGTCGTAGACGACATCGCCCGTCTTGACGTCGGCCAGCTGCAGCATGCGATCTACGACTTCCTGGGGCGTCGCGACGTAGGGCGCGAGGGTGGGGCGACCGGCCTGGCCGGCGGGCGGCGCGGCCGGTCCCGCCCCGACTGTCGAGACCGTCACGGCAGAGACGAGGGCGACGGCAACGGCGGCAGGCAATCGGCGCATGAAGGCTCCAGCTCGGCCGCCGAGGGGGTCGGCGGCGTGTATCCTCAGTGTAGGACGAGACGCCACGCGCGGCGCCTCGACCTTCGGGGATTCGCCTCAGCCTTGACATTGCCGACCCGACATGTTCCCCCGCCCCGCGCGTCGCGCGGCGGCGTCGAACGCTCGACCTTAGTCGTTGCAGGCCAGAGGTTTACTGGGAACGGTGCAAAGAAGGCCTATTTTTCGGGCGATTTTCGCGCGTTCGCGTTATACTCGTGTGGTTGCAACACCCCGAAAAGGGCGTACCAGCAATGCCCGTTTCCCGAAAGACCACCTAGAAACTGGGGGCCACGTGACATTCGAGATCGGCGACAAGGTCATCTACCCGAATCATGGGCTCGGCGTCGTTCAGAAGATCGAAAGCCGAACCATCATGGGTATGACCTGCGGGTTCTACCAGCTCCGCATGGTGTCGAACGAGACGACGGTGCTCGTGCCCGTCGAAAACGCAGACAGCGTCGGCCTGCGCAAGGCCGTTGGTAATTCGGAAGTCGATCGGCTGTACGGCCTGCTGGGCGACGGCAAGATCGATACCGGTCAGAACTGGAAAGGTCGGTTCAAGGACAACTCGGATCGGATGCGGACGGGCTCGCTGTTCGACGTCGTCGAGGTACTCAAGAGTCTGAGCTACTTGAGCCGCTCGAAGAACCTGTCGTTCCGCGAGAAGCGCATGCTCGATCGGGCCAAGTTCCTGGTCACCTCCGAGATTGCGGAAGTGACGCGGGAAGAACTCCCGACGGTCGAGGTCAAGGTCGAGGAAGCTCTCGAGCGCTCGTCGTCGTCGAAGAATCGCGTCATCGCGCGTCAGGCCGCGGCCAAGGCCGCGAAGGTTCCAGTGGCGCCGGCCCCGGCCGTCGTCGCGGCTGGTGCAGCGGGTATCCGCCGCGCCGCGCGCGCTTCGTAGTCGGTATTCGTCTCGCGGTCCCATCCTGGGTCCCATCCCTGGAGACGGGGGGCCCGTTCGGAGTCATCTCCGGGCGGGCCTTTCTCGCATCATGACCGTCCTCGCCGCGCTGCGGACCGCCGTCGCCCTGGTCCTGGTGACGGCTTCCACGCTCTTTCTCGGACCGCCCACGATCGTCATCGGCTGGTTGCTCAACTGGCCCAATCTGCCGTTCCAGACCGGCATCCAGACCGTCCGGATTGCCTTGGCCATCGTCGGCCTGCGCTACGTGGTCGAGGGCGAAGAGCATCTGCTCGACCGTCCGGCGATCTACTGCGTCAACCACACCAGCAACGTCGAGCCGCCGCTGCTGTTCGCGGCGCTGCGCCGGCTGACGCCCCGCCTCCACATCCTTTACAAGGCCGAGCTCCGCAAGCTGCCGATCCTGAACCTCGGCTTCGACCTGGTCGGCTTCATCCCCGTCGACCGCGGCAACCGCGAACAGACGACGCGTGCGGTCAACCTCGCAGTCGCGCGGCTGAACGCCGGCGGATCCTTCTTCGTCTTTCCTGAAGGGACCCGCTCACAGACGGGCGAGCTGCTGCCGTTCCGCAAGGGCGCGTTCGTGATGGCGATACGCGCCGGCGTCCCGATCGTGCCGGTTGGCATCTCGGGCGCCCGCGACGCGATGAAGAAGGGGAGTCCGATCATCCGCCCGGCGATGGTGCGGCTGCGGCTGGGCGCCCCGATCGAGACGCGCGGCCTCGACGAAGCTCGCCGCGACGAGCTGGTACACTCGGTGCGAGCCGAAGTGCAGCGGCTGCTGGCCTAGCCTGAGCAGCCCGCCCGCTTTGAGGGCTGCCGTGGATGGCCCTGAAGAGGCCACCGGAAGGAGACGTGCGGTGATGGAACTGCTGGTGACGCTCGGACGCACGCTCGGCTTCTCGTTCGCCGCCGGCGTCAACCTCTACGCCACCGTCGCGATCCTCGGGCTGGCGTCACGCTTCCACTGGGTGGCGCTGCCGCCGCAATTCGCCGTCTTCGACAGCAACTGGGTGATCGGCCTCGCCGTCGCCTGCTACGCGATCGAGTTCGTCGCCGACAAGGTGCCCTGGGTCGACACCGCCTGGGACGCCGTCCACACGGTGATCCGCCCGCTCGGCGGCGCCTTCATCGCGGTCACGACGCTCGGCGACGCGTCGCCGGGCGCCCAAGCCGCGGCGGCGGTGCTCGGCGGCGGCGTGGCGGCGGTGTCGCACGTCACCAAGGCATCGGCCCGGGTTGCCGCCAACACCTCGCCGGAGCCGTTCTCCAACTGGGGACTCAGCCTGCTCGAGGACGTCTTCGTGGTCGGCCTGGGCGCGCTGGCGCTGGCGTTCCCGGTCCTCGCCTTCGGCGTCGCGCTCGGGCTGCTGCTGCTGATCGCGGTGTTCTCGATGGCGATCGTGCGGGCCTTCCGGCGGCGCCGGCGCGCCGGTGGCGGCCCCGGCGCTCAGCTGCCGACGGTGAACGCCAGGGTATAGGGCCGCAGCGCCTGGCCGTCGGTGCCGACGATCGTGTCCTTGAGCACGATCTGGACGTTGGCGAACGGCGACAGCGGGCTGGCGAAGACGATCTCGGCGACGCGGCGGCCGGGGTCGTAGCGCACCGTGAAGGCCGGCGGCGGCGCCGACACGCCGGCGTAGGCCACGACGACCCCACCCTTGATCGACTCCTCGCGCAGATCGCGCGAGAACTGCACGCGGATCTTCGCGTCGGGGGCGACCTCGGTCTCGCCCTGGGTCGGGGCGCTGAAGACGACCTCCACCGGCGGCAGCGCGATCGGCACCTTGACCACGGCTTCGGGCGCGCTCTCCGCCGGCGG
>JANOIR010000100.1:0-2839 GCA_031407765.1 Vicinamibacteraceae bacterium
AGGTGGTCGCGCATCTTGTCGATCGTGGCGTCCAGCACGGCGGCATACCCGCCGGCCTCCAGCGCTCCGGGGTCCGGGCTGCCCTCGACGACGTAGAGCCAGCCGGCGCCGTAGCGGTCCGAATCGAGCACGTCGAGCGACGTCGCCAGGGCAGGGTTGGCGCCCCGGAACGTCCCCTGCAGGACGGAGTAGAGCTCGGTTCGGGCCTTGAATCCCTCGAGCGAGCCGATGACCTCGCCGACCCCGACCGGCCCCCCGTCGGCGACCTCGAACTCCAGGTCGACGATGTCGCCGAGCATGCGGTGGGCGAACTTGGTCAGGCCGACGCGCCACCGGCCCGGCTCGGCCTCGAACACCCAGAAGTGCGAGGCGGTGTAGAGCCGATCCCAGGGCAGGCGCGTCGAGAAGCGCGAGCGCTTGTAGTGGATGTCGGGTGGCGTCGTCACGGCATCCCCGGCACCGGCATCTTCATCAGCAGGGCGAGTGCCGCGACCAGCCCCGCGAACTGGATCAGGGCCGTGCGGTCGCCCTCGGGGTTCGGCGCCTGGCGGAACGCCTGTACCCCGCCGAGGATGGCGATCAGCACCAGGAAGCCCTCGCCGGTCAGGAACAGCATGGCGCCGGCGACGCCGGTCGCGATCCAGCGCTCGGTCCGGTTGAGCGCCTTGAAGGCGTGGCCGCCGTCCAGCTGCCAGACCGGCATCAGGTTGAACAGGTTGATCATCGCGCCGGTATGGGTCAACGCGGCCCAGTACGGCTCCTCGGTGGCGATGTAGACGAGGAAGCAGGCGACCGCGGCGCCGAAGCCCCAGATCGGCCCGCCGAGGCCGATCCGCGCCTCCTCCTGGACGGTCGCCGGGTGCTGTTTCATGCGGATCAGCGCGCCAAAGCCCGGGATGAACATCGGTGCGGTCGACGCCAGCCCGAAACGTCGCATCGCCGCGATGTGCCCCATCTCGTGGATGTAGATCGAGATGACGAAGCCGAGCGCGAACTTCCAGCCCCAGATCGCCCAGTAGACGCCCAGCGAGGCCAGCATCGAGAAGAACGTGGTGCCCTTGCTCAGGCCCAGGAGCAGCAGCTTGCCCTTGGTCAGCACGAACACGCCGATCGCCTTGAACTTCCACACCAGCAGCGCGGCACCGGCGATCGCTCCGCCGCTCCAGGCTTTCTTCGCGTCGCCGTTGGCCGGGGCCGGGCCCGGCGTCGGCGCTGACGGATCGCTCAGGCTGCGGCTCAGGGTCCGCACGCGCTCACCGATCGCCTGGAACTGCGACGACTCGGGTGGCAGGAGCGTCTGCGCGACGCGCCAGGCTTCGAGCTGGCCGGAGACGTCGCCACGGCCGGCCGCTTCGCGCGCTGTGTGGGCGAGGGTCTTCAACTGCGCGGCGTGCACCAGCGCGTGGCACGCGTGGCAGCTGAGCGCGCCCGGCGGGATCGCCGCCCCGCACTCCGCACACCGCGACTCCGCGAGCGCCGGGCCGGGGATCGGCGGCGGCTGGCTCATGGCGCGCCGGTCGAGATCGGCGGGACCGGCGGGCCGGTCGGGACCGATGGGACCGGTGGTGCAGGCGGCGGCGCGCTGAACGGGCCGGTGATCGCCAGCTTCACCGGCGCGTTGAATCTCCACGCCTCGTAGAGGCCGATGCCGATGATCACGAATCCGAGAGGGCTCTCGATGCCCTGCCGGATCGGCAGGGCGAGCAGGAAGGTCGTGAGCGCGGGGAGGTCGACCAGCCCGAGCGGCTCCGATTCGCCGGCGAGCACGTAGGGCAGCGAGCTGAACGCGATCGAGGTGTAGGTCAGCGCCACGGCGAGCAACTGGTAGACCAGCCCGCCGCGACCGCCGGTGCCCCAGCGCACACCGCGCCCGACCAGGTAGCCGACCGCGATCGCGATGATCGACAGCCGGTAGCCGCTGATGTGCTCGACGACGTAGAAGAGCGCCGACCCGATCGCGCCGGCCACCAGTCCGGCCCCGAGCGCGCGTCCGAACACCGCAGGGCCGGGATCGGAGCCGTGTGCCTGTTCGATCGCCGCCTTGCAGGCCGGACAGAACGGCTGCCCGTTGACGTCATAGAAGTCGCCGGCGATCGGCTGGTGACAGCCGGTACACGTCTTCGCGGTCGCCGCCGTCCCGAATTCCGCCCGCTCGAACTGGAGGTCGTTCATGCAATCAGCCCAGGCACTCGAATACGAGCCTATAGAACTCCGGGTGCGACTGCCACGTCTGTCCGGTGACGATGCGGCCGTCGCGGACCGCCTGGTCGGCGGTCACGTAGTCGCCGCCGGCCGCCTGGATCTCCCATCGGCAGTGCTCGTAGGCGGTGACCCGCTTGCCCTTGACCAGATCGGCCGCGGCCAGGATCTGGACGCCGTGGCAGATGGCGAACACCCACTTCTCGCGGGCGTCGAAGCCGCGCACGATGTCGAGGACGCGCTGGTCGTGGCGCAGGTATTCCGGCGCCCGGCCGCCCAGCACCAGGACCGCGTCGTAGTCGTCGATGACGACGTCGTCGAAGGTCAGGTCGGACTCGGCGGCATAGCCCGGTTTCTCGATGTAAGTGTCCCAGCCGGGCTCGAAGTCGTGGATGACGAGGTTCAGCCGCCGCTTGCTGGGCGCCGCGATGCGCGGGGTGAAACCGGCCTCGAGGAGCCGTTGCCGGGCGTAGAGCGTCTCGAAGCTCTCGCCGGCGTCCCCCGTGATGATCAGGATTGTTCGGGCCACGTGCGATTGTGGGATGGTCCCGGCTCATCTGGCAAGCGCTCCAGGAGTGGCCGGCCAGATCAGCAGCGCCGCCCGCGTGCCGGCGCCGCGGCGCGCCTAGCGCCGCGCATA
>JANOIR010000178.1:0-48907 GCA_031407765.1 Vicinamibacteraceae bacterium
TGACGAAAATCGTCAAGGCCCTGATCAGAAATGCACGTGTCATCATCGGATTTCTCGGAAACGCACCTCGGATGCGTCCTGGAACCGACCGTTGTGCAAGGGCGGTGCCCGGCCGGCGGAGTCCTGGTGGACTCCACTAGAAGGACCGCCGCGGCGTTTGTTGGCGGCGAGCGACCATGCCCTTCGACTGCGATCACCGGCGCACCTTCGGTCCCGACGTCTGTCCGGCCGCCTGTCACGCGGTCGAGCGCGGCGCCTTCGCCTACGTCCGCGCCGAGAAGCCGGCCGAGTTGCCGCCGGCCGACCCGGGCAGCGTCGACGTCTTCGTCCTCGACATGAACCACGGCTGGCCGAACATCGGCCATGACGCCATCGTCATGGCCGTGCGGACCGCCGCCTGCGACCTGGCGGGGACGCTCGGCGCCGCCGGCCTCCGTGTCCGCGTCGTGTCGTGCGACGTGCGGCGCGGCCTGGTCATCCCGCGCCTGCCCGACGGGCGCGGCGGCCTCTATCTCGGCACCGGCGGCCCCGGCCACATCAATCCGGCGCTGAACGACGGCGGCGACGGCACCCAGGGGATCGTCGAGTCGCCGGCCTGGGAATCGCCGCTGTTCGCGCTCTTCGACGCCGTGCACGCCCACCCCGACGCCGCGCTGATCGGCATCTGCCACACCTTCGGGGTGATGAGCCGCTGGCTCGGCGTCGCCGATCCGGTGCTGCGCGGGCCCGAGAAGGGCGGCAAGAGCGCCGGCATCGTGGACAGCGTCCTGACCCCGGCATCGGCGACCCATCCGTGGTTCGGTGCGCTCGCCCAGCGTGCGGCCGACGAGCCTGGCCACGGCGGCCGCATCCGCGTCCTCGACAGCCGCCTCTACGATCTGCTGCCGCGCGCCTCGATGGCCGCCACCGTGACGCCGCTGTCGTTCGAGACGGCGCCGGACGGAGGTGCCGGCGAGGCGGTAACGATGTGGGAGGCGGCGCGCGACCGCACCGGCACGATGCCGCGCGTGTTCGGGGTCAACCACCATCCCGAGATCGTCAATCGCGGGCGCGCGCTGCGTATCCTGTGGGAGAAGCGATCGCGCGGCGAGGTCTCGCACGACTGGTACCGCGAGCGCGCCAAGGCGATGGCCGAGACGCTGATCGACGGCGCCGCCGACCGCGGCCTCGACGCCACGTCCCGTTACACGCTGTTCGGGCCGCTGCGGTATCACCTGGAGCGGCAGATCGCGCGGCGTGGGCTGGCTGGGAGGGCTTCGTCGTGATTCCGAAACCGCCGTTCGCCGACGATCTGACCCGCGAGCAGGAGCTGGCCGCGTTCGATCGCCTCAAGCCCAAGCTGCACCAGGTCTGGGACGTGATCAGCGCGCAGGAGGACCTGCCGGCGACCTCGATCGTCGTGCCCTCGTTCACGCTCGATCAGGAGGAGCTGACCAAGCTCGATGGCGCCGCCTTCTACGAGGAGCGGCTGCTGTTCCTCTTGATCCGGCTGCGCAACCCGCGCGCCCACGTCACCTACGTCACCTCGCAGCCGGTGCACCCGCTGATCCTCGACTACTACCTGCACCTGCTCGCCGGTGTCCCGGCCAGCCACGCCCGCGCGCGGCTGACGATGCTGTGCGCCTACGACAGCTCGCCCCGGCCGTTGACGCAGAAGATTCTCGAGCGGCCGCGGCTGATCGAGCGGATCCGCAAGTCGATTCCCGATTCCGAGGCGGCCTACCTGACCGTCTTCAACTCGACGCCGCTCGAGCGCAAGCTGGCGGTGCTGCTCGACATCCCGCTGAACGGCCTCGATCCGGAGCTGAACTACCTCGGTACCAAGTCGGGCAGCCGCAAGGTGTTCCGCGAAGCCGGCGTGCCGCATCCGGCCGGCTACGAGGATCTCAAGGACAAGGACGACGTCGAACGCGCCCTCGTCGAGCTCGGAAGGGAGCAGCAGGGCCTCCGCCGGGCCGTCGTGAAGTTGAACGACAGCTTCTCCGGCGAGGGCAACGCGATCTTCCGCTTCCCGGAGAGCGTGACGCGCGCGTCGGTGCACGAGGCGATGAGCGGGCTCGAGCTCGCCGTCGCGAGCGAGTCGCACGAGCACTACTTCCGCAAGTTCGCGCGCATGGGCGGCGTCGTCGAGGCGTTCATCGACGCGCCGTACAAGCTGTCGCCCTCGGCGCAGCTACGGACCACTCCGCGCGGCGAGGTCGCGGCGACCTCGACCCACGACCAGATCCTCGGCGGGCCGTCCGGGGGGATCTACCAGGGCTGCACCTTCCCGGCGCACGAGGATTACCGGCGCGTCATCCAGGAGGCCGGCACCGCGGTCGGCCGCGTCCTCGCCGGCCACGGTGCGGTGAGCCGCTTCGGTGTCGACTTCATGGTCTCGCGGGCCGACACTACGCAGCCGTGGACGATGCACGCGCTCGAGATCAACCTGCGCGTCCTCGGCACCACCCATCCCTTCCTGGCCCTGCAGTTCCTCACCGGTGGCCGGCTCGATCCCGACAGCGGGCTGTTCCTCTCGCTCAGCGGCCGCGCCAAGTACTACATGGCGACCGACAACCTGCGCGCCACCGGCTATCGCGGCGTGCTGCCCGAGGATCTGATCGACATCGTCACCAACAACGGGCTGCATTACAGCTACCGCACCGAATCGGGCGTGCTCTTCCACCTGATCGGCGCGCTCTCGGAGTGGGGCAAGCTGGGCGTCACCGTGATCGCCAACAGCCAGGACGAGGTCAACGAGCTCTATCGCCGCACGCTCGCCGTGCTCGATCGCGAAGCCGGCCTGGGCCACACGCCCGCCGCCACAGGGAGACACGCATGAAGATCGGCTTGATGGTCGGGCGCGAGCACAGCTTTCCGCACGCCTTCATCGACCGGGTCAACGAGATCGGCCAGCCGCACGACATCTCCGCCGAGTTCGTCAAGCTCGCCGGGACGAAGTTCGACGAGCCGCCGGCCTACCGGGTCATCGTCGACCGCATCTCGCACGAGGTGGAGTACTACCGCGGCTACCTCAAATACGCGGCGATGAACGGGACCTACGTGATCAACAACCCGTTCTGGTGGACCGCCGACGACAAGTTCTTCAACTACGCCCTGATGTCGCGGCTCGGCGTCGCGATCCCGCGGACCGTGCTGCTGCCGCAGAAGGCCTATCCGCCCGACGTCGACATCCTGCCGGCGTCGCTGCGCAACCTCGACTTTCCGATCGACTGGGACGGCCTGCTGGACTACGTCGGCCTGCCGGCGATCCTGAAGCCGTACTCCGGCGGCGGCTGGAAGCACGTCTACAAGGTCGAGAATCGCGAGGAGCTGATCGCCGCCTACGACGGCACGGCGCCGTACTGCATGACCCTGCAGCAGTTCGTCCGCTTCGACCAGTACGTCCGCTGCTTCACCTTCGGCAAGAACGACATCATCCCGGTCGCCTACGATCCGCACCAGCGCAAGTACATCGTCGATCACGAATACCTGTCGCCGGCGCTCGGCGAGCGTATCGTCAAGGACGCGCAGACGATCAACCAGGCGCTCGGCTACGAGATGAACACGATCGAGTTCGGCGTCCAGGACGGCGTCCCCTACGCGATCGACTATCTCAACCCGGCGCCCGACTTCGAACGCGACCGCATCACGCCGCACTATTTCGATCTGGTCGTCGATCGGATGTCGAAGCTGGTGGTGGACCGGGCCCTGAATGGGCCGCCGAGCAACCCCTGGCCGCAGTGGGAGCAGATGCTCGGCTGGGGCAAGACGTCCGGCTTCGTCGGCCAGCCGCGGTAGCAGCCCGTGGTGACGCGATGAGCGAGCCAGCCGCGAGTCGAGCCGGCGCCGGTGGGTCCGCGACGCCGGCCGAGGTCTGGGACGGTCTGGTTCGCCCCGACGTCGAAGCATCGGCGGCGTACTGGGCCGAGCTGTCCGACCGGATGGCTGCCGCGCGGCTGACCTTCGGCGGCCGCCCCCTCTGTCCGTTCCTGCGTCCGTTCTTCATCGATGCCGCCGACGAGGCGCGCGTCCACCTCGCCGCCGAGACGATCGCCGCGATCGGCGAGCGGGTAGTCGCTGCCGCGATGGCCCAGCCCGAGCTGCTGCGCCGCGTCCGTCTGACCGAGGCCGAGACGCGGCTCGCCCGCATCGATCCCGGCTACGGGCGCGCCAGCACCACGTCGCGGCTGGACGCGTTCCTGCTGCCGGATTCGCTCAGCTTCGCCGAATACAACGCGGAGTCGCCAGCCGGGCTCGCCTATGCCGAGAACCTCGCCGAGGTGTTCGACGGCCTCGACCTGATGGCGCGCTTCCGCGAAAGGTTCGAGGCGTCCTACTTTCCCCTGTCCACGCACCTGCTCGATGCACTGCTGGCCAGCTACGCCGAGTGGGGCGGCCGCGCCAGCCCGCCGACGATCCTGATCACCGACTTCCGCGGCGTGCCGACCTGGAGCGAGTTCCTGATCCTGAAAGGTCGCTTCGAGGCGCGGGGCGTGCCGACGGTGGTCGCCGATCCGCGCGATCTCGCGTTCGATGGCACGGCGCTGGTGGCCGATGGCCGCCGCATCGATCTGGTCTATCGCCGCGTCCTGGTCAACGACGTGATCGCGCGCGCCGACGACTGCCGCGTGCTGGTCGAGGCCATGGCGAGCGGCAAGGTCTGCATGGCCAACGCGCTGCGCTGCAAGATCCCACACAAGAAGGCGTTCTTCGCGCTGCTCACCGACGACGCGGTGATCGGGCCGGGCGGGCTGTGCCCCCTCTCCAACGCCGAACGGGCCGTCGTCGACCCCGCGATCCCGTGGACCCGCGTGGTCGAAGACGTCCGCACGACGTTGCCGCATCACGGCACCGTCGATCTGCTGGCTTATGCTCGCGAGTACCGCGACGCGCTGGTGCTGAAGCCGAACGACGAGTACGGCGGCACCGGCGTCACGCTGGGCTGGGAGACGAGCGAGCGCGACTGGGATGCCGCGCTCGCCAAGGCGGTCGCAGACAGCGCGCCGGCCGAGACTGCCGATCGGAGCTGGGTGATCCAGCGGCGGATTCCGATCCGGCGCGAGACGTTCCTCGCCGTCTCGGGGCCGCCGCACGCCGTGGCGCCGCGCGACATGCTGGTCGACTTCGCGCCCTATCTGTTCCGCGGCCGGCAGGTCGGCTGCCTGACCCGCCTCAGCGGCTCGGGCCTGGCCAACGTCACGTCCGGCGGCGGCCAGACCGCGTCGTTCGTCGTCCGCTCCCGCTGACGACTCGGCGACCGCCGAATCAGCCGGCGCCGCAGGTGCCGGACGCGATCCGTCGAGCCGCCTCGTCCGCGACCACCTCGACCTCGATGCGCAGCCGTTCCGCCGCGGGCGCATCGCGTCCGGCCCACACGGTCCACTCCTCTGAATCGACGCTGGCGTAGGCCTCGCGCACCAGGACGAGCGCGACTGGCGACCCGGCGCGCGCTTCAACGTCGATGTGGGTCAGCGCGATGCCGATGCGGTGCGCGTCGCCCGAACGGAGGTGCGTGCGCACGTGGTCGTGCAGCGCCTCCTCGAGCCGCTCGTGGCCGTCGGTGTGCGCGCGCGCCGCGTCGGCGAGCGCTCTGGCCAGGCCGGCAGGCGTGCCGGGCGCGCCATCGAAGGCGCCATCGCGGATCCGTCGGGCGTCGAGCTGATCGACCATGGCCCATCGTATCCGGTCTGGCGCGTTGGCGGCGCGGCGCGGCGCCTCACGCGGGGCGGCAGGTCGCCACTAGTCGATGGGCGAGATGCCGAGGCCCGCAATCTTGCCCTCGGGCGTCAGCGAGAACTGCACCCGCACCGGCGTCGTACCGAAGGTCGCGCGATAGATGCGGATCTGACGGCCGTCCCGCTGCGTGTCCTCGAGCAGCTCGAAGGCCTGCAGTGTGCCGTGGCGGCCCATCATCTGCGGGCCTTGCTTGATCCGATCGGGCAGCATGAACGCCTGGAACTCCGTGGTCAGCCACTCGGGGTTGGTCGAGCCGGCGGCTGCGGCCGTGATGACGGCCTTCAGATGTCCGGTCAGCGTCGGGTTCGGGTCGGCGATCGGCTTGGGCGCGTTCTCGCGCACCGCAGCGATGCAGATCGCCGCCACGTTGCTGGCAATCGCCCCTGAGGCCCCGCCCCCCTGGTTGGTGAGGACGACGACCGTGACCTTGTCGTCGGGATAGCGCGCCAGGAACGTGGAGAACCCGCTGATGCCGCCGCCGTGGGCATGGCGCGGTCGCGTCCGGAACGGCTCGATCTGCCAGCCGAGGCCATAGGTCGACGGCTTGCCGTCGTTCAGGCGCATCGGTGTCCACATGGCGTCGTAGCTGGCCGGCTTCAGGAGCTTCCGGCTCGCGAGCGCGGTGTCCCATTTCGCCAGGTCGGCGACGGTCGAGACGAGCGCGCCGGCGGAGAAGGGCTGCGACGGATGCGTGTGCTCGGCCGGCGTCGTCTGGCCGTTGCCCGTCGCGTAGCCCTTGGCGCGCACCGGCCGTGTATCGGCGTAGTCGTCGAGCCCCGTCGACGTCATCCCCAGCGGCGTGAAGATGCGCTCGGCCAGGACAGTCGCGTACGGCTTGCCGGACACCTTCTCGATGATCATCCCGAGCAGGTAATAGCCCGTGTTGCTGTAGGCGTATTTCTCGCCGGGCGCGAACTGCAGCGGCGCGTCCGTGACCAACGCGAGGATCCCTTCGTTGGTGAAGACGCGGCTGTCGGGGACCTTCTGCTCCCCGAACACGTCGGTGTAGCTCTTGATGCCGGACGTGTGGCTGAGGAGGTGCCGCACTGTGACCGGCGCCCACGCCGCTGGTAGACCAGGCAGGATGTCCGCGATCTTGCCGTCCAGCGACAGCTTGCCGTCCTCGGCCAGCATCAGCACCGCCATCGCCGTGAATGGCTTGGTCACCGACGCGAGCTGGTAGACGGTGTGTTCCGTGGCCTTGATCGATTTCTCGACATCCGAAAAGCCATAGCCCTTGGCGAGGACGACCTTGCCGTCCTTCACGACGGCGACCGACACGCCGGGCACCTGCCGCGACTGCATCGACTTCTGGACGGCGGCGTCTACGGCGTCCGTCTCGGACAGGGCGGCGGACGGGGCCGGGGTCGCTGGCTGGGCAGTGGCCTGTGCAGCCTGCGCGCCGGCGGGTGCCGGCAGCAGCAGGGCCGTGAGCGGGAGGGCCAGCAACGACCGGCGCAGCGCCCGAGGTGCGAGGGGTACGACGTGCACGGTGTGTGGGGTCATCGATTGCACCAGACGGACGGTGCCGCCAAGGAGTTCCGGCGGCCATATGGGCCGGACACGAGGCCGCCCTACATCGACCGCTTCCTTAATCGGCGAACATCTCGCGGAGAGTCGACAACACCTGGCCGGTCGCCTCGGGGGCAAGCTTGCCAAGCCTCTGAATCAATCGTTCGCCGTCCACGGTGCGGACCTGATCCAGGGCAACGAATCCCTGTCGGTTCTGAAATCGGCAGGACACTCGGAAGGGATACGCTCGGCCGGCGGTGGTCATCGGCGCGATCATGACCGTGTTCATTCGTCGGTTCAGCTCGTCGGGTGAGATGACGACGCAGGGGCGCGTCTTCTTGATCTCGCGCCCTCTCGTTGGATCGAGCTGAACGAGGTGAACGTCTCCACGGGCGGCAGGCGACCGCGCTACCACGTCCACTCCTCTTCGTCGAATCGCGTGGGCGTCGGTTCATCGAGTAGCCGGTCGTCCCCCGCCTCGTGCATGCGCGTGGCCGCTTCCTCCCAACCAAGGCGCGGCTCGCGCACCGACTGAACGATCAGCCGGCCGCGCTCGACGTGGAGTTCGACGTCGTCTGAGAGGGCGGCCTGCTCAATGAGAGCTTTCGGCAGGCGCAGGCCTCGCGAGTTGCCGATACGAACGATGCGGGCTCGAATCGGCATGTAGATACATTGTAGTCACGCCAGACCGAAAAAGACAACCCTAGAGCCCCGGTCTTCGTCCGCGTAGCTGAGGAAGACATAGCCCTTCGTCTTCTGCGAGGGCGCGGCTATGGGCCCTCGACCGCGAATGGTTTCGAGTCCCCGGAGGAGCCGCTCGACGCCGGCATCGAAATCGCCCCGAGAGTCGGCCCACTGGATGCTGCGGAGCGCCAACGGCATCCGCGCCGCTCCTTCATCGTCGATGACGATCGGAAGGAGCCGCCGATGCGAGTCCCTGAAGGCGACGACTTCGTAGTCCATCCAATCGGACTGCACCGAATGGCGGCTCGAGACGTAGATGAGGGCCGCCGCTTCGCCGATGCTCCGGTTGATGGCTTGCTGCCAGTCGACGCCCGGCTCAATCTGATCCAAGTCGGTCCAGGTGTTCACACCGGCCGAGCGGAGGCGCTGGTTCAGCGCCTCGACGAAGGCGCGATCCTCACGCGCGTAGCTTATGAAGACGTATTCCTGAGCCATGTGGCCTCGGCAGCCGCTTCACGATTCCGGCGCCGACGTTGCCTGCCGCTTCGCGAATACGCAGTCGAACGTGCCGGCGTGGCGGTGGATCGTGACCCCGAAGCCGCGCTTGAACTTGTAGAGGTTCCACATCCCGCCGGTCTGGCGGTGGTACTCGGCCTCGAGCACCTCGACGTCGTAGTCGGGGATCCCGTAGAGGTCGTAGACGGAGCAGCCGCGCTCCTGGCCCCACTGCATCGCCGTCCAGTGCAGCAGCTGGTTCGGGTTGGCTTTGCGCGCCGCGTCCGCGGCCGACGACGCGCCCCACAGATAGGTCGCCCAGCCGCTGCCGATGAACACCACGATCCCGGAGATGTCGACGCCCTCGTGCCGGGCCAGGTAAAGACGCATCGCGTCGCGGTGGCCGAAGTGCTTGGCCGACAGGCGCATCGCATCGGTGTCGGCCTTGCGCATGCCGTGCCGCGTCGTCGTCTCGTCGAACAGCGCGAGGAACGTTTCCATCTCCTCGGGCTTCCCGATGCGCACCTCGACGCCCTGCTTCTGCGCCAGGCGGATCCGGTTGCGCGTGTTCGAGTGGAAGCCGGCGAAGATCGCGTCCGGCGGGCGCGCGATGTCGACCAGCGCGGTCCGCAGCGGCATGATGCGCTGCTTGGCGACGGCCAGGCCGTGCCGCTCAAGGGCGGCGACGGTCTCGGGTGTCCGCGTCCACTGCGGCTCGAATCGGAGCAGGAAAGCACCGGCGGCCGCCGCCAGCTCGATCGCCGCGCCGACGAGCGCGTCGACCACCTCGGTGTCCGCGGAATCGGCCGCCGGGCCGCGCGGAACGAAGCCGAATCGGCGGTCCGGGCCGGTCTCGAACATCAGCATCTGCAGGGCACCGACGATGCGGTCGCCCCGCATGGCGGCGATGCGGGTCGGCGGCGCGCCGAGATCCGCCTGCAGCTCGCCCCACTCCCAGGTCTGGAAGACATGACCGTGCGGGCAGGCTTCGACGAAGGCGTTCCACGGCTCGGGCTCGCCGGCCGGGACGAGGGTCAGCGGCTCGCTCATCACGCGTGCTGCGCCGCGACGAGGCGCTTGCTCACCCCGCGGGTCTCGCCGCAGAAGTCGCCGTAGGGGCCGATGCGGGTCAGCGTGAACGGCAGCATCCGCGGATACATCGACGACGTCACGAACGTGATGCAGAGGCCCTGGTTCTGGATGTTCACGATCGAATGTACGAGCAGCTTGAACAGCGCGCCGATGCGCTGGAAGTCCTTGCGCACGAAGGCGGTCGTGAACACGACGAAGTTGGGCGGCGCGCGGTGGTTGATCACCCAGCCGAGCACCTCGCCATTGACCCGCATCCCGACGCTCGAGATCGGATCGGCGCGGGCGTCGCAGATCCACGGCTCGAGCAGCGGATCGATCCACGGCGACTCGGCATGGGTCTTCATCATGTGGGCACGCTCGTCAGCGGTGAGGTCCTTCCACATGAACATCTCGCCGCCCTCGGGCAGCCGGCCGCGGCCCCACCATGGGCAGTTGATCGCCTGCTCCGGCGTGATCCGGACCGCCGCCTTGCGCAGCACGGGCGCCTCGAAGCCGCGCTTCTCGAACACCCGCTCGACGATCGCGATCGACGGCTTGCCGGTCATGTAGACGCCCATGATGTCGCGACCGGCGGCGAGCGCCGACTGCTCCAGGCCTTCGACCAGGCCGGTGGCGATGCCGCGGCCGCGCAGATCAGCGCGGACGAAGAGCGACAGGATCTCGGCCGGCTGCGACGGGTCCTTGGGGACCTGCGCCAGACCGAGGCCGGCGGGCAGGCTGTCCTCGATCGCCTGGCAGGCGATCATCCGGCTGCCCTCGCTGTCGGTGTAGTCCGTGGCGACGAGGGCGAGGGCCTGGCGGTAGCTGGGGAAGGTCATCCCCGTCCACGCCTCACCGAGCGGCGTGGTGACGGGGGCGATCGAGATCTCGGACACGGCTCCTCCGGCGCGACGTCAGTACAGACGCGAACAGTACGTCCACATCTGATGGTGCCAGAACGGCCAGTCGTGCCCGCCCTGATCCTCCCAGTCGTCAAACGAATGGCGGATGCCTTTCGAACGCAGCACGGCGGCGAGCTGGTCGGACGGGCCGCGATCCTCGAACGGGCCCCGGCCGGTCGCGATGTGGATGTCGCACGAGGCCAGGTTGGCCAGCGTCCATGGGTCGTCCAGGTTGGGCAGGTAGTCGACCGGGTTGTTGAAGTAGAAGTTGTCGTCGTACAGGCCGTCCATCGAGCGCCGCATGTCGTAGACGCCGGAGAGCGCGAAGCACCGCTTCACCGCGTCCGGGTACTTGAAGGTCGTATTGGCGGCGTGGAACGCCCCCAGCGACGCACCCATCACGGCGATCGGCGGCAGACCCTGGCAGTGGTGATGGATGAACGGGATGACTTCCTGTCGGATGTAGGAGTCGTAGCAGCGCACCACCCAGCTGCGGTGAAAGGGGTGCGCCTGCTTGTTGAACAGGCCTTCGGCGGTCACCGAGCGGACGCAGAAGACCTTCATCCGGCCCGCCTCGATGAGCGGCGACAGGGTCCGGATCATGCCCTGGCCTTCGTGCTCCCATTCGTCGCCGAGGGAGGTCGGGAACAGCAACAGGGGCGGCCCGAAATGCCCGAAGACGGCGACCCCCATCTCCCACCCGAGGTTTGGCGAGCGCCAGAGGCGGTGTTCCCGATGCATCCGTCTGACGGTACCACAGGGGTTCGATCCCCGCCGCGAACCCGGCGGGCTCGCGACTCGTCCCATTCTGGTGCCGGCTGGTCCCAATCGACTTCCAGCCCGGCCGGGCGTACCTTCATAGTCGTGGAACCCGTGACGCGACCGGTCCCTCCCTCCGTCGCCGACGACCGAACCGGCCTGCCCTGGCGACCGTTCCTGGCAGTCCTGTCGGGCCTTGCGCTATTCACCACGCTGCAGATCCTGGTGTCGTTCAAGTGGTGGGGGAAGGTCTCCGACCTGACCTACCGCGAGGCGATCCTCTCGGGTGCGGCCACCTGGTATCCCTGGGTCGTCCTCGCGCCATTCGTCTTCCTGCTCTGTCGCCGCTTCCGTTTCGACGGCGAGACGTGGGGCTGGTCGGCCGCGGTCCACCTGCCATCCAGCTTCATCTTCGGCGCGTTGTGGACGCTGCTCCGCTGGGGCCTCAGCTTCATCCCGTGGGTCGACGAGCGGCCGCTCTCGATCGAGCGCATCGCCGTCGCGCACTTCTATCTCTGGTTCCTCTCGTACTGGATCCTGGTCGGCGTGCACGAAGCGTGGCGCAACTACCGCCGCTTCACGCAGGGCGAGCTGCGCGCCTCGCAGCTCGAAGCGCGTCTCGCCCAGGCGCAGCTCGAGGTGCTGAAAGGCCAGCTCCATCCGCACTTCCTGTTCAACACGCTGCACGCGATCTCGACGCTGATCCATCGCGACCCGGAAGCCGCCGACGAGATGCTGGCGCAGTTGAGCGACCTGCTGCGCATGACGCTGGCGAACGTCGGCGTACAGGAGGTGCCGCTGCAGCAGGAGATGGAGTTCCTGCGGCGGTATCTCGACATCCAGCAGACGCGGTTCGCCGACCGGCTCAGGGTGGTCGTGGACGTGCCGGCCGACACGCTCGACATCAACGTCCCCAACCAGGTGCTGCAGCCGCTCGTCGAAAACGCCATCCACCATGGCGTCGACGCGCGTCGCGGCGACGGCCTGGTCGAGATCCGGGCGCGCGCCGAGGGCGACATGCTGCGCCTCGAGGTGCGGGACGACGGCCCGGGGCTGAAGACGACGCCGGGTGCGGCGCCGAGCCCGGCCGGCAGCGGCATCGGCTTGAGCAACACGCGGGCGCGGCTCCACGAGCTCTACGGGCCGAAGTCCGCGCTGGAGCTGGCCAACTACCCGGCCGGCGGCACGCTGGTGTCGCTGCTGATTCCGCTGCGGCGGGTGCAGCCCGAGCCCGTCGTGTAGACAGGTGCAGGAAGGACCCGCCTTCGCCAAGGCTACGGCGGGTGAAACGAGGACCGACCCCATGATCCGGACGCTCATCGTCGACGACGAACCTCTCGCCCGCGAACGGCTGCGCACGCTGCTGCAGCCCGAGCCCGACATCCAGATCATCGGGGAGTGCGCCGACGGCCGCCAGGCCGTGATGGCGATGACCGAGCAGGCGCCCGACCTCGTCTTCCTCGACATCCAGATGCCGGGCCTCGACGGCATGGGGGTGCTGCAGGCGCTGACCGATCGGCCGCTGCCGGTCGTGGTCTTCGTCACCGCCTACGACCAGTACGCGCTGCAGGCCTTCGACGTCCACGCCCTCGACTACCTGCTCAAGCCGTTCACCGCGCGCCGCTTCCAGAAGTCGCTCGAGCGCGCCCGCGCTGCGGTCGCCCGCGACCAGTCGGCCGAGGGCCCGGTCGAGCAGCGCCTGATCAACCTGCTCGACGATCTCGGCGGCGAGCGGCGCTACTCCAAGCGCATCGTAGTGAAGTCGTCGGGCCGCATCCACTTCGTCAAGGTCGACGAGATCGACTGGGTCGAGGCCGAGGGCAACTACGTCCGCCTGCACGTCGGCGCCCATTCGCACCTGCTGCGCGAGACGATGAAGGGGATGGAAGCGGCGCTCGATCCCGATCGCTTCATCCGCATCCACCGCTCGACCATCGTCAACACCGAGCGGATCAAGGAGCTGCAGCCGCTCTTCCACGGCGAGTACGCCGTGCTGCTGCAGGACGGCACGCGCCTCGTCGCGTCGCGCGGACCGGAAAATCGGCTACGTCGGATGCTCGACACGACGATGGCGCGCTGACGCCAACCTACAACGCGGCTTGCCGCCAGTAGTCGAGCGTCGTCGCCGACACCGCGTGCGGATGATCGCGGGCGATCCCGGCGAGACATTCGTAGAGCGCCCGGCTGTGCTCGTCGAGGCCGAGCAGCCGCACGCTCGTGAGGATGCGCGTGAGTCGCAGGTGGTTGTGGTCGCCGGCCTGCAGCCAGCCGCGGCTCTTCGCGGCGAAGTCCGGTCCCGGCTCGACGCGCGGCGTGCCGTCACCGCCGGATTCCCGCGTCAGTCCGTAGAAATCCAGCATCAGCGTGAGCGATCGCAGCAGCCGCCCCCGCAGCTCCGGGTCGGCGTGGAAGGCGTCCACCGTGTCCTCGGTCAGGATCGGCGCGTGCGGGTTGAAGGCGCTCGGCTCCGGCAGCGGGAACAGCCACTGGATGTAGTCGTGCACGCTCTCGAGCCGGGCGGCGTCCCACGACCAGATGTCCGTCAGCGTCCGCCCGCGCGCGTCGGTGCCTTCGAGGCGATAGAAGCGCAGGAGCGTGTCCCCACTCGGGACGTGTGATGCCGGCGTCATGCGGCCGCCCCCACCAGGATGCAGACGCGCGGCAGCAACTCCTCGGCCTTGTCACGGAGGCCCACCACGCGCGGCCCGGCGATCGAGGGCCCGTGCGGATCGATCACGAACAGCGGCACGCCACGCCGATTCGCTTCGGTGGCGACGAGGTCGGTGACGCCGACCGAGAACGACGTGCCGATGGCGATGACCAGCCGGGCTGCGTCGCAGGCGGCGAGCACGTCAGGCCAGCGGTAGTCCGGATGGCTGCCGTAGTGCTCGTCGAACCACAGCACGTGCGGCCGCATCGGCGCGTCGCAGGCCGGGCAGCGCGGGACGGCGGCGGCATCGGGCCGGGCGTCGAAGGCGGCGAAGTCGAGCGACGCCACCGGGACGGTGGTCTCCGACTCGGAGCACGACGGATCGACGCAGCGGGCGCGATCGATCGAGCCGTGCACCTTGATCAGTGTGTCCATGCCCGCCGCTTCGTGCAGCAGGTCGATGTTCTGCGTGACCAGCCGGAACTCGTGGCGACGGGCGGCGTGCCACCGCTCGAGATCGACCAGCGCGCGGTGAGCCGGGTTGGGCTGGGCGGCGAGGACGTGCGCGTGGCGCTCGCGATACCACCGCCACGAGTCGGCGGGATCGCGGCGGAAGTGCTGCAGCGTGGCGCGGGCCATGACGTTCGAGGCCCAGACGGCGCCGGCATCGGTCCCGCGGAAGGTCGGGATACCGCTGGCCAGGCTGACCCCCGCGCCGGTCAGGACCAGCGTGGGGCCGCCCGCCCGCAGGGCTTCGACGAGCTGGTGGGCGGCGCCGGCGGAGGACATCACTCGCAGACGACCGGGGCTGGAAGACGACCCGGGCTTCAAATAGTATGCGCCCATGGCTGGACGTCTCGGAGTCGGTGTCGTCGGGATCGGTTGGTGCGCCGCGCAGCACATCGCCGCGTTTCGCAAGAATCCTCAGACCGAGATCGTGGCCCTGGTCGGCCGCGACGTCGATCGTGTCCATGCGACGCTGGCCAAGAACGGCCAGACCGCTGGCGGGGCACGGGTGACGACGCGCTTCGAGGACCTGCTCGAGGCCGATGACGTCCACATCATCGACATCGCCACGCCGAACGACCTGCATGCGGCGCAGGCGATCGCGGCTGCCCGCGCCGGTAAGCACATCCTGCTCGAGAAGCCGACCGGGATGACGGTCGAGGAGTTGATCGCCATTCGCGACGCGGTGCGTGCGGCCGGCGTCCGCACCATCGTCTCGTTCGAGCTGCGTTACAACCCGTGGCTGCGCTTCGTCCACTGGATGCGCGAGAGCGGCCGCCTCGGCCGGGTCCAGTACGCACGGACCAACTACTTGTCACGGGTCACCGACTGGTATTCGGGTTGGGAATGGTGCCGCACCGTCAAGGGCGGCGGCAGCCACCTGCTCGCCGCCGGCTGCCATGCCGTCGACGCGCTGCGCTGGGCCACCGGCCTCGAGGTCGCCGAAGTCTCGGCCTACCACCAGCGGATCACGCCCGGCTACGAGTGGCCGACCACCATCGACGTGAACGTCCGCTTCGAGGGCGGCGGACTCGGCCACGTGACGAGCACGACCGACTTCCAGATGCCGTACTGGTTCGGCATCGAAGTGATGGGCGACCGCGCCACCATCCGCGACACGCACATCCTGTGGAAGGACGAGACGCTCTCGCTCGACGCCTTGCGCGAGGCCAATCCCTTCCCCGGGGTGACGCTGCACGAAGCCACCTACGGTTCGTCCTCCACGTCGATTCGCATCGACTGCGTCATGCCGGATTCGGCCGACGTCACGCACCACCCCTTCCAGGCCGAGATCGACGACTTCGTCGACGCCATCCTGACCGGCCGCGAGACGATGCTCAACGTCTTCGACGCACAGCGGACGATGGAAGTGTGCCTGGCCGCCGACCGCTCGGCGACGGAAGGTGGCCGCCCGGTCGCCCTGCCCTTGATTCGTTAGTTGGCGGCCGCGCTCTCACGCGCGGCTCCTGGTTTGACCAGCACTGCACTCTCTGTCTCATCTTTCGAGGCAGTGTGCCGATTTTCCGGTCACGAAGGGGCGGCCGGCCCTGTCGATTTGCGTGCACATGGATGATCTGATGAGCAATGACGTGCAGTCGCACGAGACCCGTGTCGAGCGCTCGGCCGGCGAAGAGCGCCGCGCTGGCCTCCGCCACGCCGCCGCCTCGCTCGGCTCCGTGACTGCGCGCATCATTGGCGGGTCGCAGGTCGACCTGGTCAACTTCTCGGGCCGCGGCGTGCTCTTCGAGTGCGACTCGCGCCTCCTGATTGGGGCCCGCGCCAGCGTCCGCCTGACGACGATGGACGCCAACCTCATCGTCACCGGCCGCGTCGTGCGGTCGCGCGTGAAAGGCCTGATCAACGGTGCCCTGCGCTACGACGCCGCGCTGGTGCTCGACCACGAGCTGGCCCTGACGCCGTCGATTGCCGCCGCGCTCGCACCGGTCATGTCCGACGAGCTGGATGCCGACCCGTTGGCGTTCGAGTCGGCGTTCGACTCGCCTGTCGAGGCGTATCTCGCCGAATCCGAGGCCTCGTTGGCCGAGGTGGCCGACGGCGCCCGCCCCGTCGTCTTCGAGCCGACCTCGCACGACATGACGGCCGTCGAAGCCGCACCCGAGTTGCCGCCGGTCGAGTTCGAGACCAACGCTGTCCCCGAGCTCGTCGCCGAGCCAGCCGCCGCGGACGAGCCCGTAGCCTTCGAGGCCGACGCCGACGTCGCCTTCGAGCCGGCCGACGAGTTCGTGTTCGACGACGCTGGCGAGCCGGTCTTCGACGCGGCGCCCGCGCTGAGTTGCGTCGACGCCGACGCTCAGGCCGAAGCCGTGGCGGCCATCGAACGAGCCGCGGCCGAGGAGTCGGCCGTATCGTCGATGTTCGACGCCACCCCGTTCGTCGCCGTGGTCGAGGACGTCCCGGCGCCAGACTCGATGTTCGAGGTGACGCCGCCGACGCCGGTGCACGACGCCTCGACGTCGTCGTTCTTCGATTCGCGCCCGAGCGAGACCTACGGTGATGGGGCGCCGCTCGACGTGCCCGTCGCGTCACTGTACGCCGAGACGCCGGCAGCGGACGCGGCAGCGACCGTGGCGGCGTTCGCCGATACACCCGCGCTCGCCGACCCGATTGCCGACCCGACCGCCGAAGCGGGGGACGCCATCGACTTCGAAACCGAGATCGCGTTCGAGCCCGAGGACGCGGCGATGTTCGAGGCGGCCTTCGAGGACACGCCCGTCGTCCACGCGCCCGTCGTCGACCTCCCCGTCCTCGTCGCCGGGGACGCGTCTGTCGCGTTCGCCGACCACGTCATCGCCGACCACGTCATCGCCGACCCTGTCATCGCTGAGCCTGTCACGGTCGAGGCCGAGCCCGTCACGGTCGAGCCCGTCACGGTCGAGCCCGTCATGGTCGAGTCCGTCATGGTCGAATCGACGGCGGATCCGGTGGATCCGGATGTCGCCGATATGGCGCTCGACGAAAGCATCGATCTGCCCGCGGTCATGCCCGAGAGGGAAGATCGCGTGCTCCTGCAATTCGCGGCGACGGTGCCGCACGACCTGGCCGACTTGCGGCGGATCGCCGCCGACAACCAGTGGTAGCGTTGGACGTCCCCTATGCGAGCTCTCTACGTTGCCACCGATCTTCGTGACGCGGACATCCTGCAGCAGGAGGTCCGGCGTGCGGCGCCGAAGCTGACCTTCGACGTCTGCTCGGGCACGGCCGAAGCGCGGTCGCGCACGGAGGGCACGCTCAACTACGACGTGATGATCCTCGACTCGTCGCTGCCCGAGCAGGAACAGCAGCAGCTGATCGAGCACGTCCGTTCGCGGCAGATCCCGCTGCCGATCGTCATCCTCGTCGCCCAGGGCACGACGCCGTCGTCGGCGATCGTGTCGGGGGCCGACGAGTGCATCACGCGAGGCCCGCGCCTGGCCGAGCGGCTGGCGCCCGGCCTGCGCATGGCCATGGAGCGCTACCGCGTCGTCGCCACCGTGTCGCGCGAGAACGAACGGCTCAAGCGCAGCGAGGCCCGCCTCCGGCTGATCATCGAGGCCATGCCCGCCGGCGTCGTGCTCGTCGACCAGAGCGGCAAGATCCAGGCGATGAACCTCGCCGGCGCCGCGCTCGTCGGCACCGCCGGTCCGTCCGACGTCGTTGGCCGCGAGCTCTATTCGCTTGCCGACCACGACGGCATCCAGGCGCTGCGCGAGCTCGTCGCGCGCGCGTTCGACGGCGCCCGGGGCAAGGTCAACTTCACCTGCCACGGCCCCGACGGCGAGATGCGGCCCCTGCAGATCGAGGCGCTGTGCATCCAGAAGGACGCGCAGGGCCAGGGTTCGGTCCTTGGTGTGCTCACACCGGCCACCGAGGGCGCGAGCGTCGCCACGCCGGAACCGGTCGAACCGACCGAGGACACCAACGTCGAGTTCGCCTTCGCAAACGATCCGCACAGCGACGAGCGCATGGCGCTCGAACAGGCGCTCGAGGACATGCGGACCGAGGCGGCCCGCCTGTCGCAGGAAGCGGAGAGCGAGCGGGGACGCGTGCAGCAGGTGCTCGAGGAGCTGGAGCGCTCGCGCGCCACGGCGTCCGAGCACCACGCGCAGAAGGCGCAGATCGAAGAGCGCCATCGCGGCGCCGAAGCGCGCATCGGCGAGCTCGAGGACCGACTGGCCGAACGCGACGTCCGCCACATCGAGGACAGCAACACCGCCGCCACGCTGGCGGCCCGCGTCGAGCAGCTCACCGGCGAGGCAGGCGAGTTGCGCGCCGAGCGGCAGACGCTCCAGAGCGAGCGCCAGACGCTGCAGAGCGAGCGGCAGACGATGCAGAAGGAGCTCGACGAGCTCCGCACCGAGCTGACGGCGCTGCGCAAGGCGATGTCGGAGGTGGTGGCGCGCGCCGACGCCGCCGAGCAGGAGCGCCAGCGCCTCGAGGCGTCCGCGGCGAGCACGCAGTCGAGCGCCGATGCCCGGGCCACGGAGCTCGCGACCGAGCTGAAAGCCGTCCAGACCAAGGCCGAGGCAACGGAGAAGACGCTCAAGAGCGAGCTCGAGAAGGTCCGCGCCGACGCCATCCGCGTCGCCGAGGCGCTCGACGTCGAAGGCCAGACCCGCAAGGGCTCGGAAGCGGCGCTGGCCAGCGCGCGCGATGCGCTGCAGGCGCGCGTCCAGGAGCTGGAGGCGCAGTCGGCGGATCACGAAACCCGCCGCCAGGCCGCGGTCGCCCGCGTCGCCGAGCTCGAGGAGGCGCGTCGCACCGAGCAGGCCGCGCTCGCCGTCGCCACCAAGCACGAAGCCGATCTCGAGCAGCAGCTCAAGGTGGCGCGCGACGACGCCGAGCGCGCCGCGGGCGAGCGCGACGGGCTCAAGTCGGAGCTCGGTCGCGTCCACGAGTCGCACCGCGCCGCGGAGGACGACGCCAGCCTGAAGGCCTCGGATCACGCGCGGCTGAAGGCCGACTACGACGGACGCATCGAGCGGTTGCAGGCAGAGCTCGATCAGGTGCACGGCCAGCGCCAGGCTGCGGAGGCCGCACTCGACGCCTCGAAGGCGCAGATCGACGGGACGCGCGGCGAGCTCGATCAACTGCGCGGCGAGCTCGAGCAGCGCCTGTTGGAAGCAGGGGAGGACCGCGGCGAGCTGGAGCGCGTGCGCGCGCAGATGGAACGGATCACGAGCGAGTCCGATCAGGCCCGCGGCGAGCTGGATCGCGTGCGCGGCGAGATCGAAGGGATCGCCGGCGAGCTCGAGCGGGCGCGCGGCGAGGTCGAGACCACACGCGGTGCCCGCGACGACCAGGCCCGCGAGGCCGAGGACGTCAAGACCGCGGTCGCCAAGGCAGCCGCCGTGATCGAGGAGCTGCGTCAGGGCCGCGCCGCCGTCGAGGCCCGCGCCACCGCCGCCAGCGGCGAGCTCGAGTCGCTGCGCCGCGAGCTCGAATCGCGCGGCACCCACACCACCGACCTGCAGAAGGTGCTGGAGCGCGAGCGCGCCGAGACCCGCGAGCGGACGGCCACCGTCGCCCGCGAGCACGAGGAGGCGCTGGCCCGGCTGCACAAGCAGATCGAAGAGACGCGCGAGTTCCAGGCGGCCGCCGCGGCCAGCCGCGGCCCCGCCGAACGCGGCCGGCGCCGTCAGGGCGAGCGCCTCGGCCAGCTCGCCTCGGCGATGGCCAACGATCTCCACGGCATCGTCAACGTAATGGCCGATGACGCGCGCAAGCTCCTCGCCGAGCTGCCCGAAGGCTCGGACGTGCGGGCCCAGGCCGAGCAGTCGCTGCAGTCGGCCAACCGCGCCGGCCAGCTGGTGCGCCACCTGCTGCGGCTGAGCGAGCGCGAGGCGCGCGCGACGACGGGCTCCGATCCGAACGGCCTGGTCCGTGCCAACGAGCCGATGCTGCGACAGCTCGCCGGACCGGACATCGACCTGCGCTTCGAGCTGGCGCCGAGCCTGCCCTCGGTCGAGTGCGACGCCGACGAGCTCGCCGGACTGCTCTCGACGCTGGTGGTCACCGTCCGCGGCGCGCTGCCGCTCGGCGGCTCGATCCGCGTCACCACCCAGCCGCCCCGCAAGGACGGCGGCCGCCGCCGCAACGACACGTCGCTGGCGCTGGCGGTCGTGGCCGAGGGCTACGGGATGGTATCGGTGCCGACGACGGTGTGCGACGAGGTGGTCACGCGTTCGGGCGGCACCTTCAGCGCGCAGGTCGACCTGAAGTCGGGCACGACGACGTTCACGGCGTACCTGCCGATCGATCAGGCAGCCGACACCGGGGTCACGAACATCGCGTAGTTCTCAACGACTCCGGAGTGGTCCGCCCGGGCCGACTCCGGAGTGGTCAAGCTCCTGGCGTCAGGAAGCGCGTGTACGCGGGGTTGTCGACCTCGCGCTGATACGGATAGCCCAGCGTCTCGAGGAACGTCCCGAACGGGCCTTCCTGATCGTCCGGCACCTCGAACCCCACCAGCACGCGCCCGAAGTCGGCGCCGTGGTTGCGGTAGTGGAACAGGCTGATGTTCCACCGTCCGCCCAGCGTGTCGAGGAACTTCGTCAGTGCGCCCGGGCGCTCCGGGAACTCGAACCGGTAGAGCCGCTCCGAGCGCACGTCCGGCGCCGCGCCGCCGACCATGTGGCGGACGTGCAGCTTGGCCATCTCGTTGTCGGTCAGGTCCAGCGTCTCGTAGCCGCGCGCGCGCAGCTCCTGCGCCAGCGTCGCCGCGTCGCGCCGGGAATCCACGCCGACGCCGACGAAGATGTGCGCCTCCTGGCGGCCGTTGAGGCGATAGTTGAATTCGGTCACGACGCGTTGCCCGAGGGCGATGCAGAAGTCGCGGTAGGCGCCCGGCCGCTCGGGGATGGTGACCGCGAACAGCGCCTCCCGCTCCTCGCCGAGCTCGGCCCGCTCGGCGACGAAGCGGAGGCGATCGAAGTTCATGTTGGCGCCGCTCAGGATCGCGACGAGATGCTCGTCGTGGCAGCCCGACTCGGCGACCCAGCGCTTCAGACCGGCCACCGACAGCGCGCCCGCCGGCTCCATCACGCTGCGGGTGTCGTCGAAGATGTCCTTGATCGCGGCGCACATCTCGTCGTTCGAGACGCGGACGATCTCGTCGACGGCGATCTGCGCGATCTGGAAGGTGTGCGCGCCGACCGTCCGCACCGCGACGCCGTCGGCGAAGATGCCGACGTGGTCGAGCGTGACGCGGTGCCCGGCCTTGAGCGACTGGTACATCGCGTCCGACTCGAACGGCTCGACGCCGACCACGCGCACGTTCGGCAGCACCGCCTTGATGTAGCCGGCGACGCCGGCGAGCAGTCCGCCGCCGCCGACCGGCACGAACACCGCGTGCAGCGCTTCGCCCTGGCGATGGCGCACGATCTCGTCGCCGACGGTTCCCTGGCCGGCGATGACCAGCGGATCGTCGAACGGATGGATGAAGGTGAGGCCGGTCTCGGTGATCAGGTGATCGCAGTGCACCTGCGCGTCCGAATAGCTGTCGCCGACCAGGACGACCTCGGCGCCGCGCGCCTGCACCGCCTGGACCTTGATCGACGGCGTGGTCCGCGGCATCACGATCACCGCACGCAGGCCGAGCTTCTGCGCCGAGCAGGCAACGCCCTGGGCGTGGTTGCCGGCGCTCGCGGTGATGACCCCCCGGGCCCGCTCGGCTGCGGTCAGATGCGTCATGCGGTTGTAGGCGCCGCGCACCTTGAAGCTGAAGACCGGCTGCAGGTCCTCGCGCTTGAAGTGCACACGGTTGCCCAGCCGCGCCGACAGCCGCGGCGCCGGATCGAGCGGCGTGTCGCGGGCGACGTCGTAGACGCGGCTGGTGAGGATGCGGCGGAGCAGCGCATCGAGGATCGACGGTCCGGAGTCGGAGCCAGTCGGCGCGTGCTCGTTCACGTGGGGATCATACCCGCCTTCGCGCGCCACCCTGGGATCGCGCTTCGGCGGGCAGGCTTCGCCTTCGCACGAGCCATGGTCCGTGCTTCGGCGCGGCAAGTCCCCGGCGCTGTTGTACACTCGTACCTCCCGCTCGCGCCCGACCGCCGCGGTCCCGTCCTCGGGATCTCGTGTCCCGGCCGCGTGATTCGCAAATGACTCCCGGGCGGGGCATCCCGGCTGGCGGCGTTGCTCATCGCTCACTTATGCCCAATAAGCTCGCTCTTCGCGCCTTGCCATCCGGGCGCCGCGCTCCGGGATTCATGCCGCGAATCACGCGGCCGGGACACTAGCCCCCGCGGGCGGCGCTCACTGATGATTTCGCTGACCGATCTGCGCTCGACCGCGGTCGCCCTCGACTGGCACGAAGCGGTGGCGGCCGGCGCCGCCCTGGCCTCGCTGATCGCCGAGGCACAGGCGCCGGCGTGTCCGCGGCCGGGCGACGTCGCCCTGCTGCCGACGGGCGAGCTCCGCGTCACCGGCCCGGGGCATCTCGACGGGCCGCCGGCGTCCGGCGTCGCGCTCGTGCTCGCCAAGTTTCTCGAGGCGGCCCCGTGCCCGGCGGAGCTGCGCCAGCTGGTCGAGGCGTACGCGGGCGATCCACGCACCGATCGCGCCGGGCAGGAGGCCGTGGCCAGCCTGGCCTCCGAGCTGGCCTTCTTCGAGCGACCCGGGCGGCGCGAGGTCCTGGCCGCGGTGGCCCTGCGCGCCGAGCCGGCGCTGGAACGGGCGCATCGCGCCGCGGCGCTCGACGCGCTGACCGAGCGCACCCGTCACGCGGCCGGCGCCCCGGCGGCGACGCCCGCGCCGCCGCGCGCCGGAGACCCCGCGGAAGACCCCGCAGACGACGTCGACGTGCCGCGCGGCTGGGATCCTGCGCCCGAGCACGGCGTCGGTCGTCTGATCGTGCCTGCGGCGGTCGGCATCGTGGCGTTCCTCGGGGTCGCCTACGTCGCCGCGTCGTGGTTCGATCGACCGGCGCCTGCGCCAGCCCACTCGACCGCGGAGGAAGACGATCTGCCGATCGTCGGCCCAGAGCAGCCCTCTGCGCCGGCAATGCCGCCGGCCGTGCCGGGCGGCTCGCCGCGCCCCGCGCCCTCGTCGGCTGTGGGCAGCGAGCGTCCTGCCGCCTCAGCGCCGAGCGCGACCGCGCCATCGGTGCCGAAGGCTTCGAGCCGGACGCCGACCCCCTCCAAGCCGGCGCCCACCGCTGCGTCCGCGCCTGGTCCGGCTGCGCCGGTACCGCCAGCGCGCCGCACCGTGGACGTCGTGGTCGCCGAGCGCGACGGGCGCGTCGTGCCGTCGCCAATCGCTCCGGTTCGTACGGTGCCGCGCGCCGTCCCAACCGGACGGGTCTTCACGATCGGCGATGTCCAGGTGACGCCGGCGGTGCTCATCCGCCCTCACTTGCCGGAGCAGCCGCCTCCGGACGTACCCGAGGAACAGATCGGGACCCTCGAGTTCGTGGTGGCCGAGTCGGGAGCCGTCGAGCACGTGCACCTGATCTCGCCGGCCAACCGCTATCAGGAGCGGATGCTGGTCGCCGCCGCCAAGACCTGGCTGTTCCAGCCGGCGACCCGCGAGGGACGGCCGGTGCGCTTCCGCACCCGCATTCGGGTGACGCTCTGAGGTCCGACGCTCTGCCCAGGATGCCCGCCTAGTGGCGCACTGCCTCGCCGCGCTGGTTCGGGAGCCGCAGGCGCGGTTCGGATTGTGGAATCTGCGGACCGGCGAGGCGATCGCGACCCGCCTGCTGCCGGCGTTCGACTCCGGCACGCGGCGCCATGGGCTGCTCGGCCGCCACGGCCTGCGTGACGGGGAGGGCCTCGTCCTGGCGCCTTGCTCGAGCGTCCACACGGCCTTCATGAGGTTTCCTCTCGACCTGCTCTTCCTGAATCGCGCTGGTCAGGTTCTCAAGACCTCGGCCGCGGTCGCACCCTGGCGCATTCGGGTCGCCTGGCGCGCCTTCGCTGTGGTCGAGCTGGAGGCCGGATCGCTCGACCGATCGGGCACTCTGCGGGGTGATGCTGTCGAGTTGCGTACTATAGTCTGACTATGCGGCGACTTTCATGGGCGGATCCGCACCGGCGTGCGCCAGCCGGACCGTCTCCGCGATCAGCGACATCCTGCCGTTTCTGCTGCCAAAAAACGCCGATCCGGCGATTGGTTTGGTGTATCGTCTCCCTTCTGGCACTGCGCTTGCCTTGACGGCAGTGGCGCGTTGGGCGCCGCAAGACGCACACGCGCGCGATCGCACACATTCGGACGGCACGCCTGGGCGGGCCCAGCCGCAAGTACCGAGACTGTGATCCGCCATGATGGCGCGCCGGCATCGAACGCAGCGTCGGAGTGAAGGAGCGGGAAATGCGGAGATTAGTTGCACGGTTCTGGCGCGACGACGAGGGACAGGATCTCGTCGAGTACGCGCTTTTGATTGCAGTCATCGCATTGGCAGTCGCAGCGGCTGTGCCGCCGCTCGCCGTCGCCATTACCACCATCTTCACACGCGCGGTGGATTGTGTGGACGGATGCTAAGAGTTTGACCCGGGCCGGGAGACTTGCGTGCGACTTCGTTTATGACGAGGGCGGTCAGGACCTGGTTGAGTACGCGCTGCTCACGGCGTTCGTCGGGCTCTGCGCCGTAGCCATCTGGCCCGCAATGCGCGACGCTCTGGGACTGAGCTATACGAGCACGACGACCGGCGTGCAGGGCCTCTGGGATCCGCCGCCACCGAGCGGCTCGTAGATGCTCGATGCGCCGTCCGTCGCCGTCTTGGCGCTCGGCGCCGCCGCGGCGGCGACCGATTGTGCCACTCGCAGGGTCCCGAACGCGTTGACGTTCGGTGCCGCCGCCGTGGCGATCGCCTTCGGCGGTGCGACGGAAGGTGTGAACGGCGTCGGATGGAGTGTCGCCGGCTGGATGGTCGGCGTGCTGCTGTTCCTGCCGCTATTCGCCCTCCGCGCGATGGGCGGCGGCGATATCAAGCTGCTGGCGGCATTCGGCGCGTGGGTCGGCCCGGCGCTGGTGTGCTGGGTGGCGATCTACGGAGCGATCGCGGGCGGTCTGATGGCGGTGCCGCTCGTGTTGTGGCGCGGCAGGCTTCGCGCCACGATCGTGAACATCTGGGGCATCGTGACCTGGTGGCGTCTCTCGGGGCCGAAGCCTCACCCCGTCGTTACGCTAGACAATCCCGACGCGGCGCGCATGCCGTACGCCCTCCCAATCGCGCTCGGGGCGCTCGCCACGCTGTGGCTGCGGGTGTGGTGAAAAAGGAGGCGGTGGTGGTGGTGCGGGTTCCCGCGCGCGTGCGATCGCAGACCGGCGCCGAGCTCGTCGAGTTCGCGCTGGTCCTGCCGCTCCTGCTGCTGATCTTCGGCGGCATCCTCGACTTCGGGCTCCTGCTGCAGCGCCAGCAGGTCGTCACGAACGCGGCCCGTGAAGGTGCGCGCATCGCCGTTCTGCCGGGCTACTCCGTCGGCGACGTCCAGGCCCGGGTCACGCAGTTCGTGCGGGAAGGCATCAACAACGCGACCGCCGCGCCGGTCACCATCGTGGACACGGTCACACTGACACCCGGCGCCGGCCCGGCCTTCCAGGCGGCTCAAGTGAACGTCACGCTCGCCGACCGTTTCCTGGTCCTGGGACCGTTCGTGTCGCTCGCTGGCGGCACCGGTCCGTTTGGCACGATTGCCCTGACCGCAACCACTACGATGCGTGTCGAAACCGTGGCCTCGGGGAGCTGATCGCATGAACCGCAACACCCGGCTGGCCGCGGTCCTCTTCGTCGCGCTGCTTGCCGCGACCGTCGCCAGCTTCGTCGTCTATCGCGCCCTGGCCGCCGGCGCCGCACAGCCGCAGACCATCGACACCATCGTAGCGGCACAGCCGATTCCCGCGGGCACGATGCTCACCCGCGCACACGTCAAAGTCGTCTCCTGGCCGGCCGGCTCGCGGCTCGACGGCAGCCTGGGCAATCCGAGCGCCGTGATCGATCGTGGCGCCATTGTCGCCATCGCGGCCAACGAGCCGATCACCGAAGGCAAGCTGGCCGCCCTCGGCGCCGGTGCCGGCCTGCCGCCGACCATCCCGCCGGGCATGCGGGCCATCTCGGTCCGCGTCAACGAAGTGATGGGGGTCGCCGGCTTCGTCGTACCGGGCACCCGCGTCGACGTCCTGGTGACGTTCGAGAGTCGCGGCCAGGCCAGCGACAGCCTTGCCCGCGTGGTGGTGTCGAACGCCCAGGTGCTGACCGCCGGCACCCGCTTCGATCAGGAGAAGGCGCGACAGGACGGCAAGCCGATTCCGACCTCGGTCGTCACGCTGCTCGTGACCCCGGAAGACGCCCAGCGCATCGCGCTCGCCGCCGCCGAGGGCCGCATCACCCAGACGTTGCGCAATCCGCTCGATACCGCACCCACCGAGAGCGCCGGCATCCGCGGCGGCGGCCTGATGGGCACCCCGACGCCCCAGCCAACGCCGGTCGCGGCGCGTCCGATCTCGAAGCCGGCGCCGGTCGCCGCTGCACCGGTGACGCCACCACCCCCGCCTCCGCCGGCGCCGTACACGGTCGAGGCGATCCGCGGCGCCAAGCGCACGACCGAGCCCGTCCGCAACGAGGAAGAAGAGAAGCCGCGCGACGTGCCGCCGAGCCAGGAGAACCCCAAGTAATGTGTGTGTTCGTGCTGTCGACGTTGCTCCTGCCGGGCCTGAGCCTGGCGCCGGGCGTGCGCACGCCCCCGCCGGCTCGCGTGCTCGCCGCAGTGGCGTCGGCGCTCGCGCAGACGCCAGGCGTCCAGACCCCGGCCCGGGCCCAGACGCCGGCTCCAGCCCAGACATCCGGTCCGGTGGGGGATAGCGGCCGCCTCGATCGCGATCGCGTGCTGATGCTCACCGCCGGGCGCTCGATGGTGCTGACCACCACCTACGACGTGACCCGCATCGCCATCACCGATCCGAAGATCGCCGACGCCGTCGTCGTCCAGCCGCGTGAAGTGCTGATCGACGGCCGCAGCGCCGGCACGGTCAGCTTGATCGTGTGGGGCGCTGGCCGACGCGAGCAATACGACGTCGTGGTCGATCCCGGCGTGACGACGCTGCAGCAGACCTTCCAGACGCTGTTTCCCGGCGAGGACATCCGGGTCGCGGTGAACGACGACGCCGTGATCCTGTCGGGCCAGGTCTCGACCAACGCGGTGATGCTGCGCGCCGGCGAGATCGTCGCCGCGACCAAGGCCAACGCGAAGGTCGTCAACCTGCTGCAGCTGCCTGGTGGCAGCGCCAGCCAGCAGGTCATGCTGCAGGTCCGCTTCGCCGAAGTGAACCGCTCTGCGCTGATGCAGGCCGGCGTCAGCTTCTTCGCCAACGCGCAGCGCTTCGCCGGACGATCGACGACGCAGCAGTTCGCCGCGCCGGCGCTCGAAAGCGACAAGACCACCTTCACCGACTACCTCAACCTGTTCTTCTTCGATACCCGCGAGGGCATTGGCGCGGTGCTGAAGGCGCTCGAGTCGAAGGGCCACTTCCAGAGCCTGGCCGAGCCGAACCTGATCGCCTACAACGGCCAGGAGGCCAGCTTCCTGGCCGGCGGCGAGTTCCCCGTCCCCATCGTGCAGGGCGGCAACAGCAATTCGATCAGCGTGCAGTTCAAGGAGTTCGGCGTTCGGCTCACGTTCAAGCCGACCATCGCCGGCGACGTGATTCGCCTCAAAGTCAAGCCCGAGGTCAGCTCCCTCGACTTCAACAACGGCGTGACCCTGAATGGCTTCCGCATCCCGGCGCTGCTGACGCGGCGCGCCGAGACCGACGTAGAACTGCGCGACGGGCAGTCGTTCGCCATTGCCGGCCTCCTGAACAACGTGTCGCAGGAGGACAAGGCGGCCATCCCGATCCTGAGCAAACTGCCGATCATCGGCGCGCTGTTCCGGAGCAAGGCCGATCGCGCCGAGCGCACCGAGCTGATGGTGCTGATCACGCCGCGCCTGGTGCGGCCGCTCGATCCCGACGAAGTGCCGCCGCTGCCGACGCGGCCGAAATCCTTCCTGCCGGCGCCGACCGGCGAGGAGGACACGCCGCCGCCGGCCGACCCCCCGCCGGCGTCACCGAAACCGCGGGGCGAGCCCTAGGGCCGCGGCCCCGCCACACGGACGAAACGCCATGATCCCCAGCCATGTCGTCAGCCGCCTCGCCGCAGCCGCCACGAACGGCGTGAGCCTGCGCGCGCGGCGACCGCGCCGTGGGCGCGAACGGGGCGCGGTCCTGGTCCACGTCGCCGTGGCGATGATGGGCCTGCTCGCCTTTTCGGCCCTATCGATCGACCTGGGCACGCTCTGGGTGGCGCGCGGCCAGGCGCAGAACGCCGTGGACGCAGCGGCGCTGGCCGGAATCGTCTCCCTCGCTGCGAACCCCGAGGACCGGCCCGTGGCCGAAGCGGCGGCGCTCACCGTGGCCCAGCAGCACACAATCTGGGGCGAGACGATCGCGCCAGCCACGCTGACGTTCACGAGTACCTGCCCGCTCGGCGCGCCGGCCACGTCGGGCGAGTGCCTCAACGTCGTGGTCGAGCGCGGCAACGGCATCGGATCGCCGCTGCCCGTGTTCTTCGCTCGTGTGTTCGGCGCCGCGCCGACGCGGGTGCGGGCCTCCGCCAGTGCCAAGGTCATGACCGGCAACGCTTCGAATTGCGTGCGACCGCTCGGGATCACGGACTCCTGGCGCGAGACGTACCCGACCAGTTCGCCGTGGACGCCCGACGATCAATTTGAGCGCTACGCCGACGCCGGCACCATCCCGCCCGGCGTGGCTGACACGTACGAGCCGCCGACCGATTCTTCCCCGGGCACGGGCTTCACCGTGGCTGCCATGAACGGACAGCGGGTGACGTTGCGGCGTCCGGCGAACCTCCACGGCGGTGTGCTCGCGGCCGACAACTACGTGCAGCTGGAGTTGCCGCGCGCCGATGGCGCGACCGGCGACGAGGAAGCCCTGTATCGTGCCAACCTCGCCACTTGCAGCGGTTTGCCGGTATCCATCGGCGAACCGCTGACCGCCTTCGACAACCACTCGGAAGCCACCAACGAGCCGTTGCAAGGGCTGATCGACCTCGACCCGGGCGCAACCTGGGACTCGACGACCCGAACGGTGCGCAGTGGCCTGGGTCCCGGCGTCGGTCCACGCGTCATCGTCATCGCGGTCATCGATCCCGACGACTACGCGCGCCAGCCCCGGCCCTCCATCCGGATCGACGTGCGTATTCGCAACCTGGTGGGTTTCTTCGTCGAGAGCGTGGTCGGCGAAGGCGAGATCACCGGGCGCATCATGATCGTCCCTGGCATGTACGACGCCGGCGCCCCCTTGATCACCTCCGACGCGGCGTTCCTGCGCAACGTGGCGCTTGTTCGGTAAATCGTCACGAACAGTTGTCAGAGACATAGAGACTGAGACGGACACGGTGAACCCCGAAGTCGCCATCATCGGTGCCAAGGATCGCGAGATCGAGCGTCTGCTCGCCGCGATCAACCTGCGCACCACCCAGCTGCCGGCCTCCGAGCTCGCGACGCTGGCGCACGCCGCGGCGCGGCAGCCAGACGTCGTGGTCGTCGACCTGCGCGGCGGCCAGGCGCTGCCGCCGACGGTGGCGATGCTCAAGCGGCAGCACCCGACCACGCCGGTGCTCCTGGTCTGTTCGTCGCTCGAGCCGGCGATCGTGCTCGAGGCGATGCGGGCCGGCGTCAACGAGTGCCTCGCCGAGCCGCTCCAGGCGGCCGAGATCGAGACGGCGGTCACGCGCCTGCTGGCGCACAAGCAGCCCGTCGCCACCGGGCAGGTGTTCGCCTTCATCGGCGCCAAGGGCGGCGTCGGCACCACGACGGTAGCGGTCAACGTCGCCACCGAGCTCAGTCGGACCGCGCCCGGTCGGACGCTGCTCGTCGACTTGCACCTGGCGCACGGCGACGCTGCGGTCTTCCTCGGCGTCGAGCCGCGCTTCTCGGTGGTCGACGCGCTCGACAACATCCACCGCTTCGACGACGCCTTCTTCAAGGGCCTGGTCGTGCAGTCGCCGGCCGGCCCGCATCTGCTGGCGTCGTCCGATCGACAGCTGGCGCAGACGAGCAGCGTGCAGCGCGTCCGCAGCCTGGTCGAGTTCGCCACCAGCCTCTATCGCTACATCGTGCTCGACGTACCGCGCTCGGACGCGGCCGCGCTCGACGCGCTCGATCAGGCGTCGCGGATCGTCGTCGTCGCCAACCAGGAGCTGGCGACGGTGCGCAACGCCAGCCGCATCGCCGCGGCGCTGCGCCAGCGCTACGGCAACGATCGCGTCACGGTGATCGTCAACCGCGTCGACACTCATGCCGAGATCGGCCGCGACGACGTCGAGAAGGTGGTCGGCGCGCGCGTCGTCCACTCGGTGCCGAGCGACTATCGCATGGCGCTGCGCGCCTTGAACAAGGGGCGGCCGCTCGCCCTCGACAATCACAACAAGCTCGCCGCCAGCTTTCGCGAGCTGGCGCATGATCTCGCCGGCGTGGTCCCCGCGCCGCCCACTCCGCCGGAATCGAGCGGGCTGTTCGGCCTGCTGAAGGGACGTCGCTAACCCATGGCTGCCAACACCGGCGGCACGGCCCGGGCCGCTACCGCCACTTCGCGCGGTGCGGCGACGACGGCCGATGTCCGCCACCCGCACTACCAGACGATCAAGTCGAAGGTCCACCAGGAGCTGCTCAACCGGCTCAACCTCGAGCGCCTCGCCCGGGTGTCGCGCGACCAGGCCGAGCCCGAGATCCGGACGCTGATCATCGGCCTGCTCGAGACCGAGACCAAGACGACGCCGCTCAGTCTGTACGAGCGCGAGTCGATGACGGTCGACGTCCTCGACGAGCTGTTCGGCCTCGGCCCGCTCGAGGCGCTGCTCAAGGACCCGACCGTGTCGGACATCCTGGTCAACCGCTTCAACCGCGTCTACGTCGAGCGCGAGGGCCGCATCGAGGAGTGCACCGCGGTCTTCCGCGACGACAAGCACCTGATGCAGATCATCGAGCGGATCGTCAGTTCGGTCGGACGCCGTATCGACGAATCGAGCCCGATGGTGGACGCGCGCCTCGCCGACGGCTCGCGCGTCAACGCGATCGTGCCGCCGCTCGCGCTCGACGGCCCGTGCCTGTCGATCCGCCGCTTCCGCACCGATCGCCTCGGCGGCACCGACCTGGTCGATCGCGAAGCGCTGACCAAGCCGATGCTCGACTTCCTGATCGCGGCGGTGGCCAGCCGGCTGAACATCATCGTCTGCGGCGGCACGGGCGCCGGCAAGACCACGCTGCTGAACGCGCTCTCCGGCTTCATTTCCGAAGGCGAGCGGGTCATCACCATCGAGGATGCCGCCGAGCTGATGCTGCGGCAGCGCCACGTCGTCCGGCTCGAGACGCGGCCGCCGAACATCGAGGGCAAGGGCGCGGTCAAGCAGCGCGATCTGGTCATCAACGCGCTGCGCATGCGACCCGACCGCATCGTCATCGGTGAGGTCCGCGGCGCCGAAGCGCTCGACATGCTCCAGGCGATGAACACCGGCCACGACGGCAGCTTGACGACGATCCACGCCAACAGCCCGCGCGACGCGCTGTATCGCCTCGACACGATGGTGGCGATGGCCAGCCTGCAGCTGCCGGAGCGCGCCGTGCGCCAGCAGATCGCCTCGGCGGTCGACCTCCTCGTCCAGATCTCGCGCCTGTCGGACGGCACCCGGCGGATCACCGCGATCTCCGAGATCACGGGGATGGAGAACGACGTCATCACGATGCAGGACATCTTCTTGTTCGAGCGCACCGGGGTGTCGTCCACCGGCAAGGTCATCGGCCGCTTCCGCGCCACGGGGATCCGCCCGAAGTGCTCGGACCGCCTGGCCACGTCCGGGCGTCCGCTCGCGGCCGCCATGTTCGAGCACGTGCAGCAGGTGGCCTAGGAGTCCTCATGACCCCGGGCCCGATCGTCCTCGTCTTCGCGGTCGTTTTCGGCGTCGTGTTCGGCGCGTTCTGGCTCTTCGTCCAGCGGCCCGAACAGAAGTCGCAGGAGGCCTTGCACCGGCGCCTCACGGGCAAGGAGCCCGGCAGCGACGAGGCCGACGAGGACGCGCTGGTCGAGCGCCAGCCGAAGAACGATCGGCGCCGGCTCGAGGGCCTGGCGGCGACCGCGGGCGGCGGCGTGCTGCGCTATCTGGCGGTGTTGCTCGAGCGTGCCAACATGCAGACGCCGCCGGCGACGCTGCTCGCGGTCAGCGTCATCGCCGGTGGGCTCGGCGCGCTGGTTCTCAGCCGGATCTCGCCGACGATGTGGGTGGTCACCATCCCGCTCGGGCTGGCCGCCGGCTGGCTGCCGATCGCCTTCGTCCGCTTCAAAGCCGAGCGTCGCGTGCGGCAGTTCGAGGAGCAGTTCCCCGAGGCCATCGACCTCATCGCCCGCGCCCTCCGCGCCGGCCATGCGATGACGACCGGCCTGGCGCTGGTCGCCGAGGAGCTGCCCGACCCGGTCGGCGTCGAGTTCCGGCTGGTCTACGACCGCCAGAACTTCGGCATGTCGATGCCGGACGCGCTCCGCCACCTTGCGGAGCGGGTGCCGCTGCTCGACGCCCGCTTCTTCGTCACCGCGGTGCTGACGCAGCGCGAGTCGGGCGGCAACCTGGCCGAGATCCTCGACAACCTCGGCGACGTGATTCGCCAGCGCTTCCGGGTCAAGCGCCAGATCCGCGTCGTGACGGCGCACGCCCGGCTGACCGGCTGGGTGCTGGTACTGATGCCGGTCGTGCTGGCACTATTCATGGTGGTGATGGCGCCAGACCACATTCTGACGCTCGTGAGGGATCCCCTTGGTATCCAGATGGTCGCGGCCGCGGGCGGCCTCTGGGTGCTCGGTTTCGTCGCGATCCGCAAGCTCGTGAACGTGGAGTACTGAGACCGATGCCGGACCTGACGGTCACCATCGCAATCGTGTTCGTGATGACGGCCGTGTTCGCCGGCTCGCTGGCCGCGCTCGTCCTCAACCGTCAGACCGACGCCCGGCGGCGGCTCGATCGGATCATGGCGCCGCCCAAGGATCGCCCGACGGCGGCGGCCGCGCTGAAGCACCTGACCCTGACCGACACGGTCGGGCCGACGCTGGCCCGCGTGTCGAAGGTGCTGCCCACGTCGACCAAGGAGATGTCGCGCATCCGGCGGCGGCTCGCCCGGGCCGGCTTCACCAACCCGGCCGCGGCAGTCATCTTCGCGGCGCTCGAAATCGCCCTGCCGGTGGTCGCCGGCGCCTCGGCCTTCGCGGTCTTCGGGTCGCCGCGCGGGATCATGGTTGGCAGCCTCCTGGCCATCGCCGCCTATCTCGTGCCGGGGCTGGTCATCGGCCGCCTCGCCACCCGGCGCCAGCAGCAGATCCGCAACGGGCTGCCGGACGCGCTGGACCTGGTCATCGTCTGCGTCGAGGCCGGGCTCTCGCTCGATCAAGCAGTGCTCAAGGCGAGTGAGGAGCTGCAGCTGTCGCACCCGGCTCTGGCCGACGAGCTGCAGCAGGTCACCAACGAGATCCGGGCGGGCAAGCCGCGCATGGAGGCGTTTCGCAATTTCGCGGATCGCACCAAGGTGGACGACGTCCGCGCCCTGGTCGCCATGCTGATCCAGACCGATCGCTTCGGCACCAGCATCGCGCAGGCGCTGCGCACGCACGCCGACACCGGCCGCAGCGTGCGTCGGCAGCGGGCCGAGGAGCGCGCCGCCAAACTCGGAGTGAAGCTGGTCTTCCCCCTCGTGTTGTGCCTGTTTCCCGCGATGTACGTGGTTACGCTCGGTCCGGGCGCGATCCGGATCATTCGCGTGCTGATTCAGGGAATGGCGGGTCAGTAGCAGTGAGCGCGCCGCCGCCGCGCGCCAAAGGAGAGCTCGGGTTATGGATACTCAGGTTGTGTTGTGGGTTGCCGCGATTGTGGTGGGCATACTCTACTTTCTCAAACGTCGCTCGCGGCTGCGGTCGGACGACTAGCGGGCGACGGCGATCATGATTACGCGTGCCGGCGGCGGCCTGTCGGCGTCCCGGACCGTCAGCGCGCAGGAGCCGGGCGAGGCGGAACGGGTGCTCGGCCATCCGGCCGCGCCGTTGTCGCTCGTCGAGGCCGGGCTGTCGCTCGATCTCGTTTTGCAGCTGGTCCTGAAGACGCTGCACCTGTCGGGCGATCTGACTGGCACAGAGCTGGGCCGTCGGCTGGGCCTCCGCTTTCCGGTCATCGAGCCGGCCCTCGCCGAGTTGCGCGACGCGCGCCACATCGAGGTGTCGAGCGGCTCGATGCTCGGCCCGTCGTCCTACGAGTACCGCATCCTCGACGCCGGCCGCGCCCGGGCGATGCTCTTCCTGCAGCAGAACCAATACGTCGGCGTCGCCCCGGTGCCGCTGACGCAATACGCCGCCTACCTGAAGGCGCACCAGGCCGCGGTGCCGCGCAGCGCCACCCGGGAGCGCGTGCGCGAGGCCTGCCGGCACCTGGTCCTCAGCGATCGGGTGATCGACTCGCTCGGCCCGGCCATCAACGCCGGCCACTCACTGTTCGTCTACGGGCCGCCCGGCAACGGCAAGACGGTGATCGCGCAGAGCATCCGCAACCTGCTCGACGGCGACGTCGCCGTGCCGCACGCGATCTCGGTCGAGGGCCAGATCATCCGCGTCTTCGATCCGGTGGTGCACGAGCCGATCGCGATGCCCGAGAGCGAGTCCCTGATCGAAGCCGGCCCGGTCGAGGACAAACGCTGGGTGCGCTGCCGGCGGCCGCTCGTCACCGTCGGCGGTGAGCTGACGCTCGACGCGCTGGAGCTGACCTACCTGCCGGTATCGGGCTTCTATCGCGCGCCGCTGCAGGCGCTGGCCAACGGCGGCGTGCTGGTGATCGACGACTTCGGCCGGCAACGGGTCGGGCCGCGCGACCTCCTGAACCGGTGGATCGTGCCGCTCGAGAGCCGGGTCGACTACCTCACGCTGCAGACCGGGCAGAAGTTCGAGCTGCCGTTTGTGACGCTGGTCGCCTTCGCCACCAACATCCGCCCCCGCGACCTCGTCGACGAAGCGTTCCTGCGGCGGATCCGCTACAAGGTGTTCGCCGAGAGCCCATCGGTCGACGACTACGCGAAGATCTGGGCCGCCGCCTGCGACGAGCGCGGCATCGCCTTCGACCGTCCGCTGGTCGAGCGCGTCCTGATCGAGTGCTACCGCTCGCGCCGGATTCCGCTCCGCGGCTGCCACCCGCGCGACCTCATCGACCAGGCGCTGTCGCTCGCCGAATACCGCGGCGAGACCACGCGCCTCACCTTCACCCTCCTCGCCGCGGCCTGCGACAGCTATTTCGTCGATGACGCGGAGGGCTGACCCGCGGCGCTTCCGTCGCGCGATCCTGGCGGCGGTGCTGAGCCTGGCCGCCGCCGCCGGCGTTCGCCTGCGGGCTGACGATCCACCGCTCGCCGTCCGCATCACCTCACCGCTCGGGCGCACCGGCACGCCCGGCGCCGTCCGCATCGTCGCCCGCGTCCAGCCGGCCGGCGACACCCCGATCCAGGGCGTCAAGTTCTTCGTCAACGGCGCCGCCGTCGGCGAGGACGTCGACGGCCCGGCGTACGCCGTCGACTGGGTCGACGACAACCCCTTCGCGCCGACTCAGATCTCGGTGGAGGTGACCGACGCCAAGGGCCGCAGCGCGACCAGCCGGATCGATCTGGCGGCCTTCGACTTCGTCGAGCAGGCCGAAGTGATCAGCGTGCTCGTCGAGGCGACCGTGCACGACAAGGCGGGACGGCCGATCGGCGACCTCGGCAAGTCCGGCTTCGTCCTCGAGGAGGACGGCGCTCGTCAGGAGCTCGAGCTGGTGCGGCCGGAGGTCATGCCGGCGACCTACGTGATGCTGGTCGACAGCAGCCAGAGCATTGCCCACGGCGTCAGCTTCATGCGCGACGCGGTGACGCGGTTCATGCGCTACCTGCGGCCGGCCGATCGGGTGCTCGTGGTGCCGTTCTCGCGCACCATCGGGGCCGCGACCGGGCCGACCAACGACCTCGACACCGTGCTCGACGCGCTGCTCGCGGTGCGGCCGCACGGAGGCACGGCGATCTATGACGCCATCGTCTCGACGTCGGAGATGATCCGCAAGCGCGAGGGCCGTCATGTCCTGGTGCTGCTCAGCGACGGCTACGACGAGCACAGTGTCGCCACCCGCGACGACGCGGTGCGTGCCGTGCAAACCTCCGGGGCGACCGCTTATGTCATCGGCATCGGCGGGGTCGCGGGCATCTCGCTGAAGGGCGAAGGGCTGCTCAGGAGCTTCGCGGCGGCGACCGGCGGCCGGGCTTTCTTCCCGTATCGCGAGAGCGAGCTGCCGGTGGTCCACGACCGCGTCGCGGCGGACGTCGCCACCCGCTACCTGCTGACCTACACGCCGACCAATCAGCGCGTCGACGGATCGTTTCGGGCCATCCGCCTCGTCACCGCCGACAGCTCGCTGGTCGTCCGTACCAAGCCGGGCTACTACGCGCCGAAGCCGCCTCCGGTGCGGCCGACGCTGGAACTGACCGCGGTCGACGAGAGCCGCGGCGTGCTCGACGTGACGCGCGAGGACCTCGTCGTCGTCGAGGACGGCGTGCCGCAGACGGTCGAGGCGTTCTCGGAGGCGACCAGCCCGGTGTCGATCGTGCTCGCGCTCGACGAGAGCGGCAGCATGCGGCGATCCGCCGAGGGCGTGAAGTCTGCGGCGCGGTCGTTCGTCACCGCGCTGCGCAAGGAGGATCGCCTGGCGGTGCTGCGCTTCTCCGACACGGCGGAGGTCGCGCACGACCTGACGCAGTTCCGCAGCGAGGCGATGAAGGCCATCGACGAATACACGTCGCACGGCGGCACCGCGTTGTGGGACGCCGTCCGCGAGTCGCTCGGCAGGCTGCGGACGTCGGAGGGGCGTCGCGTGGTCGTGGTCATGACCGACGGCCGCGACGAGAACGCCTCGGCCAGCGGCCCGGGCAGCGCGACGAAGTACGACGATCTGCTCGAGGAGCTGCGCGCGAACGGGGCCCTGGTCTACGCGATCGGCCTCGGCACCAACGTCGACCGCGTTCGCCTGCAGACGCTGGCGGCCCGGACCGGCGGGGAAGCCTACTTTCCGGAGACCGTCGAGGCCCTCGCCGCCGAGTACGCACGGATCGTCGAGAACCTGCGCCGGCAGTACGTCATCGGCTATACCTCGACCAACAGCCGTCGCGACGGCGCCTGGCGGGCGGTGTCGGTGACCAGCCGCAAGGCCGGCATCCGCATTGTCAGCCGCGGCGGCTATTTCGCCCCGCAGCGCTGACGCCCCGCCGAACGACTCCGGAGTCGTCCGGTTTGGACGCCTACCGCGGCGTGACGCGATGTGCGACCGGCGCGGAATCCATGGCCGCGAACGTGCGGCTGCCCAGGTAGCGCGCCTGCAGCGTGTGGCTGCCCACCGCCAGGCCCGCGAGCCGGAACTCGATCTGGCTGGTGATACCCTGGACGCGCAGGGTCCGCTCATCGACGACGGTGCCGTCGGCCACGAAGGCCACCGGGCCGTGCACGGCCCGGCCGTCGCCCCGGACGTCCGCGATCAGGATCACGCCCTCGCCGAACGCCGACTGGCTGGACGACAGCCGCAGCGTGACCTGCGGCGTGCCGCGCCGGCCATCGGCGGGCGGCGTGGGCGGCGCCGGCGGCTGGTAGGTCGGCTCCGGCGTCACCAGATCGCGCAAGGGCTGCACCGGATCGATCGGCTCCGACGGATCCTTGAGATTGGGGAACAGACCCTTCGAGCCGGCCGGTGGCAGCGCGTAGGGATCCTTGGGCTCGCGCGTCGATCGGATGGGCCCGAAACCGATGCCGCGCAGCGGGCCAGGCGGGCTGAGAGCCACGATCAGCCAGGTCGCGAAGAGCACCGTTCCAATCAGCACGACGCCCCGCTGCGGCCCGGCCCGCTCGACAACCCGGTCGCCAGCGATGCGTAGCAGCCAGGCGAGCCCGCTGACAATCAGCCCGAAGATGAGCAGGTAGCGGCCCCACGGGACCACGGTGACGAAGATGCCGGCGGCCGAGCCGAGCACCCCCGGGACCACGAGCCGACGCAGCAGGGATCGCGGGGGGGCGCCGGGCCGCGCCGACCGCCGGGGCGAGGGCCGCGGGCCGGCCGGGGTCTGGGCGTCGCTCGGGCCGGTCATGCGTCGTACAATTATGCGCCCGCACGGCCCGGCTCGAGTCCCGGCGCCCGCGACTACCCCATGCCCTTCGCGCCCGAGTACGTCCGCGCCGTCCTCAACGAGAACTTCGAGGACGCCAAGGCCTTGTTCCTCGAGCCGCTGCTCGCCATCGACGGAGCGCACCTGGTGATGCTCGCCGAGCGCGGCATCGTCGCCCGCGACGACGCGCGCCGGATCCGCGACGCGGTGGCGGGCGTGTGCCGCGAGACCGTCCGGACGACGCCCTACGACGGCTCCTGCGAGGACCTCTTCTTCTTCGTCGAGCGGCTGATCGCCGAGCGCGCCGGCGACGTCGCCGGCCGTCTCCACACCGCGCGCAGCCGCAACGACATCGACATGACGATGTACCGCATGCGGCAGCGCGGCTTCGTCCTCGACCTCGTCGAGGCCACCTTGACGCTTCGCGCGACGCTGATCGGCATCGCCGCGGCGCACCTCGAGACGGTGTTCCCGGCGCACACCCACACGCAGCGGGCGCAGCCGACGACGCTGGCGCACTACCTGCTCGGCGTGATCGAGCAGCTCGAGCGCGACGGCGAGCGGCTGCGCGCCGCCTTCGCCACGACCAACCGGTCGCCCCTCGGCGCCTGCGCGATCACCGGCACCGCCTTCCCGATCGATCGCGAGCGGACCAGCGCGCTGCTCGGGTTCGACGCGCCGACCGGGAACACCTACGGCAGCATCGCTACCGTCGACTACCTGCTCGAGAGCCTCGCGGCGGCCTCCGTCACACTGGTCGGCGTCGGCCGCGTCGTCCAGGATCTGCTGCTCTGGTGCACGGCGGAGTTCCGCTACCTGCGGCTCGGCGACGGGTTCGTGCAGGTGAGCAGCATCATGCCGCAGAAGCGCAACCCGGTCGCGCTCGAGCACGCGCGCTCGATCGGCAGCAAGGCGCTCGGCCAGGCCACCGCGGTGATGCTGACCGTCCACAACACGCCGTTCGGCGACATCGTCGATACCGAGGACGACTTGCAGCCGCTGGTCGACCAGACGTTCCGCGACGCCGTGCGGGCCGTCTCGCTGGTGGCTGCCGCGCTCGAGACCGCGACGTTCGACGTCGCCGAGATGGGCACGCGCGCCGGCGAAGGCTTCATCACCGTGACCGAGCTCGCCGACACCCTGACCCGCGAGCAGGGTTTGCCCTTCGTGCAGTCGCACGCCATCGCCGCCGGCCTGGTCGAGGCGCACCGGCTGTTGCCGGACCGCACCGCGCCCGAACGATCGCTGGGCGACCTGCTGCGCGAGGTGTCGACGCGGGTCGCCGGCCGCGCCATCGACATCGAGGCGCCGCGGCTGCGCGAGATCCTGTGCCCCTCGCACTTCGTCCGCGTTCGTGAGACGCTGGGCGGCCCGGCCCCGTCGCGGACCGGCGACGCCGTGCGCGCCGCCGACGCCATGCTGGTGCGAGACCGGGGCTGGCTCGCGGCGGTCCGCGAGCGACTGGCTGCCGCCGACCGCGATCGGCGCAGCGCCCTGGAGGCTTTGTGAGCGCGCCCGTCGAGCCCACCGGCGATGACCGCCGCATGACCGCGATCTACGTTGCGGTGATCATCGTCGAAGTGGTGACCCTCTCCGCGCTGTGGTGGTTCCAGACCACCTTCAGCCGCGGCTGACCCGCAGCGTCCGTATCCCCGTATGCACCTCGTCGACTGGCTCGTCGTCGCCGCCTACTTCGCCTGGATCCTGACCGACGGCATCAAGCGGTCGCATCGGACCAACGAGGTCGAGGGATATTTCCTCGCCAATCGGAGCCTGCCGTGGTGGGCCGTCGGCCTGTCGGTGATGGCGACGCAGCTGTCCGCGATCACGCTGGTCGGCACCACCGGCCGCGGCTTCGGCGAGGGGATGAGCGTGCTGCAGCTCTATTTCGGGCTGCCCGTGGCGATGGTCATCCTATCGGTCACGGTCGTGCCGTTCTTCTACCGGGCCAAGGTCTACACCGCCTACGAGTATCTCGAGCGCCGGTTCGACCTGAAGACGCGGGTGATGACCAGCGCGCTGTTCCTGCTCTCGCGCGGCCTGGCCTGCGGCGCCGTGATCTCGGCGCCGTCGGTCATCCTCTCGGTCATCTTCGACTGGAATCTGCCCTTGACGGTGCTGTCGATGGGCGTGCCGGCGGTCGGCTACACGCTGGTCGGCGGCGTTCAGGCCGTCACCTGGGCCGACGTCAAGCAGATGTTCGTCATCGTCGCGGGTGTGGCCGCCGCGATGATCGTGCTCATCGTCGGTCTGCCGTCGGGGACCACGGTGAGCAACGCCCTGCACCTCGCCGGTGCCACCGGCCGACTGACCGCGATCGACTTCAGCCTGTCGCTCGAGAAGACCTACACGTTCTGGTCGGGCATGATCGGCGGCCTGTTCCTGATGCTGTCCTACTTCGGCTGCGACCAGAGCCAGGTCCAGCGCTTCCTCACCGCGCGATCGATCGACGAGGGCCGGCAGTCGCTGCTGATGAGCGCCTTCGCCAAGATCCCGCTGCAGATCGTCGTGCCGCTGATCGGCGTGCTGATGTTCGTCTACTACGTGTTCGTGCCGGCGCCGCTGCTGTTCAACGGCGTGCACGACGCCAAGGTCCGGGCCAGCGCCCGGGCCGCCGACTACGCCGCGGTGGAGCGCCAGTACGACACCGCGGTGGCCGAGCGCCGGGCCGCCGCGTCGGCCTATTCGGACGCCAGGAGCCGGGGTGCCGAGACCGAGGCGGCCGCTTCCCGCGCCGCCTTCGCCCAAGGCGACCAGGCGGTCGGCCGGGCCCGCTCGGCGGCGACCGGCATCGTGCGCGACGTCACCGGCGACCGGGCCTTCGGCGACACCAACTACGTCTTTCCGACCTTCGTCACGACGCACATGCCGATCGGGCTGGTCGGCCTGATCATCGCGGCGATCTTCGCCGCGTCGATGTCCACCGTCGCCGCCGAGCTGAACTCGCTCGCGACCGCGACCGTCATCGATTTCTATCGCCGGCTGTGGGTGCGACAGGCGAGCGACGCCCACTACCTGGCCGCGGCCAAGGTGGCGACTGCGTTCTGGGGCCTGTTCGCCTGCGTCGTCGCGCTGTTCGCCGCCAACCTCGGGCCGCTCATCGACGTCGTCAACCGCTTCGGTTCGTTCTTCTACGGGTCGATTCTTGGCGTCTTCGTGCTCGCCCTGGGGGTGCCGCGGGCGACCGGGCGAGGCGCGTTCGTCGGTCTGATCGCCGGCATCGTCGCCGTGGCGCTGGTCGCCACCCAGCTGCCGTGGATTGCCTTCCTGTGGCACAACGTCGTCGGCGTCGTCGTCGTCGTGATCGTCGGCTATGCGGTCAGCTTGTCCCACCCGCTCCCTCCGTCCCGCCAGCCCGACTGATCTCCACTTCGTCACATTTCGGTCCGCGGGCACGAACCCTCCCCGCACGCCGGTCGTCTACCTCGGGCGAACCGCAACCTGGGAGGACGTCATGCGCGCGATCACTCGCCGTCTGGGGACCACTGTCGCCATCGTGCTGGCCGCGGTGCTGGGGATCGCCAACCAGGCTGCCGCGGTGGAGCCCGGATGGGCCGAAGGGCAGTGGATCGGCGGGTTCGAGGGCGTCGACGGCACGGTCTACATCTCGGCGCAGCTCGAGGCCGAGGCCGACGGCCTGACCGGGAGCCTGGAGCTGCCGCTCCAGAGCGACGGCGCGGTCAGGCTCGATACGGTCAAGGCCACCGGCGACACCTTGCGCTTCGACGTCCGCGGATCCGAGACGCGGCTCGCGTTCGACGGCAAGCGCAGGGAGGCCGGGCGGATCACCGGCACCGTCCGCCAGGGCCGCGGCGCCGCCAGCTTCGAGCTGCTCAAGGTGGCCACGCTGCCGACGTCACGCCTCGACGCGATCGCGGGCAACTATGAGCTCCAGCCCGGCCACAACGTCCTCATCGCGCGGTCGCAGGGCGGCCTGATCTACGTCGACCAGGACCACGGCCGCGTCGGCGCGCTGTTCGCGCTCGACGCCAACACCCTGGTCGGCGGGCCGTCGCTCGGCTCGGGCTATCCGATCGAGCTGAAGATCGAGATCCCGCCCGCGCCGGGCACGGCGGTCGACCGCATCCGCTGGTCGTGGCGCGGCAAGAGCACCGCCCTCGGCGTCCGCCGGCATCCCTACCGCGCCGAGACGGTCGGCTTCGAGAGCGGCGGCGTGCGCCTCGCCGGCACGCTGCTGCTGCCGGATCGCCCCGGTCCGTTCGCCGCGGTGGTGATGATCCACGGCTCCGGTCCCTCGACGCGCGACGCCCTGTGGCCGTGGGCCGACATGTATGCCCGCGCCGGGATCGCCGTCCTGATCCACGACAAACGCGGCACCGGCGGCTCCACCGGCAGCTGGGCCTCCGCGACCTTCGACGACCTGGCCGCCGACGCCCATGCCGCCGTCCGCCTGCTCCAGGCGCGGCCGGAGATCGACGCCCGCCGCGTCGGTCTGCACGGTATGAGCCAGGGGGGCTGGATCGCACCGCTGGTGGCCCGCCGGGCTCCGGATGTGGCGTTCATCATCGCGGAGTCGGCGCCGGCGATGACGCCGGTGGAGCACGAGCGCCTGCGCGTGCCCTACCAGCTCGCGGCGGACGGCTTCGCCCCCGATCTCATCGCTCACGCCGTGTCGTTCATGGACCAGAAGTTCGAGGTCGCACGGACCGGCGAAGGCTGGGATGAGCTGCAGGGAGCGATGGCCCGTGGCGCCCGTGAAGGCTGGCTGTCCTACGTCAATCCGCCGCCCTCGCTCGAGAACCTCCGCTGGAACTGGGAGCACATCCTGTCCTACGACCCCGCGCCCGCCCTCGAGGCCCTGAATTGCCCCGTCCTCGTGCTCTACGGCGGCCTGGACACGATCGTCCCGGCGCGCGTCCACCGCGACCGGATGCAGGCTGCGCTCGAGCGGGCCCGCACCCGCGACGTCACGATCAAGGTGTTCGACAAGGCCAACCACGCCTTTCTGCACGCGGTGACCGGCGGCCGCAAGGAGAGCGCCGCGCTCAAAGGCTTCGTCGACGGCTACCTCGGCACCCACATCGCCTGGCTCTCCGAGCGGCTGTAAGTTGACGACAGCCGCCCGCGGCCGGGCCGTGAGAGGCCGGCCGCCAAACCCGCAGCCCGCGGACGGCGCCGCCGCCAACATTTAAAGTCGCCGGCCGGATCGCCGATGATCCGGATGACGCGCTAGCCCTTTCCCGCACGCTTCTTCACCCAAAACAGCGGCCCCGATTGGTGCCCCGCACCAACCGGCCGATTCAACGATCAGCCTCCGGCCATGGTGGGCTTGGTCCCGTGCCTCTGCACGGACCTGCACACGGGCCTGAACGCATCGCGTGGAGTCGTCGCCCACGCGGTTCGTGATCGTTGCGACGGTTTACGTGGGCCTGAGCTTGTGACAACTCCTGACACGCGGCACAACTCGCAGAGCGAGCCGATCTTGGCGGTGACCCCCGCTGCGGAACGCGGCTTGCTCAATCCGATCGGCATGGAAGCTGGCCGCCGACGTGAACGCCCGAGCGCCCGTGTCCGAACGGCACAGGGTTTCTCGTTGATCGAGCTGCTGATGGTGGTGTCCATCATCGCGATTCTCGGTGGCATCGCCATGGGAGTCACGAACGAAGCGGTGCGCAGCGCGAAGGGCAAGTCAGGTGCCCAGCAACTGGCCTCGTTCCTCAAGCGGCACCGCGAGCTGGCGATCAGCCGCCGTCGCAACATCGAGATCGCGTTCACCCTGCCGAACACGGTCATCAGCACGCAGCGTGCGGTGCCCAATCCGCCAGCTCCGCTCGGCCCGTCGACCGTTCTCGAAACCATGTACCTCGAAGGGCAGATCGGATACCGGAAGTTTCCGAGCGTCATCCTCGATACCCCGGACGCCTTCGGCAGCCTTGCTGCGGTCAACCTCGGCGGCGCCAATCCCGTGATGTTCACGAGTGAAGGTACCTTCGCCGACGTCAACGGCGATCCGATCAATGCCACGCTCCTGCTGGGCGTTGCCAATCTGCCCGTTACCGCCAACGCGGTCACGATCATCGGCACGACTGGGACCCTGCGGCAGTGGCGATGGGACGGTGGCAGGTGGGTCCAGTAGTGCGCCGGGAGTCGTTCACCATGTCTGCTGATTCACGTTCCAGCCGCGACGCCGGCTTCTCGCTGATCGAGCTGATGGTCGCGCTGTCGATCCTGATGGTCGGTCTGCTCGGCATGGCCCAGGTGTTCTACTTCGGGCTGGCGATCGTCAGCACCTCGTCGGCGCAGCTCATCGCCCTCGAAAAGGCCCGCGAGGCGATCGAGAGCGTCCACACCGCGCGCGACACCCGCGTCATCACGTGGGCGCAAATTCGTAACACCGGCGCGCCGGACTGCTCGGCATGGCCGACCACGACCGCCAACGGCGGCGGCACGTTCACCACGCCCGAGCACGCGCTGTTGGCCGCGGGTCCGGACGGCCTGGTGGCGACTGGCGACGATGTGGGCCAGGAAATGACGCCTGGCCCGGACAACACGCTTGGCACGGCCGACGACATTCCGCTCCAGGGCTTCCGCCGCCAGATCATGATCTGCGACATCAACGGCAACCCGAACCTGCGGCAGATCGCCGTCACGATCCGCTACAAGGGCAGCAGCGCCGTCGGCAGCCTCAATCGCACCTACACGCTCGTCACCTACATCTCGAGCTTCTCGTGAGGACGACGCAGATGGCCCATCGCACGGCCCGCGGCGACGCGGGCTTCTCACTCCCCGAGATGATGATCTCGATGGGGATCATGTTGGTCATTCTCGCCGGCACGTTTTCGGCGATGACGACAGCGATGAAGGCGGAGCAGACCGCGACCAGCATCACGACGATGAACGGCCACCTGAGGGCGTCGATGGACCTCGTCGTCCGAGACTTCCTCCAGGTGGGCCAGGGGCTGCCCGTCGGTCGCGTCATCGGGATTCCGAACGGCGGCGGATCGGCTCAGATCACCCGGCCCGGACCGGCTGCCGCGGGCGGCTGCGCAGGGGTGACGCCTTTCGCGGCTGGACCGACGATCGCCGCCGTCACCGTCGGTCCCGACCAGGGTCCGCCGATCAACGGCCAGTGCACCGACGTCATCACGACGCTCGCCCACGACGGCGTCTTCGACAACGTCAACGCGTCATCGATTGCGGCCGACGGACAGTCGCTGACGGTCTACCCCTACGGGCCCGACGGCATCAACGCGACTGCCGACGACGTCAACATCACCGACGCCCCTGACGTGCTCGGCGACAACATCCGCGCGGGCGATTTCCTCGAGATCACCAAGGGCGCGACGAGCGTGCTCGTCGTCGCGACGGCGGTCGCCGGCCAGACCATCACCTTCGATCCCGGCGACACCTTGGGCGTCAACCAGTTCGATGCCGGACTGGTCATGCTTGGCACGGTGAACCAACTGCGGGCGGCCGCGCCGGTCGATGACCCGGCGCCGATCGTCAATGCCGGGCTGATTCAGCCGGGTCGGTCCCAGGTCAGTCGCCTCCGGATGATCACCTACTTCGTCAATACGACGATCGATCCGACGAGCCCGCGATTGCTTCGCCAGATCAATGGGAATGCGCCCAACGCCGTGGCCTTCGAGATGGAAGCGTTCCGGATCACGTACGACCTCGCGGACGGCGTGACCAACCCGGTCGGCGTGCGCATGGACGCCGGTGACGTCGTGGTGGGCGGCGCGTGTGGTGCGTCTGCCTGCTCGCCGAACCAGATTCGCAAGGCGAACGTGGTGATGGCGATTCGCTCGGCCCGGCGCACTTCCGAGGCAGGCTATCTGCACAACACGCTCTTCACGCAGGTCGCCATGCGCAATCTGTCGTTCGTGGACCGGTATCCATAACGGGCACCACCGTCGCGCGAGGGTGCAGGCCGCCAGGCGGTGTTGGACGGAAGTGCTTGAGGGAGATCGATCGATGCGGAAGCGAGCTGTGACGAGGACGAGCGAGTCCGGGGTGGCGCTGCTCTCGGCGATCCTGGTGCTATTGCTGATGTCAGCGATGCTCATCGGATTCATCTCGATGGTGAACTCCGAGACGGCGGCGAGCGGCATCAATCGCGACCAGACGCAGGCGTATGCCGCGGCCCATGCCGGCGTCGAAAAGCTGACCGCCGATCTCGGTCAGTTGTTCCAGGGCAACTTTGCGCCAACGGGTGCACAGATCGGGACCCTGACGGGGGTGGCACAGGAGCCGACCTTGAGCGGCATCCAGTATCAGCGGCCGAACGGCACGAGCGGATACCGGATCTCCTTTCTCGACACTGTCGGACCGACCGGAGTGCCCCCCGGTGACGGCAACCCCGATCTCGAGAGCGCGACGGGCTCGACGATCACGTCCGGCCCCTACCAGGGCCTGGTCGGTTTGATCACGCCCTATACGGTCGAAGTGACCGCCAAGACCACCGGCAACGCCGAAGTCCGGATGCGCCGGACGATGCAGACGGTCGCCATTCCGGTGTTCCAGTTCGGCATCTTCTCCGAGAACGACCTCAGCTTCTTCGCCGGTCCGAACTTCTCGTTCGGCGGGCGCATCCACACCAACCAGCACCTGTTCCTGAAGCAGGACACCGGCAACACCCTGACCCTCCAGGATCGTGTCACGGCGGTGGGCGAAGTGCTCCGCCAGAACCTCGCCAATGGCTTTGCCTCGCATTTCGGCGAGGTTCGCATGGCCCTGGCGGCCGGGTGCCCGGCGGCGCCTGCGGCGATCAATGGATCGTGCCGCAATCTGCTCCAGGCCGAAGGCAGCGTCATTGGCAACCCGGGCTCGGCGCAGAACGAGCCGACCTGGACCAACCTGTCCACGGGCACCTACAACGGCTGGATCCGCAACGGTTTCACCGGCGCCCGCCGCCTCGATCTGCCGGTCGTCAGCGATGGCGCCCGCCCGGTCGACCTGATCCGCCGGCCGCCCGTCGGCGAGGTGGTGACGAGCAATGTTGGCCGCCAGCGCTTCTACAACATGGCGACCCTGCGCGTCCTGATCTCGGATTCGCGCGCCGACCTGGTCGGGCTGCCGGGCGTCGTCCTCTCCGGCGCCGGCAATACGCCCGTGGCGCTGAGCGGTTCGTTCACGCCGACCGGCCCCGAAGCGCTTATGGCCGGTGCCATCACCGGCCTGGCGCACAACTTCGCGGCATCGGACACCGGCGCGAGCTACAACGCGCTGCTGCAGAACGGCTACCGCACCACTGCAGGAACGTCGTCCATCGGTGGCTACATCCTGATCAACCGCCAGGATCGCAACGGCACGTGGACCGATGTGACCCGTGAAGTGATGAGCATGGGCTTCACCGGCAAGCGGATCAGCAACGGCAACATCTGGCAGATCAACCCGAACAACGACTGCATCGCGCCCCACCCGAACGCGATCATCCGGGTGCAGCGCTACCGCGACACGGCGACGGGTGGTCAGTGCAATGGAGCGGTGGTCACGGGTGCCAACACCGGCTTGAACTTTTGGCCGAACGTGCTCTACGACGCGCGCGAAGGCATGCTGCGCGACGACGAGAACAACCGTCCGCTCGTGCCGGTGCTTCCTGGGGGCGCCGGCACCCCGGTCGGCCACACGCAGTTCGACGTGGCGACGTGCGGCGCTGGGCCCCTCAACTGTCCGCGGCTCTATTGGGGCGGCGTGATGCACTACGTCGAGCTCGACGTCAACAACCTGCGGCGGTGGCTCGACGGGACGATCGGCAACAGCAACGCCGTCGCCTGCGCCAACGGTGGCAGCCCGGGCACCGGCACCTGCGCGATGGACGTCACCGGCTACGTCCTCTACTTCTCGGATCGCCGCGGCAACAAGAACCTTGGCGGCGACAACGCGCTCGACGCCGCCGTCGTGACCAACGTGGTGGGCGGACCCGGGGGCGTCGAAGTCACGTATCCGAACGACGTCGAGACCGGCGAGCTGGGCTTCGAGGACATCATCAACACCACGTCGACGAGCGTGCCGAACAACCAGCTCGACCACGCGTTCACCGATGCCGGGAACAACACGCACTTCTCGGAGGATCTCAACTGGGAGCTGCCGACGGTGCCGGCCGGCAACGCGCCCGGCCGCGGAACGCTCGAGACCTACGGTGGAAGGCCGCGCCTGCTCCCGCGCACCGCGGCAGCGGGTCAGAATCTTCCGATCAACCAGCAACTGTGGGTGAACACAGCCGGCTACACGCCGCAGGGTGACCCGGTGGCGACGCCGACCCTGTATTCCCTCTATGCGAACCCGATCGATCGCAACGTCGCCCGCGTCAACCGCGCCTTCTTCTTCCGGCGCAGCCTGAAGCTGGTCAACGGCGGTCGCGGGAACATCCCACGCAACGGGTCGCAGGGCCTGACGGTGGCGGCCGAGAACCCCGTCTATGTCGAGGGCAACTACAACGCCTGCACGAACGCGG
>JANOIR010000191.1:0-6546 GCA_031407765.1 Vicinamibacteraceae bacterium
GCTTCGGCTACCAGCTCCGCGCCGACCAGTACCGATGGCCGGTCCCGCGCGCCTTCCAGGACATCTCGATCTACGCGTATCGCTAGCGATCGACGCGTATCGCCGAGGCTTGCGCCAGGTGCGGATCGCCGGACGCGCTAGCGGCGGCGGCCGATCGCGGCGTAGTCCATGTCGGTGAAGAGCAGCGCGTTCAGCTTGTCGGCGTTGGCGTTGAGCGCGTCCTCGACGACCCCTTCGCCGGCGACCCGCACCAGCTTGTCGCGCTCCGGGTACGGCGCCGAGTAGCGCACCGTCACTTCCTGGAAGCCGTGCGCGGTCAGGAGGTAGCTGAGGGTGTCGGGATGCAGCGGGCGGACGTGCGTGATGTCGCGGATGTAGCTGGAGAAGAAGGCGAACCAGCTCGCCACGTTGATCGTCTCGAGCACGATCGCCGCGCCGGGGCGCAGCTTGACGAACGCTTCCTCGAGCAGCTCCAGCAGGTAGTCGGGCTCGAGATGCTCGGCGACCTGGGCAGCGAACAGCCCCCCGAGCGACTGATCGGGCAGCGAGCGCAGGTAGGCGAGCGCGTCGCCCTCGGTCGCGTCGAAGCCTTGCGCCCGGCAGACCTCGACCATCTCGTGGTTCAGATCGAGGCCGCGGCCGCCGATGCCGTGCTCGCGCAGCAGCGCCAGGAACTCGCCACGGCCGCAGCCGATGTCGAGGACGTCGGTGGCGCCACTGAAGATCGGCAGGTAGGCCTCGAGCCGGCTGCGAATCTCGTCACGCGAGCCGCGGAAGCGATCCTCGAACCCGACGTATTTCCACGCTCCAAAGCGACCGTGCGTGGCACTTCCCGCGGTCGTCGATGGAGCGTGGCGCGCCGTAGCCTGGTCATCCGACGCGCCAGCGGCGGGTGACCCGGCGAAGGCGGGCCCGCGTCCCGCTGCCACGGCCGGCCCGTCGCCCATTCGCTCCAACTCGCGCTTCAGCGTGATCGTCGCCTGGTGCAGCGTCGCGATCGCGTCGCGGAACTCGCGGCTCGACTCGGCCTGCGCCGTGCCGATGGCGGTCGCCTTCGCAACGAAGCGGTGCTCGCGCGCCACCATCGACTCCCACCGCTTGAGGATCTCGTCGGTGAGCCCGGCGACGGCGCCGTCGAGCGCGATGTAGCGATCGCGGATGTGGCCGGCGAACTCGAAGTCCTTGGTGTCGACGAAGCCGGTGAGCTGCTGGAAGTAGACGATCAGCGCCGAGTGGAACGCCCGCAGCTCGCCCAGGGCGTCGCTCGTGAAGCGCAGGGCGGCGTCGACGGCGTCGCGGGTGGCGCGATCGACCGGGACGCTGCGGTTGACGTGATCGACCAGCGCCGCATTGAACGCCTGCTGGCGCTCCAGGGCCGGGGCGACGACGCGCCACGCCAGCCCGGTGATCTTGCGCTGCAGCCAGTTGCCGTCGAGGGGCGGCGCCTCCGACAGGATCCGCCAGCGCTCGTTGAGGGGCGTGACCTGGGTCTCGTCGGGCGGCGGGGGCGGATGCGGCGCCTCGCGCACCGCGAGCAGCGCCGCGTCGACGGCGGAAAGCGCCTGGTTGTAGCGGGCGTCGGCGTCGGCTCGCGCCGCCGCCAGCGCGCCGACGGCGTCGTCGGGAGCCAGCGTCGGCGGGAAGACGCGCGGGGTCTGGTGGGTCACCGGCCGATCACGCCGGTCAGCGGGCTGCTGGCCGTGGCGTAGCGCTTCTTCTCGATGCGGCCGGCGCCGTAGGCGAGCCGTCCCGCCTGCACGGCGAGTCGCATCGCGTGAGCCATCGCCACCGGATCGGCGGCGCCGGCGATCGCGCTGTTCATCAGCACGCCGTCGGCGCCCAGCTCCATCGCGATGGCGGCGTCCGAGGCGGTGCCGACGCCGGCGTCGACGATCACCGGCACGCGGGCGAACTCCTTGATGATCGCGATGTTGTTCGCGTTCTGGATGCCGAGGCCGGAGCCGATCGGCGCGGCCAGCGGCATGACCGCGGCGGCGCCGGCGTCCTCGAGCTTGCGGCACAACACGGGGTCGTCGATGGTGTAGGGCAGGACGACGAACCCTTCCTTGACCAGCGTTTTGGTCGCCTCGAGCAGCGCCACCGAATCCGGGAACAGTGTCTTCTCGTCGCCGATCACTTCGAGCTTCACCCAGTTGGACAGGCCGGCTTCGCGGCCGAGCCGGGCCGTGCGCACCGCCTCGTCCGCGGTGTAGCAGGCGGCGGTGTTGGGCAGGATGAATATCCGGTCGCGGTCGATGAAATCCATCAGCGACTGGCCGGATCGATCGTTGAGGTTCACGCGGCGCACCGCCACGGTCACCATGTCGGCGCCGGAGGCGGCGTGCGCCTGGGCCATCACCGCGTGCGACGGGTACTTGCCCGTGCCGACGATGAGCCGCGAGGCGAAGGTGCGCCCGGCGATGACGAACGGATCACTGGTCATTGCAGATTTGTCACGATCGGAGCGGGCATCGGTCGCTGCGGGCGGGCCACTAGCCGCCGCCGACGAAGTTGACGATCTCGATCTCGTCGCCCTCGGCGACGACGGTCGAGTCATAGGCAGCGCGCTTCACTACGAGCTGATTGCGCTCGACGGCGACGCGGCGGGCGTCGATCTCGAGCTGCGCCAGGAGGGCGCTCAGGCTCAGCGGCTCGGCGAGGTCGAACGGATCGCCGTTCAGTCTGATCGTCATGGGCGTACTGCTGTCAGGAAGTTTACAGCCACACCGACCTCGGCGGCGAGACGGCGGGCGAGGGCGGTGCCGTCGGCGGTGGCGTGTGCCGGCAGGGGCCGGCCGGGCCGGGTCGGCGTCGCGGCGGCGGCCTGGATCGCGCGCTCGTAGTCGTCGGCCATGTGCTGGACGGTGTGGCCGTCGGCCCAGTGCCGGCGGGCGGCGGCTCCGAGGTCGGCGCGCAGCCCGGCGTCCAGCGCCAGGCGCCGCATCGCGATGGCGAGCGAATGATCCTCGTCGAGGATGTCGATGGCGACGGCGATCGCCTCCTCGCGGCGCCACGCCCGGGTGGCGTCGGCGGCGTTCGTCGACGCGACCTGCACCTCCCAGGTGCGCGGGTCGAGCGTCGGCAGGTCGACCAGATGCGCCAGATCGTTGACCACGGTCGGCTTGCCGGCGGAAAGCGCGCGCAGCCAGGGCCCCGACGCCTCGCGGTTGGTCGGCCAGCGCAGGCACAGGCAGACGTCGCTCTCGACGATCGCGCGATCGAAAGCCTCGTCGTCGGTCCAGCCGGTGACCTCGACCAGGTCGTCGACGCCGTGCGCTGTGGCGTCGGCGTGGACGTCGTAATGCGGCGTCACGTCGCCGACCAGTCGGAGCCTGACGCCCGGACCGCCCGCGTGGACGCTGTCCCGGACCGCCCGGAGCGCGCGGAGTATCTGCGGGACGCGCTTTTCGGCTGTGACGAGGCCGAACGCGGCGAATGTCACGGGGCGCTCGCCGCGAACTCCCAACTTCCAATCACCAACTTCCAAGGCACTCCCAACTCCCAACTCCCAATCCGATTGGCCGGCGGCGAGCCCAGCAGGACTTGGAGGTTGGGCGTTGGGAGTGCCTTGGGAGTTGGATGTTGGGAGTTGGGCGTTCGCCGGGCTCCACAAATCAGGCGCGCCGTGCCGAACGACCTCGACCGGGAGGCCGGGCCACGCCGCCCGCAGTTCGTCGGCCAAGACGGGGTAGTGGACGACGACTGCGCGGGCGGAAGCGACCGGCACGGCGGTCATCGTCCAGATCGGCGCGCCGGGATTCCCGAGCCCGGCGAGGATCCACTCGGCGACGCCGGGCGGCGCGTCGGGATGGCCGAAGCGCAGCTCGGCGCGCAGGTCGTCCTGCCGGCCTCGGGCGATCAGCGCGTGGGCCCGCGACTGGTGGAGCTGCGCGTCGTGCAGCACGACCAGGCCCGGATAGCGGGTGAGGTAGCCCCACATGTGGTCGTGACAGCCGGCGTTGCCGAGCTGGTAGACGATCAGGTCGAACGGGCGCGCGTGATGCAGCGGCGCGAAGTCGTAGACCGATCGGATCGGGCCCCATGGCGACGCCACGGCGGCGAACCCATCGGCGCCGACATCGGCTTCCGGCCGCCGCGCCGCCCAGACGTCGTCGCCGACGAAGAGCTGGATGTCGTGCGCCGCCGCCAGCGACGGCAGCACCATCGCGCTGTAGCTGGCGATGCCGGAGCGGACCGGTGCGAGCGGTGTGAACCAGGCCAGACGCAAACCCCCACAGTGTCGGCCCTTCGCGAGGCTCGCACAAGGGGCTGTCAACCTTGCCAAATCCCGGGCGCTCCGCATAGCATGGGGCGGTTTCGGGCGGTGCCGGCGCACCGTCCACCGCGCACACGATCCCAGGAACCCACGTGGAAGGCTGGTTCGGCCTCGTTCTCATCCTCCTGATAGGCGGCGGCTTCGCGGTCAGCCAGCTTGTCCTGTCGCAGTTCGTCGGACCGAGCAAGCCGTCGGCCGAGAAGTCGGCGCCCTACGAGTGCGGCATGCCCGCCGTCGGCGACGCGCGCGAGCGGCAGTCGGTCAAGTACTACCTCGTGGCGATGGTCTTCCTGCTGTTCGACATCGAGGTCGCGTTCCTCTATCCCTGGGCCCTGGCCATCCGCGATCTGCGCTGGGTGGGGCTGATCCAGATCGTCGTCTTCTTCGCGCTGCTCCTGACCGGCTTCGTCTACATCTGGCGCAAGGGCGTGCTCGACTGGAGCCGCCGCGACGACTGACGGGGGCCGGGCCGCTCACGCCCGCCCGTCCGATCGCACGATAGGCACGATTGGCACCATGTCCGAATCCGAACAGAACGAACTGAAGGATCTGCCGATCCTCACGACCACAGTCGACAAGCTGGTCCAGTGGTCGCGCCGCTCGGCCATCTGGCCGGTGGCCTTCGGCCTCGCCTGCTGCGCCATCGAGATGATGGCGATGGGCGGCGGCCGCTACGACATCGCGCGCTTCGGCGCCGAGGTGTTCCGCGGCTCGCCGCGGCAGTCCGATCTGATGATCGTCGCCGGCCGCGTGTCGCGGAAGATGGCGCCGGCGCTGCGTCGCGTCTACGACCAGATGCCCGAGCCGAAGTGGGTCATCTCGATGGGCGCCTGCGCCTCGATCGGCGGCGTCTTCGACAACTACGCCCTGGTCCAGGGTGTCGACCAGATCGTCCCGGTCGACGTGTTCGTCCCCGGCTGTCCGCCGCGCCCCGAGTCGCTCATCTACGGCATCGTGATGCTGCAGCGGAAGATCGCCCAGCAGCGGGCGTTCGCCTCGTAGGGTGCCATCGATGGCAGCCGCCGAGATCGCCGAAACGCTGATGCGCGCCCTGCCGGGCGTGTCGATCGAGAGCTGGGACGCGGCCGATCAGCCCGTGATCGTGGTCCCGCCCGGCGCGTTGGTCGACGCCGCGCGCGTCCTGCGGGACACGCCCGAGCTGAACTTCTCGTTCCTCGCCGAGATGACCGCGGCCGATTACTGGCCCAAGGATCCGCGCTTCGAGGTCGTCTACCACCTCGCCTCGATCGGCGTGAAGGACTTCCCGCGAAAGGGCTGCGGCGGGACGCCGCGGCGGCTGCGCCTCAAGGTCCGCATGTCGGGTGCGGTCGCGGAGCTGCCGACGATCCAGGCGATCTGGCCCAACGCCAACTGGTACGAGCGCGAAGTCTACGACCTGTATGGCGTGATCTTCGCCGGGCACCCGGACCTCCGCCGCATCCTGATGCCCGAGGACTGGGAGGGGCACCCGCTCCGGAAGGACTACCCGGTGCAGGTCAAGGTCCCGGTGACCTTCCACTCGCCGACCCAGGTCACCGAGGACGAGTTCGTGCGCAACATCGAGTCGCACCGGGTGCACGCGGGAGGCGCCGCGCCCGGGCCCAAGGCCCGGCCGGGCGCGTGAGCGCGGGCATGGGTTCCACGATGACCGCGCCAGACGTACCTGCCAGGACGACGGGAGCGCCCGCGCTCGCGGCCGACGCCGCGGCGACGGTGCGACGCGCCCTCGGCGACGCCGCCGGCGTGCAGCGCAGCCTCGAAGCGCAGGCCGATCGCATCGTCGAAGCCGCCGCGATCTGCTGGACCGCGCTCGCCGCCGATCGGCGCGTGCTGGTGTTCGGCAACGGCGGATCGGCTGCCGAGGCGCAGCACTTCGCCGCCGAGCTCTCGGGCCGCTTCGCGCGCGAACGCCGCGCCCTGCCCGCGCTGGCGCTGACCACTGACACCAGCGTGCTCACCGCGGTCGGCAACGACTACGGCTTCGAGCGCGTGTTCGGTCGCCAGGTCGAGGCCTTCGGCCGCCCCGGCGACGTCGCCGTCGGCATCTCCACTTCCGGCCGCTCGCCGAACATTGTCGACGGCCTCCGCACGGCGCGGAGCCGCGGCCTGACGACGATTGCCGTCACCGGCGCGTCGGCCGCCGACCTGGCGCCGCACGCCGACCTCGTCCTCGCCGTCGCCGGGCCCTCCACGGCCCGCATCCAGGAAGGGCACCTGACGGTGCTCCACGTGATTTGCGATCTGGTGGAGTCGGCGCTCGTCGCGTCCGA
>JANOIR010000243.1:0-36611 GCA_031407765.1 Vicinamibacteraceae bacterium
CTAGCGCGTCCGGCGATCCGCACCTGGCGCAAGCCTCGGCGATACGCGTCGATCGCTAGCGATACGCGTAGATCGAGATGTCCTGGAAGGCGCGCGGGACCGGCCATCGGTACTGGTCGGCGCGGAGCTGGTAGCCGAAGCCTGCCTGCTCGAGCTGAGCGAGCGTCGACGACAACGCATTCCGGTCGGTCTCGATGTGGTGGTGGTACTCGAGGTGCATCCGCTGCACGCGGGCGAGCGCACCCGACCCGATCAGATCGGACAGGACCCGCCCTTCGGCGCCCTCGACATCCACCTTGAGAAGGTCGACGTCGGCGCGCAGGAACCTGGACAAGCGCACCGCGGGCACGACGATCACCTCGGGCGACTGGGCGCGCTCCCGAATCGTGCTGCTGCGCAGCGGCGAGCCGTCCTGCTGCGACGTGTAGAAGACGATCGGATCTTCGCTGTCGCTCACCGCGGCCTGGTGGAGCTCCACGCCGGCGAGGCGGTTCTGCTCGACGTTGCGCTTCAGCAGGGCGAAGTTGTCCGGGTCCGGTTCGAAGCAGACGATCTCGGCATCGGGGTACAGCTTCTTGAAGAACAGCGTCGCCATCCCGATGTTCGCCCCGGCATCGATGATGAATGGCCGGCTCGTCTGGGGCTCGAAGTAGTAGCTGCTCTCCTCGAAGATCTCGTAGAACAGGTACCGCAGCACGGACACCTTCTGGAACGCGAGCGTGAAGCCCATCACTTCGGTCTCGCGGGCCCCGTCCGGGAGCGAAGCCAGCGTGCGCCGCGCCGCGACCACGTCGGCCTGGAGCGCGGCGGACAGCGGCGACCCGTCGCGCAGCCGGTGGCCGTTGAGGACGGAGCCGGCGAGGCCCTTGATGCGTTGCCCGATCATGCGAGGCATCGCCACCTCGCCACTCTAGCAGCTCGTGGCGGAGGTGCAAGCGAGGCCGTAGGCGGGCGGCGCTATGCCGCCGACGCTGGGCGCGCCGGCGGGCACCGCCCGCGGGCTGCGTCCAAAGCGAGCCCTTCCGTGAGGCCGATCCACAACGCGACCAGCAACAACACGCGGTCGCTCGTCAGCAGATTGGCGAGGAAGTGCTCGCTTTGGCTGCGGACCAGGAACGCGACGAGCATGCCGTGCAGCGCGAAGATCGCGGCGCCGCGCGGCGTGCGCGCGGCACCGCGGACGCCGACCCACAGCACGCGGCCCCACAGCGCCAGCCAGCCGAGGAGCCCGACCGCGCCCGATTCGGCGAGCACGTGCAGCACGATGTTGTAGGCGTGCGTCGCGTCGGCGCCCAGCCGCCGATCGTAGTAGTCGCGCATATAGCCGCCGAGGCCGACGCCGACGATCGGGTGGTCGGCCGCCATCGCCAGCGCCGCGTTCCAGCCCTGTTCGCGGATCGCGGTCTCGCGCGTCAGCGTGTCCGCGGCTCGCGTGGCGAGGGCGGTCACGCCGCCCGCACGCACGGCGGCCACTGTCGCCGCCGCCAGGCCGAGGGCGAGCACGGCAGCCGCCGCCTTCGAGCGCCACTTCACCGCGGCCACACCGAGCAGCCACGCCGCGACGATCGGCACGGTCACCACCGCCGATCGCGATCGGAGGAACACGGTCGCCGCGGCGAATGCCACCACCAGCAGGATGCCGGCGACGCGGACCAGCGGCGGCCGCGCCGCGCAGGCGAAGGCGACCATCGCGCACGTCGCGATGGCCATCAGCAGGCCGAGCTCCGGGTAGCCACTCCAGTGATCGAGAGCGTGGTAGTAGCCGGCGCGGTCGATGCTGTCGAACGCCGAGCGCGGCCCGGCGAGCTGCAGCCAGACCAGCAGCAGACAGCCGACGTGCAGCCCGACCAGCCCGCCGCGGGCGATCGGCAGCGGTGCTGCCGCGGCGGCGATGACGGTGAGAAACGCGGCCTGCCGCCACAGCTCGCGCGTCGCGTCCGGCCCGGGCGTGGCCGTGAAGACGATGGTGAGCGCGAGGGCGTAGACGGCGTACGGGACCAGCCCCCGCGTCGGACGCGTCGGCGTCAGCAGCCACGCGATCACGGCGGCACCCGCGGCCACGACGCAGATGCGGATGAGCGCGCTCGCCGGCCACGGCCCGTCGCCGACCAGATAGAGCACGATCGTGAGCGCGGCCAGCGCGGCGGCGCCGAGCCCGCGCAGCACGCCCGGCAGCACCGCGATCGACGGACGGTCCGGCGCGGTCATTCGAAGCGCAGCACCGAGCGGACCACGGTGACGCCGTGCGTCTCGCACACGTCGCGGATGTGCGCCAGCCGCTCCGGCGTGACTTTGGCCGAGCTCACCACCACCTCGGCGACCGGGGTGGTCCGCAGCAGCTCGTCGAGGCGATCGGCGCCGCCGGCGACGCGCACGCCGTGCAGTTCGGTGCGGGCCAGCGTCGGATCATCGTCGAGGAACGCGACCGCCTCGCGTCCGAGCTCGCCGTTCGAGCGGATCTCGCGCAGCACCATCAGGCCGGCCTCGCCGGCGCCGTAGATCACGATCCGACGGCGTCCGGAGGGCCGCGGCCGGAGGCCTTCCGCCATCAGCCGGGCGGCGACGCGGCTGCCGCCGAGGAACAGGAACAGCAGCAGGCCGTCGACGACGAACAGCGCCCGCGAGTAGCCCTGGAAGCGGAAGACGACGAGCACGCCGAGGGTGGCGAGCACGCCGCCGAGGACCACCGCCTGGGCGAGGCGGAGCAGGTCGGCCAGGCTCGTGTGCCGCCACAGGCCCTGGTACGTGCGCAGCATCGCGAAGGCGACCATCTTGGCCGCCACCACCAGCGGCAGCGAGGCCACGAACAGCGGCTCTTCGGCGGCGTAGGTCTGCTCGAAGCGGAGGCGGTAGGCGGCGTAGTAGGCGAGCGCGACGAGGAGGACATCGGTAGCGAAGGCGCCGGCCTGGCGGCCGTAGGACGATGCCACCGGCAGGCGACGGTGCGCCGCCTCGCCGTCCGCGACCGCCGTCGCGGCGTCGCCGCCGACGCGTCCGAGGAAGACGCCGAACAGGACCACGCCCACGCCGAGCAGCCCGATGGCGACGCCGCTGTCGGCCAGCCCGTAGCGTGCCGTGGCGAGCGCGACGATCGCCGAGACGGCGGCGGCGGCATAGAGGGCGGTCACCGCCTGCCGCTCGCTGAAGCCGGCGGCAACGAGACGATGCGAGGCGTGATCGCGGCCGCCTTGCGAGATCGGCCGCCCCGCGGCGAAGCGGTGCACGGTCACGAAGGCCGTGTCGAAGATCGGGACCATGACGATCAGCGCCGGCAGGAGCAGCGCCGCCGGTGTACCGGCCGGCGCGCCGGCTCCGGCGACGAGGCTCAGCCCGCCGATGGTGAAGCCGAGGAAGAGACTGCCGGCGTCGCCCATGAACATCCGCGCCGGATGGAAATTGTGCAGCAGAAAACCGGCGCAGGCGCCGGCCAGCGCCGCCGCGAGCCGCGCCGCCGCGAGATCGCCCAGGCCCGCGAACAGCAGCGCATGCGCGAGCGCGGCGATCGCCGCCACGCCCGCCGCCAGGCCGTCCATGTTGTCGAGGAGGTTGAAGGCATTCGACAACGCCACCAGCCACAGCAGCGACAGCAGCATGTCGAGCCAGACGACGCCGGTCACGGGCAGCCGCAGCCCGGCCGAGACCACCGCGGCGGCGACGAGCAGCTGCGCCGTGAGCTTCGTCTGTGCTTTCAGCGGACGCAGATCGTCGACCAGGCCGACCGCGACGCAGGCGGCGCCGCCGGCGACGATCACGAACAGTGGCGCCGCCGGATCGAGCATCGGGACGATCGCGGCGAGCGTGCCGAAGGCGAGAGCGAGGCCGCCGAGGAGCGGGATCGGCCGCTGGTGCCAGCGATCGCCGCGCGGACGGGCCACCGCGCCCAGCCGGTGCGCGAGCGGCGCGCAGGCGAGGCCGGCGAGCGCCGCGATCACCGCCGCGGCGGCGAACGTGACGACGAGGAGCACCGTCGGCGACATCTCAACGTGCGACTCTACACGCGCACGCCGCGGTCGGCGAGCAGACGACGGTAGAGTGCGTCGATATCGCCGACCAGTCGGCCGCTGCCGAAGCGCGGCACCACCGAGGCCCGCGCCGCGGCGCCGAGCCGGGCGGCCCGTGCCGGATCGTCGAGCAGATCGACGACGGCGCGGGCGACGGCGGCCGCGTCGCCGACCGGGACCACCAGGCCGGTTTCGTTGTGGCTGACGACGTCCTCGACGCCGCCGGCCCGCGTCGACACGACCGGGCGTCCGGCCGCCATCGCTTCGATCAACGCGACCGGCGAGCCTTCGTTCTTCGAGGTGAGGACGACGACGTCGAGGTCGGCGTAGAGCCGGTCGAGGTCGGCGCGCCAGCCGAGGAAGCGGACCTTCGCGGCGATGCCGAGGTCGCGCGCCAGCGCTTCGAGGGCGGCGCGCCGCTCGCCGTCGCCGACGACCAGGAAGATGGCGTCGGGCCGGACCGGCGCGATCGCGCGCGCCGCCTGCAGGAACGTTTCGTGCGCCTTGACGGGAACCAGGCGCGCGACGATGCCGACGAGCGGCGTGTCGGCGGCGAGGCCCAGCTCGGCGCGCAGCTCACCGCGTCGCGCCGGGGCCGCGATCATGGGCTCGAGGTCGAGCCCGAGCGGCACCACCACGACGCGATCCTGCCGGCCGATGCCACGCGCCAGGATGTCGCGACGGACGCGCTCGGTGACCGCCACGAGCGCGCTGGCACGCGAGGCCAGCATCCGCTCCGCGGTGACCACGAGTCGTGTCTTCAGCGGCGAGAAATACGCGTCGAACACGTGGCCGTGATAGGTGTGCACGACCACCGGCACCCGGCACAGCGTCGCCGCCAGGCGTCCCAGCGCGCCGGCCTTGGCCGTGTGGGTGTGCACCACGTGCGGGCGAAAGCTCCGCATCAGCTTGACCAGCGACCAGAAGGCCGACCAGTCGCGCCCGCCGCGCACATCGCGGCCGAGCGAGGCGATGGTGACGAGTCCGGAGGGCGTCACGCCGTGCAGGTCGAGGTAGTCGCCCTCGCCGTCACCGACGTGCCCGGTCGCGAGCCGCGACTCGTAGCGCGCCGGGTCGAGCCGCTCCGTGAGCAGGACCGCGTGCAGCGCCGGCCCGCCGACGTTGAGGCGCGCGATGACGCGAAGGACGCGGATCCGCGGCATCGCGGCAGCGTCGTCAGCGGCATCGGTCACGGCGGCTGAGCATACCGCGTTGCGCTGGCGGAAGGCCGGCTGAGCCGGCCTGGTCCCAGAAATCCATTACGGCTGAGTGCAGAAGGCTGCAAAACGTGTCGATAGCGCAGACAGGGACATCTGCGTGCGACGACTTATCTTTGCAGCTCTGGCGTCGCTTCTGCTCTTGCCCACGCCGGCGGCGAGGGCGCAGGGAACCGCAGACTTCGACGGCGACGGATTGCCCGACGCCTGGGAGATCGCATTCGGCCTGAATCCGCAGTCCGCGGTCGGGCCCGACGGCACCAACGGCGACCCGGACGGCGACGGCGCCCGCAACAGCGAGGAGCTCGCGGCGGGGTCGCATCCGCGGGGGCTGCACGTGCGCCGGCTCGCCGAGGGTGCCGACAACGGCTTCTTCCACTGGCGCCTCGCACTCGCCAACCCCGAAGCGAGCGACGCCCACGTGCTGGTCACCGCGCTCGAATCGGACGGCGGTGAACGGCCCGCCACCGTGCTCGTCCCCGCCCGCTCGCGGCGCACCATCTCCGCCGCCGATCTCGGCCGGCCGACCCAGGACTTCGCCGTGACGATCGAATCGGACGTCCGCATCGGCGCCGATCGCCTGATGGCCTGGAACGGCGTCGGCAGCCACGCCGAATCCGCGCTCGCTGCCCCAGCGCGGCAGTGGTATCTGGCCGAAGGCGCCACCGGCGGCCCCTTCAATCTCTTCTACCTGCTGCAGAACGCCGGCGCCGTCGAGGCGACCGTGACCGTGCGCTTCCTGCGCCCGGCCGGCGATCCGCCGCTCACGCGCACCTATGTCGTGCCGCCACGCAGCCGCCAGACGATCTGGGTCGACGCCATCCCCGAGCTCGCCGGCACCGACCTCTCGGCCGACATCCGCTCGACCGAGGACATCGTCGTCGAGCGCGCAATGTACGTCGACGGGAGCGTCCCCTTCATCGGCGGCCATGCGGCCGCGGCGGTGCGCACGCCGGCGCTCGAATGGTTCTTCGCCGAAGGCGCCACCGGGCCGTTCTTCGACGAGTACATCCTGCTCGCCAACCCGTCGACGTCCACGGCACAGGTCCAGATCGACTACCTGCTGGCGGACGGCACCGTGCTGCCGAAGGCCTACGACGTGGCTCCCGAGAGCCGGCGCACGGTGTGGGTCGACATCGAGCACCCGTGGCTCGCCAACGCCGCGGTGTCGGCGCGGCTGCGCGCCACCAACGGCGTGCCGTTCATCGCCGAGCGGACGATGTGGTGGGCCGACGGCGGCTGGTTCGAGGCGCACAACACGCCGGGGGCGACCAGCACCGGCACCCGCTGGCTGGCGGCCGAAGGCGAAGTCGGCGGCAGCGATCGCGCGGCGACCTACGTGCTGGTCGCCAATACCTCGCCCTTCCCCGGCCAGGCGCGGGTCACGCTGCTGTTCGAGGGCGGCGGCACCGCGGAGCAGGTCGTCGACCTGCCGGCCAGCAGCCGCTACAGCGTCGACATCGAGAGCCGCTTCCCTTCCGCGGTTGGGCGCCGGTTCGCCACGCTGGTCGAGAGCCTCGGCGCCAACCCTCCCGAGGTGGTCGTCGAGTGGGCGCTCTACGGCACGCCCGGGTCGCAGCCGTGGGAGCTCGGCGCCTGCGCGCTGGCGATGAACCTGTCGCCGCCGCTGCGAACGCTGATCGACCGCCCCATCGTGCGCGGCGGCGGCACCGTCACCATCGAGACGCTCCGCGCCGTGCCCGGCGCGGCGGCGCCGACCTTCTCGGTGGCCAACACGGCGCCCGGCGTGGCCACGGTCGGGATCGACGCCGCCACCGGGGTGCTGCAGCTGACGCCGGGATCGGCGACCGGCGCGACGACGGTGACGGTGACCGCGCGCGTCGCCGGCCAGCCCGATGTCACCGACAGCTTCGTGCTCACGGTGATCGCCGGCCGCGCCGTCCAGTTCGCGCCGGCGGTGTCGCTCGGCAGCCCGCTGTTCCCAGCCTTCGCCGACATGAACGCCGACGGCCGGCTCGAGCTGGTCGGCACCCTCAACAACGGCAGCGCGCTGGTGCCGCAGGACCTGCGCGCGCTGGGGCTGGGCCCCCTCGTCGACCACTTCGCCGCCGGCGACAACCGCGAGAACCATCCGGTCGACGTCAACGGCGACGGCCGCCTCGATCTCCTCACCTGGACCTACCTGCCGGTGACCGATCCGCGCAGCGTCGGCCGCCTGTTCATCGCCCAGCCGAACGGCACCTTCGTCGAGGATCCGGCGTTCACCGCGCTGCACGTCACCGGCTACGGTCACAACATCACCGGCGCCGACCTCGACAACGACGGCGACGTCGACCTGTTCCTCGTCGAGTACACGCACAACGATCCGCGCGAGCAGTTCTACCTGTTGCTCAACGACGGGAGCGGCCGCTTCACCGAGGTCGCCGACGCCGCCGGCGTGGCCACCCGCGGCTGGCCCTTCCAGCACAAGTCGGAGGGAGCCCAGGCGGTCGATTTCGACGGCGACGGCGATCTCGATCTGTTCGCGGCCAGCCATTTCTTCTTCAACCAGGGCGTCACCGGAGGCATCCCCCGCTTCGTCGATCGCCGCGCCGAGCTCGGCCTGCCGCTGCGCTTCGACGAAGGCATCAAGTTCCTCGACGCCGACAACGACGGCCGCCTCGATCTCCTGCTGCAGCATCCGAGCGAGGGGCCGCAGCTGTGGCGCTTCACCGGCGCGACATTCGTGCAGGTGCCGCTGCCGGCCGACGTCTACTCGCGCAGCTACGGGACCAACGCCTGCGACCTCAACGGCGACGGGCTCGAGGACCTGATCTTCGCGCCCGGCGACACGCCGCGCACGCGCATCTTCCTGAACACGGGCGGGGCCCGCTTCCTCGAGAACCCGCTGACCACGCTCGACGGCACCGGCGGCGACGTGATGGCATGCGGCGACGTCGACGACGACGGCCGCCTCGACATCGGCCGGCGGACCGGCCTGCTGGAGATCGTCCGCAACACGACGTCGCACGCCGGCCTGCAGCGCCTCACGCTCGACATCGTCGACGCCAACGGCGCGCACAACCAGTACGGGCGGGTGGCGCGAGTGCGGCCGCGCCAGGCGCCGGGCGTCACCTACACCCGTGTCGTCGACGGCGGCTCCGGCTTCCTGTCGATGAGCCAGTATCCGCTCCTCATCGGCACGCCTTACACCGGCCAGTTCGACGTCACCGTGCGGTTCGCCTCTGCCACGCGCACCTTCGTGGTCAGCGCCGGCCAGCGCGTGCGCCTCTTCGCCAACGGGAGCCAACAGACCTACTAGTGGGCCGTCCTGGTGATTTGTGAAATGGATTCCGGAGCGCGGCGCCCGCATGGCAAGGCGCGATGAGCGAGCGTATGGGGCATACGTGAGCGATGAGCAACGCCGCCAGGCGGGATGCCCCGCCCGGAAGCCACTTTAGAAATCACCAGGACGGTCCACTGGTGGCCTGTCACTAGCGCGCGCCGGGCCACCGGCCGCGCCGCGGGCTGATAGCATCGGCCGCGATGCGCACGGTGCTCCACGTGGTCGGCGCCCGACCGAACTTCGTCAAGGCGGCGCCGGTCGTCGCCGCACTCGCCCGCCGCGATCGCCTCCGCCAGCGGCTCGTTCACACCGGCCAGCACTACGACGACGCGCTGTCGCAGGTGTTCTTCGACGAGCTCGGCCTGCCGCGGCCGGATCACCACCTCGGCGTCGGCAGCGGCCCGCCCGGCGAGCCGACCGCGGCCGGGCTCCTGCGCCTGGAGCGCGTCCTCCTCGACGAGCGGCCGGATCTGGTGGTCGTCATCGGCGACGTCAACTCGACGCTCGCCGCGGCGCTCGCCGCCGCCAAGCTGGAGATCCCGGTGGCGCACCTCGAGGCGGGGCTGCGCTCGTTCGATCGGCGGATGCCCGAGGAGACCAACCGCGTCGTCGCCGATCACCTGTCGGCGCTGCTGCTGGCGCCGTCCGCGACGGCGGCGGCGAACCTCACCCGCGAAGGCGTCGCACCCGGCGCGATCGCCACGATCGGCAACGTGATGATCGATACGCTGATCGCGCATCGCGGCGACGCGTCGGCGTGGGCCGACGTCCAGGCCCGCCTCGATCTCCGGCATCGCACCTATGCCGTGCTGACCCTGCACCGTCCGGCCAACGTCGACACCCCGGAGCGCCTGCGCGATCTGGTGCAGTGCGTGGCCGCCGCGGCAGCGCCGCTGCCGGTGGTGTTCCCGATCCATCCCCGCACCGCGCAGCGGCTCGAGACCTTCGGCATCGACGCCGCCGCGGCCGGCCTGCGGGTGACGGCGCCGCTCGCCTATCGCGCCTTCCTCGCGCTGATGGACCACGCCTCCGCGGTCTTCACCGACTCGGGCGGCATCCAGCCCGAGACGACCGCGCTGGGCGTACCGTGCTTCACGCTCCGCGACACGACCGAGTGGCCGGAAACGCTGGACGCCGGCACCAACACCTTGGTCGGCAGCACGGCCGAGACGCTGGCGCGCGCGGTCGTCGCCGAGCGCGAGCGTCCCCGCGCCGCACGGCCTCCGATTCCGCTGTGGGACGGTGGCGCCGGCGAACGCGCCGCAGCCGCGATCGCGGGATGGCTCGGCGCCCGCGCGCCCGGCGCGTAGTGGCCCGTATCAGTCACTAATCCCGTGCCGCTCCGAGGCTGTGGAAGACCGCCGCGAGCTGGCGCGCCACCACCGGCACGTCGAAATGCGCCAGGGCCACCGCCCGGCCGGTAACGCCCAGGCGAGCGCGCCGATCCGGATCGGCCGCCAGCGCGCGCAGCGCCTCGATCCACTCGTCGATGCCGGTCGCCGCCAGGCCGCTCTCGCCGAGGGACAGGACCTCGCGGTTCATCCCGACCGGCGACACCACGCTCGCCACGCCGGCGGCCATGTACTGCAGCATCTTGTAGCTGCACTTGCCGCGGGTCCACGGATCGTCGGCGAGCGGCATCAGGCCGACGTCCATGGCGGCCAGCCCCTCGACTTCCCGGGTCGTCGACCACGACATGAAGCGCACATCGCGGCCGGCGAGACGCGGCAGTGGTGGCGGCCGGTCCGCGACCACGAGCAGCGCCGCGCCCGGCACGTCGCGGAGCACGGCCTCGAGCGCCGGTTCGATCGCCGCCAGGTAGGGAAAGTTGCTGGAGGTGCCGGTCCAGCCCATCACGAAGCCTTTGCCGGACCCCGCGCGCGGCCGGATACGGCGACAGTCGATCGCGGTCGGCACGACATGGACGTGCCGGCAGTACCCGGCGAACCAGTCGGCGAGGTAGCGGTTGCCCGCGATCACCGCCGCCGACGCCTGCGCCAGCCGAGGCGTGGCCCGGCCGGCCAGGCCCTCGAGCCAGACCGCGTCGTCGACGTCGAGAACAATCGGCCGCTTCAGGCCGCGCACCATCCAGTCGAAGCCGGGCGCGAGCCCGCGCTCCAGCCACACCGCATCGGCGCGGCGACTGGCGAGGATGGCGGGGATGCGCGACACGGCGTGTCCGGCCAGCCAACCGGCGGCCAGCGGCCCGAGGTAGCGCCGCCGCACCCGCCCCAGCGGCCCGGGCAGCGGCATCGCCTGCGCGATCGGCGGCACGTGCTCGACGACGTGGACGCCGGCTTCGGCGAGCGGCGCAATGTGCTGGCGAACCCGGAAGCGGGACGACGGCGTGCGCGCCCCGTTCGTGATCGCGCAGACCCGCATCACGCCGGCACCGCGGCGCGCCGCCCGATGGCGCGGTGCAACAGGACCTGGTGCGCGCAGGCGTTGCCGAGGAGGCAGATCGACGCCGCGACCGCGAGCCCGACGACGCCCCACCACCAGTAGAAGACGATCTTGATCGGGATGGCGACGGTGAAGCCGACGACGCCCACCGCCGTCGGTGTGCGGGTGTCGCCGAGCGCGAAGAAGCTGACGGTCGAGACCTGGCCGGCGGCGCCGCCGAGCCAGACGCCGCCGAGCGCGACGAGGATCACGTGGAGCAGGGCGATCTGGGCCGGCTCGAGCCAGGGCGCGAGCGCCAGCGCGAGAAGCGGTCGCCCGACCAGCGCCAGCCCGATCCACGTGCCGGTCGCGGCGACCAGCACCATCGCCAGTCGCCGCCAGGTGAGCCGCGCGAAATCCGGCCATACCCGCGCCGCCGCCAGCTCCGCCAGCGTCGGCATCACCGGGTTGACGAGCGCCTTGGTCAGAATCTGGTTGCCGGCAGCATAGACCTGCTGGCCGAGGTGCAGCAGCGACAACTGCCCCGATGGCGCGAACGAAGCCAGGACGCGCTCGACCATGGGATCGAGCTTGAAGTAGGTGGCGCCGCCCATCAGCGGCAGCAGGCGCATGAACGCCGTGCGGCCGCCGGCGGCGCGCCAGTCGGGGCGCGCGTAGCGGCCCCAGCCCGGGACCAGCAGCGCCAGCTGCAGAATCGATCGCAGCGACATGGCCCAGGCCACGGCATGGACGCCCAGCCGCGGCAGCAGCAGGGCGGCGACGCCGAGACCGGCGAGGCCGGCCAGGATGGCGCTCGCCTCGACCCACACGAAGCGCCGGCGGGCGTAGGCGGCCGACCAGGCGACCATCAGCAGCATCGTCGCCACCGCACCTGCCAGCTGGACGCGGACCAGGTCGACGGTCAGCGCCCGTCCCGGCGCGTCGAAGCCAGGCACCAGCCAGCCGACCCACAGCGGGGCGGCGAGGAACAGCGCGCCGTTCAGCACCAGCGCGACCAGCCCGACGCCCTGCGCGTAGGTCCAGATGGGCACGCGGACGCTGGCCGCGTCGGTCGTCGACAGGAGCGGCGTCAGCACCGAGGTCAGGCCGCTGCTCACGACCGAGAGGATCACCTGGGGGACGATGGCGCTGACGAAAAACGCGTCGGTGGCGGCTCCGACGCCAATGCGGGCGACGGGCAGCCACTGGTAGGCGGCGGTGACGAGCAGGTTGAGCCCGGCCAGGACGGCAAGGAGCGCCGGCTGCGAGAGGCGCCCCAGGAGGGATGGCACGGCCGACCACTCTAGCAGCTAGGCGCATGGCCGCGCCGACAGCCGGGGTGTCCGCCTTGAGCGCGAGCCGCAATCTGAAGTACCGTTCCTGGTTTGCCCGCGGCCGGACCGCCTTTCCCTACCCTATGGACGTCGGCATCGATGCATCGAATCTGCGGGCGGGTGGCGGCATCACGCATCTCGTCGAGATGCTCGGTGCGGCGGAGCCGGCCCGGCATGGCATCGGCCGGGTGCTCGTGTGGTGCGGCCGGGCGATGGTCGAGCGGCTGCCGCAGCGGCCGTGGCTCGAGGCAATCCACGACACACGCCTGGACGGCGGGCTCGTCTCGCGGCTCTGGTGGCAGCGATCGGCGCTGGCCACGGCGGCGGCCGGCCGCGTGGACGTGCTGTTCCTGCCCGGCGGCTCCTACGGCGGCCGCTTCCGTCCCTTCGTGACGATGTCACGCAGCCTGCTGCCCTTCCAGGCGGCCGAGCGGCGGCGCTACGGCGCCTCGTCGATGGGCCTCAAGATGCTGCTGCTGCGGGCCGGCCAGGCCTCGACGTTCCGCCGCGCCGACGGCGTGATCTTCCTGAACGAGTACGCCCGCGACGTCGTCACCGCGGCGACCGGCCCGCTGCCGGGACGCACGGCGATCGTCCCGCATGGCGTCAACGACGCCTTCCGGCTGACGCCGCGGCCGCAGCGCCCGGCTGGGTACTTCTCCCTGGAACGGCCGTTCCGTCTGCTCTACGTCTCGAACATCGAGCCGTACAAGCACCAGTGGCACGTCGTCGATGCGGTCGCGCGGCTGCGGACCCGCGGCGTGCCGATCGCGCTGGCGCTGGTCGGGCATTCGTATCCGATCGCGCGCCCTCGCCTGGATGCCGCCCTCGCGGCGGCGGACCCGGACGGCCACGTCATCCGCTACAGCGGCCCGGCGGCGCACGCCGATCTCGTCCGGCTTTACCATGATGCGGACGCGTTCGTGTTCGCGTCGAGCTGCGAGAACATGCCCAACATCCTCCTCGAGGCGATGGCTGCCGGACTCCCCATCGCCTGCGCCGATCGCGGGCCGATGCCGGGCGTCCTCGGCGACGCGGGCCTCTACTTCGATCCCGAGGCGCCGGAGACGATTGCCGATGCGATCGAGCGCCTGTTCGTCGATCCGGTTCGGCGGGCCGCGCTCGCCGAACGCGCCTACGCCCGGGCTGCCGCGTTCAGCTGGGGGCGCTGCGCCGACGAGACGTTCGCGTTCCTCGCCACGCTGCGCGGCACCGCGGCCGGTCTCTGAGACGCCCGGATGTCGCACGTCCTCCTCCTCACGCTGGTCTTCCCGCCCGACGCCGTGTCGACCGCGCAGATCGTCGGCGAGATCGCGGTGGACCTCCACGCGCTCGGACACCAGGTGTCGGTGGTGACGACGACGCCGCACTACAACCACGATCCCGACCTGCTCGCCCGGCAGCCCCTCCGCCCGTGGTGGGGACGGCTCGTGCAGCGGAGCACGCTGGGCGGGGCGACGGTCTACCACACCGCCATGCCGCGCAAGACGGCGTCGATCCCGAAGCGGCTGGCGGCGTGGGCGCTGTTCCACGCGCTCAGCCTGGTCGTCGGCGTGGCGGCGCTGCGCAAGGTCGACGTGATCGTCACGCCGTCGCCGCCGCTGACCATGGGCGTCGCGGCGTGGCTCCTCGGCTGGTGGCACCGGGCGCCGTTCATCTACTGCGTCAACGAGCTTTACCCCGATATCGCCATCGCGCTGGGCGCTGTACGCAACCGCACCGCCATCCGCCTGCTCTACGCCCTCGAGCGTTTCGTCTACCGGCGCGCCGCGGTGATCGCGCCGATCGCCGGCCGCATGCGGCAACGGCTGCTCGACAAAGGCGTGCCGGAACGCAAGCTCGTCCTGATCCCTAACTTCGTCGACGCCGATGCGCTGCACCCGGTGCCGGCCCCGAACGCGCTGACCCGCGAGCTCGGCCTGGACGACCGCTTCATCGTCAGCTACGCCGGCAACCTCGGCCCGGCGCAGGGACTCGAGACACTGCTCGACGCGGCCCGGCTCGTCCGCGACCTCGATCGCGTGGCCATCGTCCTCATCGGCGCCGGCACCATGTGGGACACGCTGGAGCGGCGCATCCGCGACGAGGGTTTGGCGAACGTGCGCCTGGTGCGCTACCTGCCGTTCGCGCGCGTGCCGGAGATCTACGGCGCCACCGATCTGTCGGTCGTCCCGCTGGCGGCGTCGACCGGGGCCGACGCGGTGCCGTCGAAGGTGTTCCGCATCATGGCCTGCAACGGTGCGGTGCTTGCGGTCACCGATAGGCAGTCCGACCTGGCCCAGATCGTGACGGAGGCGGGCTGCGGCTTCGTCGTGGAGCCGGGCTCGCCGGAGGCGATTGCCGCGGCGATCCGCCGGGCCGCGGCGGATCCGGCAGCCGTGGCGGCGATGGGCGCGGGCGGACGGGAGCTGGTCGTATCGCGCTACGCTCGTCCGGTGGTGATGGCGCGCTTCTCGGCGCTGGTGGCTGAGGTGTTGAGGACACGGACATGACGCGACTTCTCGTCGTCGGCGGCGGCGGCATGCTCGGCCACAAGCTGTGGCAGCTGGCGCGGCTGCAGCTCTCGACCTGGGCGACGGTGCGGGCGGTGACGCCGGCGCTCGAGACGCTGGGCGTCGTCGATCCGGAGCGCACGATCACCGGCGTCGACGTGCGGCGATTCGACACGCTCGAAGCCGCCCTCGATCGGGCCCGGCCCGATGTGGTCGTCAACTGTGTCGGCGTCGTCAAGCAGCTCGCCGCAGCCAAGGATCCCATCCCGTCGATCGCCATCAACGCGCTGCATCCGCATCTGCTGGTACGCGCCTGCCGGTCCCGGGGCGCCCGCCTGATCCACATCAGCACGGACTGCGTCTTCGACGGTGACCCTGCCGGCAGAAGCGGGGCCGGCAGAAGCGGGGGCGGCTACACCGAGGCCGACGTCACCAACGCGACCGATCTCTACGGCCGCACCAAGGCGTTGGGGGAGGTGGCCGGCCCCGGTGCGCTCACGCTGCGCACCTCGATCATCGGCCGTGAGCTGGCCGGGGCCTCCGGCCTGGTGGAGTGGTTCCTCTCGCGGCGGGGCGCCACGGCCGATGGGTATCGCGGCGCCATCTTCTCGGGGTTCACCACCGCCGCGCTCTCGGCGATCGTGCTGCAGCTGGTGCTGGGCCACCCGGCCCTCGAAGGTCTGTATCATGTGTCGGCGCCGGCCATCGACAAGCTCGCGCTGCTCGGCCGGCTGAACGAGGCGTTCGCCGCCGGGGTGACAATCACGCCGCGCGACGAGCCGCGCATCGACCGCAGCCTCGACAGCACGCGCTTCCAGGCGGCGACCGGCATGACGCCGCCGGGCTGGGACGCGATGATCGCCGCCCTCGCGGCCGATCCCACGCCCTACGAGGCGATCCGGCGCGGGAGCGCCTAAGGAGTGTCGGAACACGTGTCCATCGACGGCAAGCGGATTCTCGTCACTGGCGGCACCGGCTCGCTCGGTCAACGCGTGGTGCGCCGGCTGCTCGAGGGCAGCGTCGGCCGGCCGGCGAAGGTCACCGTGCTCTCGCGCGACGAGGCCAAGCAGCACGACATGCGGCTGCGCTTCCTGCGTCGCGTCGCCGCCACCGACGACGTCATCTACCAGCACGCGCGCGACCTCCTCACGTTCCGCATCGGCGACGTCCGCGACTTTTCGACGCTGGTCGAGGCGGTGGCCGACGCCGATCTGGTGATCCACGCCGCCGCGCTGAAGCAGGTGCCGACCTGCGAGTACTTTCCGGTCGAGGCGGTCAAGACCAACGTGCTCGGCGCCGAAGCGCTGGTGCGGGCCACGGTCGCGGCCGGCGGCCGCGTCGAAGCGGTCATCGGGATCTCGACCGACAAGGCGTGCAAGCCGATCAACGTCATGGGCATGACCAAGGCGGTGATGGAGCGCATCCTGATCGAGGCCAACCTGCGCCAGCCGGAGACGCGCTTCGCCTGCGTCCGCTACGGCAACGTCGTCGCCTCGCGCGGCTCGGTCGTGCCGCTGTTCCTCGAGCAGATCTCCCGCGGCGGCCCGGTGACGATCACCCTGAAGGAGATGACCCGCTTCCTGCTCACGCTCGATCGGGCGGTGGACACCGTGCTGGCGGCGCTCGTCGGGGCCAGGGCGGGCGAGATCTACGTGCCGAAGGTGCCGGCGGCGCGGATGGTCGATCTGGCCGAGACGATGATCGATGGCCGCGACATCCCGATCACTTACACCGGCATCCGGCCGGGCGAGAAGGTCCACGAGATCATGGTGTCCGAGGAGGAGTGCCACAGGACGGTCGAGCGCGACGGCTATTACGTCGTCTGCCCGATGCTGCCGGAGTGCGCCCCCGCCGTCACCACCGGCGGCGTGCTGACGAGCGAGTACTCGTCGGCCGACATCACGCTCGATCGCGACGGGCTCCGCGAGATGCTCGCGCCCTACCTGTCGGCGCCGCTGCCGGCCGAGCTGAACGCGTGAACGCGGCGCCGCTGAAGGTCGTGACGATCGTCGGCACGCGGCCGGAGATCATCCGTCTGAGCCGGGTGATCCCGGCGCTCGATCCGCACTGCGCGCAGGTCCTCGTCCACACCGGCCAGAACTACGATCCGCTGCTCTCGGACGTCTTCTTCTCGGAGCTCGGCGTCCGCGCGCCCGACGCCCATCTCGGCGTCGGCGGCACCGGCTTCGCGGCCCAGGTCGGCGAGCTGCTGCCGCGCATCGGCGAGGTGCTGGGGCGCGAGCGGCCCGATCGCGTGCTGATTCTCGGCGATACCAACAGCGGTCTGGCCGCGATCGTCGCGGCGCGCATGGGCATCCCGGTCTACCACATGGAGGCCGGCAACCGCTGCTACGACGATCGCGTGCCGGAGGAGATCAACCGCCGCGTGATCGATCACAGCAGCGCGGTGCTGATGCCCTACACCGAGCGCAGCAAGGAGAACCTGGTCCGCGAAGGCATCGAGCGCGAGCGCATCTTCATCACCGGCAACCCGATCCACGAGGTGCTGACCGACTATGCACCGTCGATCGACGGCAGCGACGCGCTGGCCCGCTTCGGCGTCGCGGCGAAGCGCTACTTCCTGCTGACCATGCACCGGGCCGAGAACGTCGACGACCCGGCCCGCCTCGCCCGCCTCGTCGACGCCGTCGTCGGCGTGTCGGCGGCGCACGATCTGCCGGTGCTGTTCAGCGTCCACCCGCGCACCGCCGATCGCCTGCGCAAGGCCGGGTTGACGCCGGATCCGGCACGCGTGCGGCTGCTCGATCCGCTCGGCTTCTTCGACTTCGTGCGCCTCGAGCGCGAGGCCGCCGCGGTGCTGTCGGACAGCGGCACGGTGCAGGAGGAGTGCGCGATCTTCCGTGTCCCCAACGTCACCATCCGCGACGTGACCGAGCGGCCGGAAACCCTCGAGTGCGGCAGCAACATCCTGAGCGGCGCCGACCCGGACGCGGTGGCCCGGGCCATGCGCCTCGTCCTTTCGCAGCCGGCCGACTGGCAAGCGCCCCGCGAGTACCTGGCGGCCGGCGTCGCCCGCACCGTCGTCAAGCTGGTCCTGGGACGCCTCAGCCAGCGCCGCCACGTCTAAAGGGCGCCGATGCCCGAGACGTCGAGGCCCGCCGCGTTCCACCTTCTCCTCTGCGGCTCGCTCGTCCTCTACGTCTACCGGGTCTTCCTGATCGGCGTCAACGTGTCGCTGTTCCGGATCGTGCTCGCCGCGTGGTCGGTGGTGATGCTGGTCGATCTGGTGCGGCGCCGCGTCCCGCTGACCCGCCTGCACGCCGTGCTGGCGGCGCTGAGCGCGGCGATCGTCGTCGTGAACCTCGTCGAGTTCACGCGGGTGGCCGGATACCCCGCGATCCGCCGCGACATCCTCAACCATCTGCTCAACGTCTGGTTCACCTGCCTCCTGGCCGTCTCCCTGCGTTCGCGGGCCGAGATGGTGTCTCTGCTCACCGCCTTCGTCTGGTCGTCGGTGGTGACCTCGGTGGTGACGCTGGCCAGCTGGGGCCTCGGCGCGCTGCCCTTCGAAGCGTGGCTGCGCCACTTCGGCGGACCGGCGGCGCGCCAGCTCCGCTATCTGGGCTACGACTTCTACTTCCACCGCGCCACCAGCGCCTTCTACGATCCGAACTTCTACGGAATCTACTCGGCGCTGGTCGTCGTCACCGCGCTCGGCCTGTGGAGCCAGACGCGGGCGCGCGCGCTGCCCTGGTTGATCGCCCTGAACCTGTTCTTCCTGGGAGCCACGCTGTCGCGCACCGGCCTGTTGGGGTTGATCGCGGCGCTTGTCGCCGGTGCGACGATGCTGCCGGATTGGCGAACGCCGGCGGTGCGGCGCGCCGCCGCCATCACGACCGCCGCCTTGCTGGTCTGCTTCCTCGCGGCCAGCGTCGTGCAGTCGCGGGTCAACCGGGCCCGGGCCGCGATCTGGTTGGCGGGGGTCTGGCAGTCGACGCCCGGTCCGACCGCGACCTACGATCCGGCGAAAGAAGCGGCGAAATGGAAAGCCCCGCCCGACCAGGACAGGGTCACCGGCTCGGCGTCGGTAGCCGACCGTTTCCGGCGCATCGAGCACGGCTGGGGGGTGTTCCGTGAGGGCCCGTGGCTGGGCAGCGGCGGCGCCGCGCTGCTCTCGCCGGCCTTCCCGCCCCACCCCTCGGCTCATGTCGTCTACTTGACGCTGCTCGCGCGGTACGGGATCGTCGGCACGCTCGTCTACGCCGGCTTCGCGCTGGTGCCGGTGGCGGTGGCGTGGCGGCGGTGCGTGCCGCCAGTGGATACCGTGGTCCTGTCGGTCGCCGCGTGTCTTGCCGTCGTGTACCTCTCCTACGATGTCTTCCTGGGCTTCGAAATTCAGTACCTTTTCTTCGGCGTGGCCTGGGCCGCCGCCGCCCAGCACGAGCGACGGCTCGACGCCGTGGGGATCTGACGTGTCGAGCGCCACGGCCGCGTTCTACGGCCTCTTGTCGGCGTCGCTCGTGCTCTACGTCTATCGCTTCGCGATCGGCGGGATGAACCTGTCGATCTTCCGGGCCGCCTTCCTCGCCTGGGTGGCGTGGCTCGCCGTCGACGTCGCGCGCGGCCGGGTCCGGCTCGAGCGCCGTCTGCGGCCGTTCGCCCTCGTCGTCGCCGCCCTGATCGCGGTCAATGCCGTCGACTTCCTCACCCTTGGCGGCTATCCGGCGCTGCGCCGCGACATCGCCAACCACCTGGTGAACGTCGGCCTGACCGGCCTGGTCCTGATCTACGTCGATACCGAGGCGCGCCTGCACGCCCTCATCCGCGCCTTCGTGCTGTCGTCGATCGTGACGTCCGCGGTGACGCTCTACGCCGCCGGGTTCGGGCGACTGCCGTTCGAGCCGCTGATCCGCTCGCTCGGCTCGGCGCTCGGCCAGTCGCTGGTCTACGTCAACGACGACGCCGAGTTCCAACGGGCGACCAGCAGCTTCTTCGATCCGAACTTCTATGGGATCTATTCGCTGCTCGTCGTCGCCTCGATCCTCTACCTGTGGCTCTACGAGCGGCCGGCCCGGTGGCTGGCGGTGCTGTTCGCGGTCAACCTGACCTGCCTGACCCTGACGCTGTCACGCACCGCGGTGATCGGGATGCTGGCGGCCTTCGGCGCGGCCTTCGTGCTCGAGCGGCGGGCCCGGCTGTTCGCGGTTGCCGCCGCCGGGGCGACGATCGCGCTGCTCTACGCCTCGACGATCTACCAGTCACACACCCAGTTCGGCCACCTGACGAAGACAGTCGGGACGTTCGTCGCCAGCGTCGTCGGGCCGGCGCCACCGCCGCGCCCTCCCAGCACGCCGCGGCCGGCGGCGCCGGGGCAGCCCTTCGACAAGGCCGTCGCCAGCGAAAACATCCAGACGCGCGTCGCCAACACCCGCAGCCTGTCGGTCCGCGTCGAGTACATGAAGCGCGGTCTGGCCGTCTTCCAATCGAGCCCGATCTGGGGCCGCGGCAGCGCCTCGCTGGTGACCCCGACGGTACGCTGGTCGACGGCGCACGTCACCTACCTGACGCTGCTCGCCCGCTATGGCGTCATCGGCGCCACGGTCTACCTCGTGTTCCTGCTGCTGCCGTTGTGGGTCGTGTGGCGGCGGCCGCGGCCGGCGGCGCACCGCTTCCTCGTCACGGTGCCGCTCGTCGCGCTGCTCGTCGTCTATCTGTCGTACGACGTGCTGCTGTTCTTCGAGGTGCAGTACCTGGCGTTCGGGTGGGCGTGGGCAGTGGCGTGGAATCTCACCCCGCCGGCGGTAGCTCAACCGGCATGAAGCCTGCGCTGCTGCCACTGTTGCGCTGTCCCGCCTGCGGGGCCGCATTCGCCCTCGCCGAGGCCGTCGAGGCCGGCGGCGAGATTGCGTCTGGAACGTTGACGTGCCCGGCCGGGCACCGGTACGCCATCGCCGACGGCATCCCCCGCTGCGTCCCACCCGACAACTACGCCGCCAGCTTCGGCCTGCAGTGGAACCACTTCCGCCGCACGCAGCTGGACAGTCACAGCGGCGTGCCGATCACGCGCAACCGGTTCTTCGCGTCGACGCGCTGGCGACCCGAGGACCTGGCCGGCCGGCGCGTGCTCGATCTCGGCTGCGGCTCGGGCCGCTTCGCGGAGGTGGCGCTGTCGACCGGCGCGCAGGTGGTGGCGGTCGACTATTCGCGCGCGGCCGACGCCTGCTACCAGAACCTCGGCGCTCACCCCAATCTGCACGTGATCCAGGGCACGGTGTACGAGCTGCCCTTCGCGCCCGGTACGTTCGACTTCGTCTACTGCCTCGGCGTCCTGCAGCACACGCCCGATCCCGAGGCGGCGTTCCGCGCCCTCGCCCGGCAGCTGGCGCCCGGCGGCCGCATCGCCGTCGATCTCTACCCGAAATTCTGGCGCAACCTGATCTGGCCGAAGTACTGGCTGCGGCCGATCACGGCCCGGATCGCGCCGGCGCGTCTCTTCGGCCTGGTGCAGCGGCTGGTCCCCCTCCTGCTGCCTGTCAGCCGCGTGCTGGGCCGGGTGCCGCGGCTCGGCCAGCAGCTGCGCTTCGCGATTCCGGTCGCGAACTACGAAGGCATCTACCCGCTCACCGACACCCAGTTGCGCGAGTGGGCCGTGCTCGACACGTTCGACATGTGGTCGCCGATCCACGATCACCCGCAGACCGCGGCGACCATCGAACGCTGGCTCTCGGACGCCGGCCTCGTGGAGCGCGAGGTGTATCGGGTCGGACACCTGATCGGCGTGGGCACGCGGCCGCGCTGAGGCACGGGCGCGTCAGGATCGCGATCAGGCTCAGCGCCGGCACGAGCTGCAGCGTCAGGTTGCCGACGCCGCCGCCGATCTCGAGGACGCGATGCGGCGCAGTCTACCGCGGGCCGGTGCCGGCGTCAGCCCAGGTCCGATGCCAGGCCTGGAACATCAGCACCGGCCAGAGCCGCAGCTCCTCCGCCTCGCCCGCGAGGTGGCGCCGCCACGCCGCCCGCACCACCGCCGGGTCGAAGCCGGCCGAGCCTTCGAGCGCCGGTGCGGCGAGCAGCGGCTCGGCCCAGTCACGCAGCGGCCCGCGCAGCCAGTCGCCGATCGGCATCGCGAAGCCGGTCTTCGGCCGGTCCATCAACGCCGGCGGCACGTAACGCTCGACGATTCGCCGGAGCAGCCACTTGCCGCGCCCGTCACGCAGGCGGCAGGACAGCGGCAGCCGCCAGACGAAGTCGACCAGCCGATGATCGAGCAGTGGCGCCCGGGCTTCGAGGCTCGCGGCCATGCTGGCGCGATCGACCTTCACCAGGATGTCGTCGGACAGATAGCTGGTGAGGTCCTGGAAGATCATCCGCTCGGCCACCGTCGGCAGCGTCAGCCCGGCCGCCTCGCGCTCCGCCCACGACACCGGCAGCACCGCGCCGGGCAGCGCCGCGGTCGGACGATCCCACTGCGCGAGCAGGATGCCGTAGACCTCGTCGACGTCGCGCGCCTCGAGCAGGCGCGTCAGCTTGCGCAGCTTGTCGCCGGGCAGGCGCTGCCGCGCGTGGGCCGGCAGGAAGCGCTGGCCGACCGCGTAGGCCGCGTTCCAGACGCGCGGACTGACGCGGCCGCCGATGGCCGCGCCGCTGCGTCGCAGCAGCGGCGGCAGCGGCGCGATGCGCCGCCAGGCCCGCTCGGCCCACAGGTGGCGCGTGTAGCCGCCGAACATCTCGTCGCCGCCGTCGCCCGTCAACGCCACGGTCACGTGACGGCGGGCCAGCGCCGACACGATCGTCGTCGGGATCTGCGACGAGTCGGCGAACGGCTCGTCGTAGATGGTCGGCAGCCGCGGCACCATCGCCAGCGCGTCTTCCGGCGTGACGTAGAGCTCGGTGTGCTCGGTCCCCAGGTGCGCGGCGACCGCAGAGGCGACGTCGGCCTCGTTGAAGTTCGGATCGCTGAAGCCGATGCAGAACGTGCGCACCCGGGCGCCGCTCTCGGCCTGCATCAGCGCCACGATCGCCGTCGAGTCGATGCCGCCCGAGAGGAACGCCCCGAGCGGCACGTCGGAGATCATCCGGCGCCGCACCGCGTCGCGGAGCAGGGCCTCGCCTTCGGCGATGACGTCGGCGTCGGTCGGCGTCCGGCGCGCCGAGAGCGCGTCCTCGACGACGGTGCGCGCGCGCCAGTACGGCTCGACGTGCGCCTCGCCGGCGGCGCCGAGCCTGGCGACGTGGCCGGGCGGCAGCTTGGCGATGCCCCGATAGATCGAGGCCGGCGCCGGGATGCAGGCGGAGCGCAGCAGCGCCGCCACGGCGTCGCGATCGATCGCCGTCGGGCAGGCCGGGTAGGCGCGCAGGCTCTTGAGCTCGGAGCCGAAGATCCAGGCGCCGTCGGTGGCGCGCCCGTAGTAGAGCGGCTTCTTGCCGAGCCGATCGCGGACCAGCCAGAGGACGCGCTCGCGGGTGTCCCACACCGCCATCGCGAACATGCCCCACAGCTCGGGCAGCGTCGCGCGGACGCCGTGGCGGGCCATCCGCTCGACGATGACCTCGGTGTCGGAGGTGCCGCGGAAGGCGACGCCGTCGCGCTCGAGGCCGTCGCGCAGGTCGCGGTAGTTGTAGATCTCGCCGTTGAAGACGATGACCAGCCGGCCGTCCGCCGAGCGCATCGGCTGGTGCCCGGCCGGCGACAGGTCGACGATGGCCAGGCGGCGGAAGCCGAGCGCGACGCCCGCCGGCGCGTCGACGAAATCGCCGCCGTCATCCGGCCCGCGATGGACGAGGGCCGCGGCCATCGCGCCGACCTCACGGCGCAGCGCGTCCTCGGCGCCGCCGCCGCTGCGCCAGAGGCCGCTCAAGCCGCACACGTCGTCAGCCCTCCGGTCGCGACGCGACGCAGCACGTCTGCCACCACGGGCGCCGTGCGCTGCAGCGCGTAGTGCGCCTCGACGCGGGCCCGGCCGGCGCGGCCCAGACGGGCGCGCAGGGCCGGATCGGCGATCAGCCGATCGAGCGCCGCCACCCACTCGTCGGGCGTCGAGGCGAGGAGGCCGGTCACCTCGGGCACGACGATGTCGCGGTTGGCGCCGACCGGCGAGGCCACCGCCGGCCGGCCGCAGGCGAGGTACTGCACCAGCTTGTAGCCGCACTTCCCGCGCGACCAGGGATCGTCGGGTAACGGCATGATGCCGACGTCGAAGCCGGCGATGTCGGCGGCCTCGCGCCCCTCGATCCAGGGCCGCTCCTCGCACGGGAACGGCCACGACCGTCGGCCCGGCTCGACGCCGACCAGGACCACGCGCGCCCGATCGCCGGCACAGACCTGGGCCAACGCGCCGGTCACCGCGTCGAGCGCCGCCGCGGTCGACGGGGATCCGATCCAGCCGATGACGGGCGGTGTCACGACCGGCGCCGCGACGACCGGATACGCGTCGAGATCGACGACCGACGGGATGGTCACCACCTCACGCGCGCCGGCGGCGCGGGCACGGTCGGCAAGATAGGCGTTGCCGGCGACGACGACCGCGGCCGCGCGCATCACGCGATCGATCTTGCCGCCGAGCAGGCCCCGCACCCACGCCGATGGGTGCTGATCGTAGCGGTGGAACACGGCGTCGTCGTACTCGACCACGCGCGGCGGCCCGCCGGCGGCGAGGAGGTGCTCGACGAGCGCCGGCGCAAACGGCAGGAGCTCGTACTCGATCCAGAGGGCGTCGTAGCGCTGGCGGGTGGCGAGCGCCCGTAGACGACCGGCCGTCGCCGCGCCGATGGCGCGCCAGCCGTAGCCGCCGGTTGCGTAGCGGCGGTCGAGGTCGGCGTCGGTGAAGAGCGGTGCGGTGGTCACGTCGATGCCGGCGTCGGCCAGCGCCCCCAGATATTGGTACATGCGTACACGGCTACTCGCGCCGTGCGCGGCATACCGGCTGAGCAGGAGTACGTGGCGTCTCGGCGTCACGGGTTGAATGGAGCGGGGCGGCCCGCAAATCGGGCCGGAAGGGCCGAAACAGAAGGATATACTACCGACCGCCGTGCGAGCCTTGGTCACCGGCGCCACTGGCGCCATCGGCCCCGCGACGGTTCGAGCTCTGCTGGCCTCCGGGGCCGCGGTGCGCGCCTTCGGCCGCGTCGATTCCTTCGGCGACCACGGCGGCGGCGGGCACGGCTGGCCGGCAGAGGTCGAGATCGTGCGCGGCGACGTCACCCTGCCCGACACCGTGGCGCCGGCCATGGCGGCGGTCGACGTCGTCATCCATCTCGCTGCCTTGCTCCACGTCGTCAACCCGCCACCCGGCCATGCCCAGCTCTACCGCGCAATCAACGTCGAGGGCACGCGCCACGTCGTCGAGGCGGCTGTCACCGCGGGTGTGCGGCGCGTGGTGATCGCCAGCACCACGGCGGTCTACGGACCGACCGGCGAGCAGGCCGCGTCCGAGGACACGGCTCCCGCGCCCGACTCCTGGTACGCGGACTCGAAGGTCGAGGCCGAGCGCGTCGCCCGCGCCGCCGGCCGGCAATCGGGCCTCGAGGTGGTGATCCTGCGCCTCAGCGCCGTCTATGGCCCGCGCGTCCGCGGCAACTACCGGCGGCTGCTGCAGACCGTGGCGCGGGGGCGGTTCGTCGCGGTCGGCGCCGGCGGTAACCGGCGCAGCCTGGTGACCGATCACGATGCGGCGCGAGCGTTCGTCCTCGCCGCACAGCATGGGGACGCGCCCGGACGCATCCTCAACGTCGCCGACGGTCCCGCCCACACCGTCGAGGCCATCCTGGCCGCAATGGCAGCGGCGGTCGGCCGGCCGCGCCCGCGCCTGCAGGTGCCAATCGGGTTGGCCCGGGCCGCGGCCACGTCACTCGACGCGGTTGCCGGCGCCGTCGGCCGGCGCCCGGGCCTGCGCTCGGCGATCGAGAAGTACATCGAAGACTCCGCCGTCGACGCCACCCGCATCCACGACGTGCTCGGCTTCGTTCCCGAGCTCGACCTGGCGGCCGGCTGGCTCGCCACGGCGAACGGCCTGCGCGAAGCCGGCGACCTGCCGCCCCTCACCGGGGCGGCGCTGGTGCGGACATGAGCGGCGCCGTCCTCGCCGCCGCGGCCGCGCTCGCCGCCGTCTCGTCGTGGGCGATCGTCGCCGTCGTCCGCGACGCCGCGCGACGCCGGGGCCTGCTCGACGTGCCGAACGCCCGCAGCTCGCACGCGCGGCCGACGCCGCGGCTCGGCGGGCTCGGCATCGTCGTCGGCGTCGTCGCCGGTGTCGCCCTGGCGGTCGGGCTCGGCGTCGAGGCGTCGCGGCTCCTGCCGGTGGTCGGCATCGGCCTGTGCGTGGCCGCCGTCAGCCTCGCCGACGATCTGCGCGGCCTGCCGGCGCTGGTGCGGCTCGCGGTCCACGCCGCCGCCGCGGCCGGGGTGGTCTGGAGCGTCGGCGGCTTCGACGTCGTCGCCATCGCCGGCGAGCCGGTGTGGTCGGGCACCGGCTTCGCCATGTCGTCACCGCCGCTCGCCGCGCTCGTGACCGGAGCCTGGATCGTCGGCTTCGTCAACGCGTTCAACTTCATGGACGGCATCGACGGCATCGCCGCCGGTCAGGCCGCCGTCGCCGGCGCCGCGTGGGCGGCGATCGGCTGGTGGCAGGGCGAGCCGGCGCTCGCCGCGCTCGGGGTCGCGCTGGCCGCGGCGTGCGCGGGGTTCCTGCCGCACAACTGGTCGCCGGCGTCGATTTTCATGGGCGACGTCGGCAGCGCCTGGCTGGGCTTCCTGATCGCGGCCGCGCCCCTCGTCACGCGGCCGCCGCGCGCGCTCCTTCTGCCGGCGGCGCTCGCGGTCTGGCCCTTCGTGTTCGACACCACGCTGACCATCCTGCGGCGTGCGGCGCACGGGGAGAACCTGCTCGCCGCGCACCGCTCGCACCTCTACCAGCGCCTGACCCAGGCCGGCTGGTCGCACGGCGCGGTAGCCGCGCTCTACACCGGGCTCGCCGCCGGGGGCGCCATCCTGGCGGTGCGCGGCGCCATCAGCGGCGCGGTCGGCCCCGGCGCGCTGGCCCTGGTCGCCCTCGCTGCGGCGACGCTGTGGGGGCTCGTGGTCCTCGTCGAACGGCAGCAGACCCGCGGCGTCGCCGGTCCTCTCGAGGAGTCACCCCGTGCGTAACCGCTACGTGCTCGCCGCCGATCTCCTGGCCGTCGTCCTGTGCCTGGTCGGCGCCTTCGTGCTCCGCCTCGACTGGTTCTTCCAGCGCCAGCCGGAGTACACCGCGGCCTTCCGCTTCGCGCTGGTCGCCGCCATCGTCGTCAAGCCGATCGTCTTCTACGCCTTCGGCCTCTACCGGCGCTACTGGCGCTACGCCGGCCTGCCCGACCTGCTGGTGATCTTCCTCGCCGTCTCGGCCAGCGCCGCGGCGGTGGCATTGGTCGTCGCCTTCGGAATCATGGGCGGCATCGTGCCCTTTTTCCCGCGCTCGATCCTGGCCATCGACTGGCTGCTGACGCTGGCCTGCGTCGGCGGCATCCGCCTGTCGATCCGGCTGCTGTCGGAGTCGTTCGGCACCCGCCAGGGCACCGCCAACGCTGGCCAGCATCCGCCCAAGCGCGTGCTCGTCGCCGGCGCCGGCGACGCTGGCGCCATGGTGGTGCGCGAGATCCGGCGCAACCCGCAGTTGGCGATGCGGCCGATCGGCTTCCTCGACGACCAGCGCGCCAAGCAAGGCAAGCGGATCTACGAGGTGCCGGTACTCGGTGGCCTCGCCGATCTCGAGTCGCTCGTGGAAACGCATCGGATCGATCAGGTCGTGGTGGCGATGCCGACCGCCGGTGGCGAGGTCGTGCGCGCGCTGCTCGACGCCTGCCGGCGCGCCGGCGTCGAGGCCCGCGCCGTGCCGGGCATCTTCGAGCTGCTCGAGGGCGGCGTCAGCGTCAGCCGCCTGCGCGACATCGACATCACGGACCTGCTGCGCCGGCAGCCGATCCAGGCCTCGCCCGAGGCCGGGCTCTACCTCCAGGGCAAGACCGTCCTCGTCACCGGTGCCGGGGGCTCGATCGGCAGCGAGCTGTGCCGGCAGCTGGCCCGGGCCCAGGTCGGTGAGCTGATCCTCCTCGGCCACGGCGAGAACAGCATCTTCGACATCACCAACCGGCTGCGCCAGTCGAACCCGGGCGTGACGGTCCATCCGGTCATCGCCGACGTCCGCGACGACGCACGGATCGAGGCGGTGTTCGCCACCTACGCGCCGTCGATCGTCTTCCACGCCGCCGCGCACAAGCACGTGCCGCTGATGGAGGCGCACCCAGAGGAGGCGATCTCCAACAACGTGCACGGCACGGCCGTCGTCGTCGCCGCCGCCATCCGCCACGACGTCGAGCGCTTCGTCCTCATCTCGACCGACAAGGCGGTGGCGCCGACCAGCGTGATGGGCGCCTCGAAGCGGCTGGCCGAGCGGATCGTGGCCCAGGCGGCCGCGCGCCACCGCCGGATGTTCATCGCCGTCCGCTTCGGCAACGTGCTCGGCAGCCGCGGCAGCGTGGTGCCGTTCTTCAAGCAGCAGATCGATCGCGGCGGACCGATCACGATCACCCACCCGGACATGCGCCGCTTCTTCATGACCATCCCCGAGGCGGTCTACCTGGTCGTGAAGGCCGGCGGCCTCGCCCGCGGCAACGAGCTGTTCGTGCTGAACATGGGCGAGCCGGTGCGGATCGTCGAGCTCGCCGAGGACCTGAAGCGCCTGTCGGGAGTCGAGGCCAACGAAGTCCCGATCGTCTATACCGGGCTGCGCCCCGGCGAGAAGCTCGAGGAGCAGCTCTGGGAGCCGGGCAGCCTGGTCGAGGCTGCCGGCGACGACGAGGTGTTCCGCGTCGTCGAGCCGATCCAGCCCGTCGACGGCCCGGCCGGCGGGCTCGACGCGGCGATCGCGCGGCTCGAGGCGGCGGCAACGCGCGGCGACGCGCTCGCCATCCACGAGCTGCTCAGCGAGTGCCTGCCGACGTTCGTCTCGAGCTGGCACCAGGGCGTGCCGCGCCCACGCGCGACGCGGCCCCTGCTGTGACGGCGCGCGCCGGCGTGCCGCGCTTCCGCGACAACGTCGTCGCGACACTCGCCGGACGCGTCGGCGCGATCGGCGTCTCGCTGGTCTTCGCGACGCTGCTCACGCAGTGGATCGGGCTCGCCCGCTACGGGACCTGGTCGGTCTTCGCGGCCTTTCTCGGCTTCGCCTCCGTCCTCGACTTCGGACTGACCGTGGCCGTCGAGCGCGCGGTGGCGCAGGCGCACGCCTCGGGCGATGTGGCGCGCATTCCCCACTTCGTGCACGCCGGCCGGACGCTGGCGGCGCTGCTGGGGGCGGTCCTGGCCGCCGTCGCCATCGCCGCGGTGGAACTGCTGCCGCCATCGGCCTGGGCCGCGCTCGGCGATCCCATCGAGGTGAAGGGAGCCGCGCTGGTGCTGCCGGTCGCGTTCACGCTGAACCTGCAGGCGGCGGTGTGGGCCGCGACCCTGACCGGGCTGCGGCGCAGCGCCGAGGCTCACCTGCTCCGCGTCGCCGGCACGGCGATGGCGGCCGCGCTGACGCTGGCGCTGGTGTGGCGGGACGATCTCTCCGTCGGGCGAATGCTCTTCGCCTACTCGGTCGTGATCTTCGTCACCGGCGGCATCGTCGCCTGGCGTGTCTACGCGCTCGTCGGCCAGGAGCATTGGCCGCGCTGGCCCGGACGCTGGGACGGCGCCGCGGTGCGGGCGATTGCCGGCGTCGGCGGCGCCGTGCAGGTCTCGACGCTGGCCGCCCAGGCCGGCGATCTGGCACTGCGATCGATCCTCGGCGCGCGCTTCGGCGCCGCGGCGATCGGTGTCTACGATCTGGCGACGCGGGCGGCGATGGCGCCGCGCAGCGCGGCCAGCGCGGTCCCGGTGGCGCTCGTACCGCAGGCGCAGGCGCAGGCCGTCGCGGACGGGCCCGCCAGCCTCGCCGCGCTGCACGCGCGATCGGTCATCCTCGTGGCCCTCGTCGTCGTGAGTGCCGCCGCCGGCGCCTGGCTGCTGGTGGCGCCGCTGCTCGCGCTGTGGCTCGGCCCGCACCTGGCGCTCGGCGAGCTGACGCCGCTCGTCCAGCTGCTGCTGGTGTTCCACGCCGCGCTCGCCGTCGGCGCCGTCGCCAGCGCGATCGGCCGCGCCCTCGGCCGTCCCGGCCCCGAGGCGATCGCCGCGGTGGCCGGCAACGCGGCCGGCGTCGCGGCGGCCGCGCTCGCCTCGGATCGCCTGGCCGCCGTCGGCGCGTTCGCGGCCGTCGTCGCCGCGTCGGCGATCCTCCAGGCGGTGTGGATCGCCCGCCGCGAGGCGCTGCGCTGGCCTGACGCCGGCGATGTCGCCCGCGTCCTCGGCGTCGGCGCCGCCGCCTTCGCCGCGACGTGGGCGGTGACGCGAATGACGCCGCCAGGCGCGATGGCGCTCGCCCTGGCGATTGGCGCGTCGGGCCTGGCGGCGCTCGCCGCCGCGCTCGGGGTCGGCGTCGTGGGCCGGTTGCGACCGGGCGGCGCGGCGCCGCCGGGCGCCGGGCCGGACGTGGCGCCGGCGGCGGAGGGACGATGATCGCCGCGCTGTTCCTGCTCGCGACCGCCGTCGCGGCGCCGGTCGTCTCGCGTCGCCTGACCGGCGACGTCTTCGCACCCGCGGCCATCGCGGTCTGCGCCTGGGCCGGCACGCTCGGCCTGCTCGCGCTCGACCTGCTGCCCTACGCGCCGCTGACCGCCGGCGTCTGGTGGCTCCTCGCCGCGACCGTCGCCGCGCTGGTCACCGGCGGGCTCCTCGGCCAGGGCCTGGCAGCCCGTGGTGAAGATCCCGCGGCCACACCCGCGTTGCGGCATCCGGGGGCGACGGTGGCGCTGCTGGCCCTTGTCGGCCTCGTCGGCGTCGCGTGGTACGTCCACGCGGTGGTCTCGGCCGGCGGCTGGGCGCTGTTCGGCCGCGGCGAAGAGCTGCGCAACCTGCTCACGACCTACGCCATCCCGAGCCGCTACCTGTTCCTGCAGCAGGTGTGCAGCGCCGCGGCGCTGGTGGCCTGGGCCGTCGTGCTGAGCGGCGCCCGCCTCGGCGTGCTCGGAACGATCGCCGCGATCGCCGCCGCTGCCGGCACGCTCACCAGCACCGATCGCACGCAGGTCTTCACGCTCGTGCTGAGCGCGGGGTTCATGTATGCGCTCCGCCGCGGCGCGACGCTGCCGCTGGCACGCCTGGCCGCGATCGCTGTGACAGTGCCGCTGCTGCTCGGCACGGCCTTCTTCGCGATCGGCGCATGGACGGGCAAGAGCGCGGCGCAGGTCGGGCTGCGGCTGCAGATTCCGGCCGGCACGCCGGGCGCCTGGACCGGTCACCTCTCGGAGACCGTGCAGCGCGGCAGCGTCGCCTACCTCTACGCGACCGGCTCATATCCGGCGCTGGCGCAGCTGGTCGCCGCCGGCCACCCGCGCACGCACGGCCGACACACCTTCTATCCCGTGCTGCGCCTGCTCCAGCGGACGGGGATCGCCGCCATCGACCTGCCGCCGGCCATCCCACCGTTCGTGCCGGTGTTCCGCCGCGCCGACGGCACGTCGCTCGGCACCAACGCCTACACGTTCCTCTACTACCCGCTCGAGGACTTCGGCCCGATCGGCGCGATCGCCTACGCCGCGCTGGTCGGCCTGGGCTGCGGCTGGGTGTTCGGCTGGGCCCGTCGCGACCGCGCCTCGGCGCTGCGGCTGATCGTCGCCGGACAGGTGTCGACGGCGCTGGCGCTGACGTTCTTCGTCAACAAGTTCAACAGCACCGCGTTCTGGTACGTGCTGGCGTGGAGCGCGCTGCCGTTCGCGGCGGCGGAATGGCGGGCGCGCCGGCCGTCAGCCGCGGCGGCTGCGAGTCGCGGCGCTGCCGAACCCGCGCTCAGCGTGCCGCGCGGGCCGGCTCGGGCGACTTCGTCAGACGATTGACGTCGGCGTCGACCATCATTTTCACCAAGCCGGTGAAGTCGACCGTCGGTGACCAGCCCAGCTTGGTCTTGGCCTTCTCGGCCGTGCCGATCAGCAAATCGACTTCAGCCGGACGCAGGAAGCGCTGGTCCAGCGTGACGTGCTTCTTCCAGTCGAGCCCGGCATGGCCGAACGCCACCTCGACCAGCTCGCGCACCGAGTGCGTCTCGCCGGTGGCGATGACGAAGTCGTCCGGCTCGTCCTGCTGGAGCATCATCCACATCGCGCGGACGTAGTCGCCGGCGAATCCCCAGTCGCGCCGCGCATCGAGGTTGCCCATGCGCAGCTCTTTCGAGAGCCCGAGCTTGATCCGGGCCACGCCGTCGGTGACCTTGCGGGTCACGAACTCGAGGCCGCGCCGCGGCGACTCGTGGTTGAAGAGGATGCCGGAGCAGGCGAAGAGGTTGTAGCTCTCGCGATAGTTGACGGTGATGTAGTGCCCGTAGACCTTGGACACACCGTAGGGGCTGCGCGGATAGAACGGGGTGTCCTCGCTCTGCGGCACCGCGCGCACCTTGCCGAACATCTCGCTCGAGGACGCCTGGTAGAACCGGATCCTGGTGTCGACCTGGCGGACGGCCTCGAGCGCGCGGGTCACACCCTGGGCGTTGTACTCGCCGGTCAGCAGCGGCTGATCCCACGACGCCGGGACGAAGGACATCGCGGCCAGGTTGTAGAACTCCTGCGGCCGCACTTCGTCGAGGATCTTGAGGAGCGAGAGCTGATCGAGCAGGTCGGCCGGCCTCAGCTCGATGCGATCGAGGATGTGCTCGATGCGCCACAGGTTGGGCGAGCTCGATCGGCGCACGATGCCGAAGACCTCGTAGTCCTGCTCGAGCAGCCACTCGGCCAGGTAGGAGCCGTCCTGGCCGGTAATGCCGGTGATCAGCGCGCGTCTCTTCATGGTCACGATCTGCTCAGAGCCGGAAGATGTGGGCGCCGGCCCGGCCCTTCAGCGCGTTGCGCGTGTCGAGGATCAGCGGCGACTTGGCGACCAGTGCGTCGTAGTCGAAGGTCTTGTGGCTGGTGGTGATGACGGCGATGTCGAAGCCGTCGGCGAGGGCCTTGGCGAACGGCACCTCGGTGCGCGGCTTGTGGCCATGTTCGGCCGGCATCGACGGTACGAAGTGATCCGAGTAGGTGACGATCGCGCCGCGCCGCTCGAGCAGGTCGGCGACGTCGATCGCCGGCGACTCGCGGAAGTCGGTGACGTCGGACTTGTAGGCCATCCCGAACAGGTGCACCTTCGAGCCCTTGATCGGCTTGGCGACGGAGTTGAGCGCCTCACTGACGCGATCGACCACGTAGCGCGGCATGCCGCCGTTGATGTGGCCGGCGAGCTCGATGAAGCGGCTTTCGAAGCCGAACTGCCGCGCCTTCCAGCTCAGATAGAACGGGTCGATCGGGATACAGTGCCCGCCGAGGCCGGGACCCGGGTAGAACGGCATGAAGCCGAACGGCTTGGTCTTGGCGGCGTCGATCACTTCCCACACGTTGATGCCCATGTCGCGGCACATCAGCGCGAGCTCGTTGGCGAGGCCGATGTTGACCGCGCGGAAGGTGTTCTCGAGCAGCTTGACGAGCTCGGCGGCGCGGGTGCTGGAGACCTTCACGACCTCCTTCACGACGAGCCCGTACAGGGCCGCCGCGGCGTCGCTCGAGGCCTCGTTGACGCCGCCCACCACCTTCGGGATGTTGCCGGTGTTGTACTGTGGGTTGCCCGGGTCGACGCGCTCGGGCGAGAACCCCAGGAAGAAGTCGACGCCGGCCTTGAGCCCCTTGGCCTCGAGCATCGGCTGCACGACTTCGTCCGTCGTCCCCGGGTAGGTCGTCGACTCGAGGATGATCAGCTGCCCGGCCTTGAAGTACTTGGCGATCTCCTCGACCGACGCGACGATGTAGGAGAGGTCCGGATCCTTCGTCTTGCGCAGCGGCGTCGGCACGCAGATGTTGATCGTGTCGACGTCCGACAGCACCGAGAAGTCCGTCGTGGCGCTGAAGCGCCCCGCCTTGACCATCTCCGCGACGTCCTTCGCCGCGACGTCCCCGATGTAAGACTCGCCCTTCGACAGGAGGTCGACCTTGCGCGTGTCGAGATCGACCCCGACCACCGTGAGCCCGGCCTTGGCGAACTCGATCGCGAGCGGCAGACCGACGTACCCGAGCCCGATGACCCCGGCCCTGGTGGACCGGGCCTTCAGCCGCTCGACGAGCGACCCCGTGGTTGCTGGCATCCGCAATATCTCCGCAGTGGGCGCGGGGTCGGCTCGACAGGCCGCGTCGACCGCCCGGCACGGGCCCCCGGTCGCCCGGCGGCCGTCCGCGCAAAGTCCGTAGTATAGCCGTCCGTGGTGACATCGCCCAGCCGGGTCGACGGAGGGACCTCGGCCAGACGCGGCATGGCGTCAACGCGCGCAGGATCGTGCGGTTACGGCATCGCCTCGACGCGGGCCACCGGCTCGGCGAGGGGCGTCAGCGCCGTGCCGCCGGACTCGAGCGTGTAGCCCGCGCCGCACGCCTCGCAGGCGAGCGGCCGCGCCACGCCGCCGCGGGCGTCGGTCGCCCGGCGCGCTCCCAGTCGGGCGCCGCAGGCGCAGGCCCAGCCGACGTGACGGGCCGGATTGCCGACGACGAGCGCGAACGCCGGGACGTCGCGGGTGACGACGGCGCCAGCCCCGATGAAGGCGAAGCGGCCGATCTCGAGGCCACAGAGCAGCGTGCTGTTGGCGCCGATGGTGGCGCCCTGACGGACGATCGTGCGCGCGAACGCGTGCCGGCGGGAGACGTGGCTGCGCGGCGTCACGACGTTGGTGAAGACCGTCGACGGTCCGCAGAAGACGCCGTCCTCGAGCGTCACACCGTCGTAGATCGAGACGTTGTTCTGGATCTTGACCCCGTCGCCGACGACGGCGCCGGCGGCGACGAACACGTTCTGGCCGAGCATGCAGCCGCGGCCGATGCGGGCGCCGGCCATGACGTGCGAAAAGTGCCAGATGCGGGTCCCCGTGCCGACCTCGGCGCCGGGATCCACGCGTGCGGTCTCATGTGCCTGGTAATCGCTCACACGGCCTCGTCCAGGACGCCGGCGGCGACGCGATCGAGTACGCGCGCGAACTCGCCGGTGAGGCGGCGGCGCTCGTAGCGCGCGATGGCCTGGGCGTCGCTGCCCGCCGCCACGTGGCCGCCGCGCCGCCAACTGCCGTGCCAGTCTATCAGCGCGGCTTCGACCTCGGCCGCGGATGCCGCGACCCGCCCGCCGCGGGTCTCGGCGAGCAGCGCGGCGAGCGCGCCCTGGTGCGAAGCGATCGCCAGGATCGGCCGGCCGGCGTCCAGGTACTCGAACACCTTGATCGGCAGGTCGCCGTCGTAGGCGGCGTCGGGCGACCCCAGCACCAGCAGCGCGGTCGCCCGGCGCTGCGCGTCGAGTGCCGCGGCGCGGGGCCCCGAGCCGGCATAGCGGATCGCCGGCGCCCGCGCCGGCCCGCGCGCCGCGCCCCGACGCGCGACCTCGACATGGCGGCCCACGAACCAGACCTCGAGGGCGCCGATCGGCAGCTCGCCGCGGCCGACGATCGCGTCGAGCGCGGCGAAGACGAGGCCGGGATCGCGCGAGCCGTGCGTCAACGTGCCGGTGTGGACCAGCGTGAAGCGATCGCCGGCGATCGGGAGCGGATCGGCAACGGCCGCGCCGCGGTCGGCGGCATCGAACCCGTTGGGCACGACCGTCACCGGCAGGCCGAGCAGCCGCCGCAGGTTGGCCGCGATCGGCGCCGACACCGTGACGACGTGCGCGGCCCGCGACAGCGTGCGCCGTTCCAGGGCCGCCTCGACGCCGGCCAGCGGCCAGGCCCGCTGCCACGCCGAGCGCTGCGACCAGGGATCGCGGTAGTCGGCCACCCACGGCACCTGCAGGCGCCGCGCCGCAGCAGCGGCCACCAGGTGGGCCGTGGGCGGCGGCGAGGTACTGACGATGGCCTCGACGCCGTGCGCCGCGAACACCCGCGCCACCGATCGCCGGTCGACCAGCCACGGCCAGGCGTCGTCGGGGAACGACAGCCACTGGCGGTAGACCCAGTGCGCGGCGCGCGCATGCGGTCGGCCGCCGGCGAGCACGTTCTCGGTCTTCAGCGGCTCGAGCGCCTCGCTGCCGCGCAGCGCCTCCACCGCCGCGGCGGCAAGCGCATGCCAGGCGCGATCGGTGGTGGCCAGCGCCGGCGCCGGGACGTCGTCGCGCACCGCCGGAGGGCCTGCTGACAGGTGCAGCGACGAGCGCGGCCGCACCGTCACGACCACCGGCTCCCAGCCGAACGCCGGGAGGTAGCGGGCCAGCGCCGCGGCGCGGAGGGCGCCGGCGGCCTGCCGCGGCGGATACCAATAGGCGACCAGCCCGACCCGTCTCATCGCGCGTCCATCCACCAGGTGACGTTCGCCCACCGCCACAGCTCGGGCGCCGCCGGTCCGCCGGCGGCCAGCGTCTCGAGCGCCCGCGCCACCGCGGCGGGTGCGAGCAGTCCCTGCCGCGCGATCGTCGCCGGCGCCAGCACGTCGCGCAGCCACGGCTGCAGCGGGCCGCGCCACCACGTCGCGTCCGGCGCGGCGAAGGCGCGCTTGCGCGGCGTCAGGCGCACGGGATCCGGCAGCCGCGAATGCGCCGGATCGCGCAGCACCCACTTCTGCCAGCCATCGCGCCACAGGTCGTCGCCGCCGAGCGCGAGGCCGGCGGCCAGCACGTCGCGATCGAGGAACGGCACCCGTGCTTCGACCGACCAGGCCATGGCGCTGGTATCGAGGTAGCGCAGCAGCGCCGGCAGGTGCACCGCGAGCAGGCGCGCGCGGGCGGCGGACAGGCGGGTCCCGGTAGCCGCCGCCACGCCGCCGGGCATCGACGGCGCCGCCGCGTGCCAGGTCGCCGCGAGCTCGGGATGGAGGGCGCCGATCCCGGCCGCGGCGAATCG
>JANOIR010000110.1:0-30368 GCA_031407765.1 Vicinamibacteraceae bacterium
GGCCGGCCGACGATGCGCTTCGATCGGCAGATCGCCAAGGAGCTGTTCCAGTACGGGCGCTTCATCACCGGCCTGACCATCGTGCTGTTCGTCACCTCCGAGATCGACAACATGGTCGTCGGCAAGGTGATGGGCTTCCAGCAGCTCGGGCTCTACACGATGGCGTTCACGCTGGCCAATCTGCCGGCGACCCACATCGCCAAGATCGCCTCGAACGTCATCTTTCCCGCCTACAGCTCGATCCAGCACGAGCCGGCGCGCATCCGCCTCGCCTACCTCACCGTGCTCCGCGTCGTGGCCGCGATCTCGATGCCGGCGGCGGCCGGCCTGGCCACGCTGGCCCCGGACCTCCTGCGCCTGGTTTACGGCGAGCGCTGGGTGGGAGCGGCCGGGGCGCTCCGGATCCTCGCGTTGTTCGGTGCGGCCCGCGCCATCGGCATGCTCAGCGGCTACCTGTACAACGCCATCGGCAAGCCGAACATCTCGTTCTACATGAGCGGCATCAAGCTGGCGGTGATCCTGGCGATCATCTACCCGTTGACCGCACGCTACGGCCTCGAAGGCGCCGCGGCGGCGGTCGCAGTGCCCCAGGTCGTCGGCGATGCGATCGGACTGCTCATCGTCGAAGGGCAGGTCGGCCTGGCGCTTTCGTCCATCCTGGGCGTCCTCGCCCGCGTCATCGCCTGTTGCGCGGTGATGGTGGGCGTGCTCCTGGCTGGCGTGCGGCTGCTGTCGCCAATCGGCCCGCTCGATCTCGCCGTGCTGATCCTGGCGGCGATCGCGGTCTACGGTGCGCTCAGCGCGCGGGAGATGCGGCGGCTCTACGCCGAGGTCCAGGCGGCGCGCGCGCGCAAGATGCCCCCCGCACCCGCTGCGTCCGCCGTCGCCGAGGTCCCTACGATCAGGGGCTAGTAGACGTCGCCCGGGCCGTGGGCCTTGGCCGCGGCGGCCTTGGGGGCGAGGACGTAGATCCGGCTCTCGCCATCGAGCTCACCCGAGAACAGCGCCCGCATCACTCGAAAAGCCAGGCCCTTGAGGGCGCGCTGCAGGCCGCTGCGGAAGTTGGGCTTCCCGATCAGGTGCTTCTCGATGATCTCGAAGCCGGCGCGATCGATCTGAAACTCCAGCCCCTGCCGCCACAGCATCGAGATGTGGCGGTTGCGGACGACCTCCTGGGTCTGGAACATCAGCGGGCACCCACGGAACAGCCACTGCAGGCGAGCGGGCGCCGATTCCACGTTCGGCGTGGTGAGCACGACGCGGCCCGACGGCGCCACCACCGCCCGGCAGCTGCGCAGCAGCGCCGCCGGATTCTCGACGTGCTCGATCACTTCGACGCAGCTCACGAGATCGAAGGGCACACCGCCGACTTTGTCGGGGCCGAACGCGTAGTCGAGATCGAGCGGATACTTCGGGATGTCGAGCCGCACCCGATCATCCCAGGTCGTGCACGACACCGACAGGCCCGCGTCCACCAGCTGCTTCGAGAGTGCCCCGGCACCGGCGCCGATGTCGAGGGCGCGCGCCCCCGGCGCGCAGACGCGGCCGGCGAGGCCGACGACGAAACGGTGCGTGTCGACGTCGGCCTGAATTTCGAGACCGTCGTACGACCAGTAACCCGGCAGGCCGGGGCGTGGCTCATAACCCATGCGATCGCTGCTCCAACGTGCCGACTCGGGCCGAGGCGGACATTAGCAGGAAATGGCTGGAAGCCAAAGACTTCATGGCCGATCGGGACCTTGCGGAGGCGATAGGGAATCCTGCATACTCGCGGCTCGCGCGATGCTCATCTACGCGTTCACCGAGCTCTATCCGAGCCCCTACAAATCGTATTTCGACACGCAGTTCGAAGAGCTGCTGCGGCAGGGCCACACGCTGCGCGTCTTTGCACTGGGACGCCAGCGCGGCACCCTCGAGTCGAAGGTCATCGGGCTCGGGCTCGACAAGCTCACTGGCTACGTCCCCTCGACGGTGAAAGACATCGGCCCGCTCGCCGGCGACCTGCTGACCGCCCCCCTGCGGCGGCCCGTGGCCGTGGCGCGCGCCATCGGCCGCGTCGCCGGGGCCGGCTCCGGCCTCAAGGAGCGCGCCCTCGACGTCTGCCGGGCGGTGCTGATGCCGGCCGAGGCCCCGGACCTGCTTCTCGTCCACACCCTGGCGGCGCTGCGGCGCTTCCGCTTCGCGCGGCGGCTGTATCCCGGCCGGCCGGTCGCGTTCTACTACCACGGCGGCGAAACCGCCGGCACGCCCGAGATCTCGGCCCGCGACGCCAAGCTGGCGCTCGACACCGCCGACGTCGTCTTCACCAACACCGAGAGCTCCAAGGCGCACGTGATCGCCCGCGGCAGCGACGCCGCCAAGGTGCACGTGATCCCGGTGGGGTTCAAGCTCTCGGACTTCCAACCGTCGCCGTCGCGGCGCTACCGCCGTGACGGCCTGTTCCGCCTGCTGTCGATCGGGCGGATGAGCCGCGAAAAAGGCTTCATTCACGGGCTCGAGGCGGTGGCGCAGCTGGTCGGCCAGGGCGCCACGTTCGTGCGCTACGGCCTGGTCGGCAGCGGCCCCGAGAAGGCGGCGGTGCAAGCGTTCATCACCGCCCATCGGCTCGAGCCGTACGTCACTTTGCACGGCCAGGTCTCTCGCGAGGCACTGGTGGAGCTGCTCGAGGACGCCGACGCGTTCCTGCTGCCGAGCACGATCGTCGGCACCTGGCAGGAGAACCAGGCCTGCGTCGTCCAGGAAGCGATGCTGATGCGGACGCCGGTGATCGCGACACGCACCGGCGGCGTGCCGGAGTCGCTGGCGCCGGAGCTGCACCCCTACCTGGTCCCGCCGGAGGCGCCCGCGGCGATGGCCGAGCGCATCCTCGCGCTGGCCCAGCTCTCCGCCCCGGATCTGCAGGCGCTCGGCACGCAGGGCCGCGCGTTCGCGGTGGCCGGCTACGACATCGAGGGCGTCACTCGCCGCCTGCTCGACATCGCCACGAGCCGAACCCCGGCCTCCTAATTTCCCAGGTTCTGGCACGTCAGACGGGCGGCCGCGTCGACCCGACGGCGGCGACGACCGCGATCGGTCACGTCGCGCCTCAACCGAGCAGGTTGGCCCACGCCACCCAGGCCGCGGTGCGTTCCATGCCGCGCGGCAGGTCGTAGATCGGCCGGTAACCGAGCATCCGCTGCGCCTTGGCGATCGACACGTGGACCTTGCCGGCCTGGAAGATGGCGTCGGATTCGGCGAGCAGCTGCAGCGGCCGCTCTCGCTTGCGTGGGGCGCTCTCGGTCCGGCGCGCCGGCCTGCCGCCCAGCAGCAGGCTCTTCGCGGCGTCGATCATCGGCCGCGAGGCCATGTTCTTGGCCTTCGACACGAACGGCAGCGTGGCGAGGCGCCGGAAGACGACCGGATCGCGCAGCAGCGAGACCACCTGCGCCTTGGTGCCCGATTTCTTCTGCAGTTCGCGGCCGAGGCGGAGGACTTCGTCGAGCGGCATGCTGACGGTCGATTCGCGGCCGAGCATGCGCTCGTAGGCGCCGTAGAACTCGCGCCACGTCGCCGGCTGCGGCCCCGAGATCAGGAAGCGCTCGCCCTGGCCCTGGGCCGACGCCGTGGCGCACAGGATCCCGAGCACCAGATCGTCGACGTAGACGCCGTTGCAGAGGCCGTCGCCGCCGTTGACGAGGATGACGCGGCCGGCCTTGAGCATGCGCAGCGGATTCTGCGTCCACGACGGCGCGCCCGGCCCGTAGACCACCGTCGGTTGAACGACGCGGAAGTCGAGCCCCAGCTCCTTGGCCTTGGCGAAGCCGACCTGCTCGCCCCGCAGCTTGGTGTAGCCGTAGAGGTGCGACTTCGGCGCTTTGTGCGGCGAATCCTCGGTCAGCTCGCCGTCCGGCGGCAGGCCATAGGCCGACAGGGTGCTCAGGTGGATGACGCGGCCGACGCCGGCCCGCGCCGCCTCCTCCACGAGAATCGTCACCGCGTCGACGTTGATTGGCTGCGCCGCCTCGCGCGCGCCGTAGGTGCAATTGATGACCACGTCACAGCCGGCCATCGCCCGCGTCAGCGACGCACGATCCGAGACGTCGCCCACAACGACGTCGAGCTCGAAGCGCGACAGGCCGGACAGGCGCGAGAAGGTCCGCGACAGCACGCGGACACGGGCCTGCGATCGCGCGGCGAGAACGTCGACGAGGCGTCCGCCGATGAAGCCGGTTCCACCACACACCAGGATCGTCTTGCCGGCGAGCGTTGAGAAATCGAACGTCGGCGCGAAGTCCTCCCACGGTAGACCGAGCGGCTCGACGTGGCCCTTGCACGCGTCGTACAGACGAATCGAATCAAGCGTGTGCTCGGCGAATAGCGGACAATCGGTGCCGGCCGCGACCGCCGCTGCGAACTCCTCCATCTGGATGCGCGTCTGCTCCAGCGGCGACGGCTCCTCTTCCCCGACCACCTGGGGGGCGCCGGACAGCTCGAACCGGCCGCTGCGCACGGCCACCGGCCCACGCGGTCCGACGCCGATCTCGAGCTCGCCGCGCTCGCCGCGGATGATGCATGTGTTGCGCAGGGTGCGCGTCCGGCTCAGTTCGATCACGCCGCTGACGCCGCTCCGCAGCGTCAGCTCGAGGAGGCAGTTGGCATCGACGCCGCCGCGGCTGTCGTCGAAGTACCGGACCTGGTCGAAGTCGCCGAGCCACGCCAGCAGCATGTCCAGCGTGTGCGCGCCGGTGTCGAACAGCACCCCGCCCGCGGTCGCCTTGCGGAACGTCGTGTCGGTGGCGACGGGCCAGTTGTAGACGCCGCCCTCGCGGAAATCGAACGACCGGATCTCCCCCAGCATGCCGCTGGCCAGCACGGACGACGCGAGCTTGAACGACGCATACTGCCGTCGCACCAGGCCGACGCCGATGCGCCGGCCGTGGAGACGCGCGGCATCCAGCATGAGCTGCGCGTCGGCCATGGTGGTGGTCAGCGGCTTCTCGACGAACGCGTGCAGGCCCGCGGCCATCGCCTCGACTCCGACGCGGGCGTGCAGGTGGTGCGGCACCGCGACCAGCGCGATGTCGGCGTGCGAGGCCAACTCGGCGACGGTCCGCGCCCGGACCGGGACGTCGAACTGGTCGGCCAGGCGCGTGACGCGGTCTGCGTCGAGATCCATCAACGCGGTGACGCGCACCTGCGTCGAGGCGGCCAGCGCCGGCAGATGCTTCTTTTCCGTGACCGCCCCGCAGCCGATGATGGCGATACGCGAGGCGCCCGACGTGTCGTTACCCATGGTCGTTCAGTCTCCGCAGTCGTTCCAGGACCTGCCGTTAGTGTCCACTAGCGCGCTCGCAGGCGTCGCAGCCGCGTCGGCCGATACTTGACGATGCACCAGATGGCCCGGACGCCGTCTTTCCAGGTGATCTTCTTGCCTTCTTCGTAGGTCCGGCCAGAGTACGAGATGCCGACCTCGTAGATGCGACAGCGCAGGGCCGCGACCTTGCCGGTGACCTCCGGCTCGAACCCGAAGCGGTCCTCCTCGACCTGCACCTGCTGCAGGATCTCCCGGCGGAACACCTTGTAGCATGTCTCCATGTCCGAGAGATTCAGGTTCGTGAAGGCGTTGGACATCAGCGTCAGCGCCCGGTTGCCGAGGTAGTGCCAGAAGTACAGGACTCGGTGCGACTCGCCGCCGGCGAAGCGCGACCCGTAGACGACGTCGGCGCGGTCCTCGAGGATCGGCTGCAGCAGCTTCGGGTACTCGCGCGGGTCGTACTCGAGATCGGCGTCCTGGATGATGACGATGTCGCCGGTTGCCACGGCAAAGCCGCTCCGCAGGCCGGCGCCCTTGCCGCGATTGCGGTCGTGGAACACGAGGGTCAGATCCGGCACCGGCGGCAGCGCCTGCAGCAGCTCCCGCGTGCCGTCGGTCGAGAAATCCTCGACGACGACGAGTTGCGACGCAACACCGACAGCCCGCACGCGATCGAGCAGGCCGAGCACGGTGTCGCGTTCGTTGAAGACCGGGATGACCACGGTCACGCGAGGGTTGGCAGCTATGGGTATTGATGTCATCGCGTCGGCTTCGCTGGGCGCTTGGGAACGAGAAAGACGAAGCGGTCCACGCCGGACGGCCCCGCGACCGGAGCGTAGTGCTCCACGATCCACGCCTCGATCGGATGGTCGACGATCGTCAGCTCCCGACGAACCGCGACCACCAGATCGGGCGGCCTCGCCGTGAGCTCCGCCATCACCTGCGCCGTGTAGCGTCGCGACCGCTCGGTCCTATCGGTGAGCGGCATGTTGTAGGCGAAGCTCACCGGGCTCGAGCGATGGGCGAAGAAGTACACGCCAGGGTCGGCCCCCCAGTGGTACACGACGCCGTCCGGCGGCAGGTACTGCTCGATCCACGGCCCCATCCGCTGCGTCTCGAGCAGATCCGCGCCGTAGCCGCCGAACTTCAGGCGCGGCGCCTCCGCGGCGGTCACGAACGACTGGTAGACCCGCGTCGTGAGCGCCAGCGCGACGGCCGCGGCGATGGCCACCAGCGGCAGCATCGCACGCGCGGCAAGGGCGCGAACCGCCAGCCAGCCCATGCCGATGGCCATCGGAGGCAGCAGCAACTGGTAGTAGTGGGGATACAAGCGGCCCGGCATCGCGATGGCGATCCAGGCGCCGGCCAGGTAGGCCACGAGCAGGCGGCTGTCGGCGTCCGCCTTGCGGACGCCGAACAGTAGCGCGCCGACGGCGGTGACGAGCAGCAGCGGGAAGTACGCCGCGGCAGTCCAGACGACGCTGCCGGCGGGCACCAGGCTGCCGAGCAGGTTCTGGAGGAGCGATCCCGCGTAGTCGCGGTTGTAGGCGAACACTGCTTCCTGGAACTCCGCTAGGCGCCCGACCGCGACGAAATAGCCGAAGACCATCGCCCAGCCGGCCCCGGCGGTCAGCCCGACGATCAACGCCGGCCGCACCGCCGTCCACAGGCGTCGTGGCCACGGCACCGCCGGAGTGTCGAGCAGGATGTTGACGGCGTGGACCGTCATCAGCAGCCCGGCGATTGCGACCGCCACCGGCTTGTAGAGCGACGCCCACAGGAACAGCGCGCCAATCGCCACCAGGCGCCGGAGGGTGGGCTCGCCCCGGCCGGGCAGCAGCAGCACGAACGCCCAGGCGAGGCTGGCGTTCATGAACACCTCGGCGTTCGGCTGGTTGGCCTGCAGCAGCAGGTCGCCGCTCGCCAACGCCCACAGCCCCGCTGCGATCAGCCCGCCAAGCGGGCCGGCCCGCGCCACCCCGGCGCGGTAGCAGCCGGCCAGCGTGATGAGCGCCGCCACCACGCCCATCACCCACAGCGCGAGCTCGCTCGGTCCGAAGAGGTAGGCCGCCGACGCATAGGTGATGTGGATCGCCGGCGGCTTGTGATCCCACGCGCCCTGGTACAGCGTCCGGCCGTTGATCAGGCCATCGGCGACCGTCATGTAGGCCATCAGGTCGCGGTCTTGCGCCTCGTCGAAGGTACGCACGCGCAACCCGACGATCGCGAGGGCCATCACCGCGAGCAGCGCCCACGCAGCACCGCTGCGGACCGCTCCCCCGGTGCGCACGCTCCAGCCGAACAGCCAGGGCAGGCAGAAGCCGACGATCGCGGCGGCTGCCGTCAGCGCCAGTACCGTGCGCCGGAAGAAGAGGAGATAGCCGTCCAGCGGGAAGCGTCCCTGGCCGGAGATGATCCCGCCCAGCAGCGCCCCCGGTCGCTGGTGGTAGGCATCGGCGATGAGCCCGGGGCCGACCACCCAGACCACGGCCAGCACCATCAGCCCGGCCGCCGTCGCCGCGCGGATCCCGAGCGCCCACCGCCGTTCCGCCGCCGTCACGAGGCGAGGCTCTCGACGAGGATCGCCGCCGCCCGTCGGCCCTCCCGCACGGCATAGTTGGTGCCGCGATCCTCAGGGTAGACCTGCGCCATCGAGCACAAGTGGAGGCCGGGCAGCGGCGTCTGCTGCGCAGGAATCAACGTGCTGTAGTGCCGCTCGACGACCGGCTGCGCATAGCGGGCCCGCCACACGTGGCAGTCGCGGATCCACGCGGGCTGGAAGCCGGGGAACATGCGCTGCACGTGCGGGATGGCAAAGGCCAGGACTTCTGCGTCCGACATCGTGTAGAGGGGATCGTCGACCGGCAGGTACTTCGACAGATAGGCGATGTGGTGCCCGCCGTAGGTCTCGGGCGGCTCGAAGTTGGTGTGCTCGACGACGCCGACGAACGGGAACGTCGGGTCGTTCACGTTGAGCCAGTAGATATTCGACAGGCTGCGATCGAGATCGAGCACCAGGCAGACGTTCGCCAGGTACTTGATCCGCCGCAGCTCCGCAACGTAGCCCGGCGCCACGTACGGCGACACGAGGTCTGCGACGATCGGCAGGGCCGGCGTCGCCAGCACCGCGTCGGCGCGCACCGTCTCGCCGCCGGCGACCACCCCGCGTGCGCGGCCGTCCTCGACCAGCAGCTGGTCGACCGGCCGGCTACGGTGGATGGTGCCGCCGTGCGCGACGATGTATTCAGCGACCTTGTCCGCAAGCGCGATGAACCCGCCGCGGTAGTAGGCCAGCTGCTCTTCCCCGCCCTTGCCGCGGCTGCCGCCGCGCAGCTTCAGCTTGTTCCAGAACCACACCGCCGAGATCTCGTTGGCGACGTCACCGAACTTGCCGCGCAGCAGCGGCTCCCACACCACCTTGTAGACGGTGTCCCCGCCCATCTGCCGCAGCCACTCCGCCGCGGTGAGCCCCTCCAGCCGGCGCCAGTCACGCACCCGCCGAGCCCGCAGCGCCAGCAGCCCAAGCCGGATGCGGGCGAAGAACGGCAGCGGCGTGAAGCGCAGAACGTCGAGCGGCGTCGACAGCTTGAAGAAGCTCTTCGCGTAGTACATCCCCGTCCGGGTCGGACGGAACACGACCTGATCGCGCTGGCCCAGCTCCTCGACCAGCGTCGTGATGTGCACGTCGTTGGTGAACCAGTGGTGGTAGAACTTCTCGAGCCGCGTCGGCCCGACCTGGAAGCTCCCGGCGAGGCCGCCGATCTCGCTGTCGCCCTCGAAGATCGTGACGCGGACGCCCCGCTTGCAGAGCTCGTAGCCGGCGGCCAGGCCGCAGAAGCCGGCCCCGATGACGACGACGTGCGGACGCGAATCGACGCTCACGAAGACCCCTCTCGAGCAGCCAGGCTGTCGGCCATGCGGCGCCGCATGAGTCCTGCGCCAGGCCGGATGAAGTGCACGACTCCCGCGAGTGTCAGCGGCAGCCACAATACCAGATGGACCACGACGGCGAATGCCAACGCGACCGGCTCTTTCGCACCGTAAGCCAGCAGCCCAAGCTTTGCGAAGTAATCGAACGTGCCGACGTAGCCGGGCGAGCTCGGGATCAGCGTCGCCAGCGTGCCCGTGGCGAGCGCGAACAAGGGCCCGCGCATGCCCTCTATGCCGAGGCCCAACCCGACGGCGACGAACACCAGTCCCTCGCAGAACCAGGCCGCGAACGAGAGCAGCGCGAGCTTGGCTGTCATTGCCGGGGTGTGCAGCACACTGAGGACGCCCGCGAGGTGATGCGCCTGCTTCGCCGCCCACGCCAGCGCGCCGTGGCGCTGGACGATCGGCCACCGCCCCACCGCCGCGCTGATCGCCTCGAGCCGGCCGGCGAGGAGCAGCAGTACCAGCACCATCACGGCCCCCAGTGCCGCCATCCAGGCGGCACCGGTGACGAACGCCGGCGGAATGCCACCAGGCGCGGTCCCGGACAGACCGATGAAGAAGAACAGCAGCAGCGTGGAGAGGTCGAGCAGCCGCTCGACGAACATCGTGCCGAGCACGCGCGTCGGCGGCGCCTGGAGCTCGTCGCGGAAGCCGACCACGCGGAAGGCGTCGCCGGCGCGGAACGGCAGCAGGTTGTTGACGGCGATGCTGACCAGGAACGGCCGCACGCACGCGCCGAGTCGCACCGCCGGATCCATCGCCCGCAGCATCACCCACCAACGCACGATGCGCAGCGTGTAGCCGCAGGCCAGCGCCGCCAGCGCCGGCACGAGCCAGATCGGTGAGAGGCGCCCGAACGCGGCCCGTACCTCATCGCCTTCCAGCTGCTTGGTGAGCAGCCAGACGAACACCGCCGTCACGGCCAGGCCGGCGATCGGTCGGAGCCAGCGGCGCAGGCCCGGGCTCACGGCGTCAACTCCATCTGCGGCGCGCGCACCCGCGCCTCGCGCGGGAAGCCGAGGCGCTCCTGCACCAGGTAGAGGGGTCGCCGCTTACTCTCGCCGTAGATGCGCCCGACGTACTCACCGATGACGCCCATGAACACGAGCTGGGCGCCGCTGACGAACATCAGGGCGATGAAGAGCAGCGTCCAGCCGGGGACCCAGATGTTCGTGACCAGTCGCAGGACGAGCGCGTAGAGAATGCCTACCATGGCCAGGCCGGCGGCGCCGAACCCCATCCACGTGGCGAGCCGCAGCGGCACCAGCGAGAACGAGAGGATGCCGTCGACCGCGAAGCGCACCATCTTCGTCAGCGGATACTTCGTCGTCCCGGCGAAGCGGCCGGCGCGGCGATAGACGATGGGTTCCTGATGGAACCCGATCCACGAGACCATGCCGCGCACGAAGCGATCGCGCTCCGGCATCGCCTGGAGCGCGTCGACGACGCTGCGATCCATCAGGCGGAAGTCGCCCGTGTCGAGCGGGATCGGGGTGTCCGACATGGCGTTGATCAGGCGATAGAAACACTTCGCCGTCCACAGCTTGATCGCGGTCTCGCCCTCGCGCTCACCGCGCACGCCGTAGACCACGTCGACGCCCCGACGCCAGCTCGCCAGCATCTCGAGCACCACCTCGGGGGGATCCTGCAGGTCGGCGTCGATGAGGACGACCGCGTCGCCGCCGGCATGGGCGATGCCGGCCGTGACCGCCATCTGGTGGCCGAAGTTGCGCGAGAACGACACCACGCGAACGCTCGGATCACCGGCCTGGATGCCGCGCAGCAGCTCGAGGGTCCGATCGCGGCTGCCGTCGTTGACGAAGATCAGCTCGAACCGGGCCTGGCCGCTGCCGCACAGGACGGCGCTGAGCCGCCGGTAGGTTTCGCCAATGACGTCTTCCTCGTTGAAGCACGGCACGACTACGGAGACCAGCGGCTGATCGCTGGAGCGGATGTCGGTCGTCATGTGCGTCCTCCTGTCGACCCGGTCGGCCGCCCCGCGGCACCCTTCCGGCGTAGCGCGTCGGCGACGATCGTCTGAAACCGCTCGATGCGAGCCTGATACGAGTTGCGCTTCGCGGTCTCGATCCGCCGCGACGTCAGCCCGGGGTCGTTCTCCTGCAGCGACCGGTCGACCGCCCGCACCCACTCCTGCGGCGTCTCGGGAATCTGGACGACGTCTGCGAACTCGCGGATCGCCGGCAGCCCGGTCCCGATGGTGGGCTTGCCCGAGGCGAGGTACTCGTGCAGCTTGGACGGGTCCCCGTAGAAGGTCCAGCTGTTGATGACGTAGCACATCATGCACACGTCGAGGCCCTTGATGTAGGCCGGCACGAGGTCGAACGGCCGATGCCCGAACCAGTGCACGTTGGGCCGGGCGGTGAGCGCCAGGAAGCGGGCCTTCTCCTCCGGCACCTTGTAGTTCTCGCGGCCGATGAGCACGACCGTCCATTCCGGCCGCGCCGCCAGCGCCTCGAGCACCGGAAGGTTCACCTTCTCGTTCATCGTCCCGATGTAGCCGAGTCGCGGACCGGGCAGCGCCGCGAGGTCGGCGGGCACGACCGTCTCCGGCGCGCGGGACTTCGAGAACATGTCGAAGTCGGCGGCGTTGGCGAGATGGACCACCTTGTCGGGGTTGGTCAGGTGCTTGCGCTTGTCGGCGGCCAGCTCGCGCGAGAGCGCCAGCACGACGTCGGCGCGCTCCATCAGGTCGATCTCGTCGGGGCTCGGCTTGGCGTCGCCGCCGGTGTAGCCGGTGTACTGGTCGTAGGCGTAGTAGACGACCAGCCGCTCACCGAACCGCCCGATCATGTCGCGGTACTGCGGGTGCCAGATCAGGAGCACCGGATCGGCGACGCCGTGGCGCCGCATCAGGGCCTTGATGTGACGCAGCCGCTGCGCCTTCATCTGCGCGTTCAGCCACGGCGATCGGTGGTTCTCGAACAGCCACTTCGACGGCGTGTAGTTGACCAGCCCGCGGTTGATCTGGCGCACGCCGCTCGGATAGAAGGGACCCTTGCGCTCGATGAGGCGGGCGAGGTGGAACGGCGGCGAGACGAAGAGGACCGGCTCGTGGCGCCCGAGCTCCTCGAGGAAGTAGTGCCGGTTGTGGCGCGGGCCGTCCCAGTAGTCGCCGCCGAAGGTCAGCACGCTCATCGGGCCCCGCCTCCCGCGACCGCCCTCGTGTACAGCGCCTCGTATTCCTGCACCATCCGCGCCACGGTGAACGTCGCGCTGAACCGTGACTGGGCCCGCGCCGCCATCGCCGCGCCCGCCTCCGGATCGACCAGCAGTCGATCGACGGCGGCGGCGAGCGCCGCCGGATCCCCGGGCGGCACGACCACGCCGCAGCGGCCCTCGTCGACGACGCGCCGGTTGTCGCCGACGTCGGTGACGACGATCGGGCGCCGCGCCGCCATCGCCTCGAGCAGCGCCAGCGGCATCGCCTCCCACAGCGAGGCCATCACGAAGACGTCGATCGCGGTGAGCAGCTCGAGGTTGTCCCGCCGCCAGCCGGTGAAGATCACGCGGTCGCCAATCCCGAGCGCCTGCGCTTCCTCGCGCAGCGGCGCCAGCAGCGGACCGCCGCCGGCGACGAGGACCCGCACCCGCGGATGGGCCTTCAGCAGCTGCGGGGCCGCCTGCAGCAGATAGGTGATGCCCTTCTGGCGGGTCAGCACCGCGATGCCGCCGACGAGCACGTCGTCGGGCGCGATCCCCAGTTCGGCGCGCTTACGCTCGCGCACCGCCGGATCGGCGAGGAAAGGGTTGGCCTCGACGCCGTTGATGATGGTCCCGATCCGGTCGATGCGATGGTGCTGGACGATCGACGCGCGCTGTACCTCGGCGACCGCCACGAGCTCGGAGGCAAAGCGCGAGAAGAAGCGCTCGCCGGCCATCATGCGGCGGCTCGGCAGCGGATAGTTGCCGAAATGGTAGGTGTGGACCCAGGCCGGCGCCTGCCGCAGCATCGCCAGCGGCCCGACGTGCAGCAGGCTGGGCGTGCCGTGCGTGTGCACGACGTCGGCGCCGAGGCGGGTCAGCTCGCGTGACAGGTAGTAGGGCGTGAAGTAGCGCTGACGCCGCGACGGTGGTGCCGCGAGCCGCACATCGACGCCGGCCGCGGCCAGCTGCTCGGCCAGCACGCCGCGCTCGCGGGTGCAGACCAGCGTCACGTCGAAGCGCGAGCGATCGAGGCCCTGCGCGATGTGCACCACGGCGTTCTCGGCGCCGCCGATGTGCATCGTGCCGATGACCTGCACCACGTGGATCCGGCCCGGGTTGCCAGGCCTCGGACTCACGCCGACCTCCGGAACCACTGCCGCGTCTCGTGCCACCACGGCCCGAGGTCGTCGACGCGCGGGTTCTCGTAGTGGAGATCGCGGCCCCACAGCTTGAGGAACGACAGGATGGCGCCAAGGCGCGAACCGCCGTCCCACGAGGAGGGCTGCCGCCGGCCGCCGACCAGCCGCAGCAGGAGCGCATCGATGTCGCCCATCAGCCAGCGGTTGCGGACCCCGACCTTGTAGGCCGGCGGCACGGCGGGGCCGCAGCCGAACGCGCCGTCGACGAGGATGTTCGGGAAGTCGACGCCGGCGTCGACCGCGAGCTGCAGCGAGCCCCAGAAACGGGCGTTGATCTCCATCAGCCGCGGCGTCCCGTCGCGCGAGTCGCGCTTGAACTCGACCATCGCGACGCCGTGCCAGCCGAGGGCGTCGAGCAGGCGCGTGCCGGCCTCGACGAGATCGGGCTCCAGCGGGGCGCTCTCCGACAGCACGCTGACGCCGCCCCAGGGCGGCTTCTCGCGCAGCCGGCGATGGCAGAACAGCGCCGTGGCGCGGCCGTGCTCATAGCAGGCGAAGAGGCCGGCGCCGGGCCCCGAGATGCGTTCCTGCAGGATCACCGGATACTGGGCGGGGTGGCGCTGCGCGAGCTCGCGGCGCAGCGCGGCCGGGTCTTCGGCGTAGCCGACCGTGCACAGCAGCCAGCCTTCCGGCGTTCGGACGCGTGAGCGGTGAGGCTTGATCACCACCGGGTACGGCAGGTCCGCCGGCAGCGGCGCGCCCGGGCTCTGCAGGCACCAGCTCTCGGGGACCGGCGTTCCGCAGCGCCGGGCGGTCTCGAGCACGTGCCACTTGTCCGAGGCGCGCGACACCAGCCCGGCGTCCGCGTAGGGAACGATGGCGCGTGTGAACCGATCGCGGTGCTCGGTCACGAGCGTGGCGCTGATGTCCGCGACCGGCAGCACGACATCGACGTCGTGCGCCTCGGCCGCGGCCACGAGGGCATCGAGGCAGCCTCCCTCGTCGTGGACCGGATCCGGGTACTGGAAGGCGACCGCGCAGTGGCGCGACGCCTGCGCCAGCGACGGACGCCGCCGTTCGCCGACGATGACGCGATGGCCGCGGCGACCGAGCGCCCGCGTGACCGCGAGCGCCGCGCGCGAGCCGCCATCGGTGACGAGAATGGTCTTCGCGGACAGGGCGAGGGCGGCGGCGGAGGCCGGACCTGAGGACGGCGCGTTCATGATGCCTGGGGACGCGCGGCGGTGCCGACCGGCGTGATTCCGGCGCCGATGTCCGACGCCAGCCACGCCGCGAGGCGGCGCTGCACGTCCGCCTGCCACGGCTCGAGCGTGAAGATGTGGTTGGCCTCCGGGACCACGCTGACCTGGACGCGGTCGGCGTAGCGCTCCAGGACGCCGGGATGGGCGCGGAGGAACTTCTCCTCGAACTCCCACCAGAGGCGGTCCATCTCGCTGAAGATCAGGAGCATCCGCATGCCGCGATCGGCCGCCTCGAAGAAGGCCGGGGCGAAGTACGGGTTGAGGTTGCTCATCGGCGGCGCGGCCGCGGGCGACGCCGCCGGTCCCGCCGGAGCCGAAGCCGGAGCCGGAGCCGATGCCGATGTCGACGCCGGTGCCGGTGCCGACGTCGGAGCGGTCTCCCGCCGGAAGGCGCGTTTCAGCAGCCGCACGTCGGTCTGGAAGGTCAGCAGGCGAGCCCAGGCGCGCGGATCGGCCAGCTTGCGCAGGTAGCCGGTGCGGATGCGAGCCAGCTGGCCGGCGGTCATCTGCGCCACCTTGTCGACGCCGGACCCCTCGACGGTGATGGGCAGCCCGAGGCCGATCAGACCGACGACGCGGCGATCGCCGCGAGTGGCCAGGAGGCCCGTGATCGAGCCGCCGCACAGCCCGCCGACGACGAACCGCTGCACCGGGTAGTGCCGCTGCATCCAGTCCAGGGCGTCGCGGGTGTCATCGACGTAGCGGCCGAGCGCGACCGAGCCATAGAGATCGGCGAGTAGGCGCTCGTGCACCTCCCCTTCCGAGTCGCCGAGCCCGTAGAAGTCGAAGCGGAAGACCCAGTAGCCCTGCGCGACCAGCGTCTCGGTCAGCTTGTTGTAGAGCCGATGCGGCGCGACGCGCGTCTTGACGCCCGGTGAGAGCAGGACGACCGCGGTGTCGCCGCTGCCGTGGGCCGGCCGGTGGACGATGCCGACCAGCCGCTCGCCGCGGCGGTTGGCGAAGGTGACGGGATGGCGATCGCTCACGCCGCCTCCAGCCAGGTCAGCGTCGCGTCGAACAATCGCGGCGCCGCCCCGTAGAAGGCGTCGATCTCTTTCCAGAAGGGCTCCTCCTGGACGAGCACCAGCTGCCCGTTGGCGTAGCGCCCCTGGAGCTGCTGCAGCTCGGGCAGAGGCCGGGCCGCCGGCTGTCGATCGAGCTGCACGACCAGGCAGCGGCCCTCGAAGGGGCGGTCGGCGGCGGCCAGCTTGACGCCGGAAATCTCGTCGAACAGCGGCCACGCCAGCGTGTAGCCGTCGACGTTCACCGTGGCGCCGTTGCGCATGTCGGCGACCAGCGCGGCGCGGTCCTGCCGCACTTCCTTGTAGACCGCAAGCTGGGTCGCCAGGTTGACCCGCAGCTGTTCCTGCATGTAGCGGCCGCCGTCGACGATCGGCGCCCACAGCACGAGCCGGTCGACCTGCGCCAGCCGTTCGGCGCTGAGCGCGGCGATGGTCGCGCCGAGGCGGAGGCCGAGGAGGGACACGCGGGTGCGGCCGGTGCGTGTTCGCACCAGTTCGACGGCGCGCGCAACGTCAGCCAGGGCCCCGGTGAGGGAGAAGTCGGCGATCGTGCCGTCGCTGTCGCCATTCCCGAGGAAATCGAAGCGAAGGACTGGATGCCCACGGTCGGCGAGGCGCCGCGCCATCGACACGTAGGTGCGATGGGTCCAGAGCTTCTCTTCGCCGAACGGATGGCAGAAGACGAACGCCTCACGCGCCGGCGTCCCGGCATCGGGCTCGTGCAGCAGGCCGAACAGCGAACCGGTCTCGCCCTCGAAGAAGAACGGGGTTTCCTTCATAGTGCCGACGCGGAGCGACCGCGCAACCGATTCATTATGCGTCACCGACCGTAACGCTCGGGTCACAAACTGCTCCAGACATGGGAGATCGGGGCCCGCCCGGCACGCCGTTTCGCAGCGCTGCGTCATGGTCGCGGTGGGCCGGACGCTTGGCCACGCGCTGCCAGCGCTGACGGCCCACCGCCAGGGCATCGGCGAGCAGGCCGCGCCCGCCGCGGATTGTCGCCGGATAGACCACGCACATCTCGAACTGACGACGATCCGGCTGCCAGCGCTCCTCCCAGTCCGCCGCCGATCCGAGGAACTCGTAGGCAGCCAGGCCATGCTCGAAGGTGCGCCGCACCATCTCGTAGGTCAGGAGCAGTCCCGGGTAGTACGACGAGAGCGAGCTCTCGTAGCCAATCTTCAGCTGCCACCAGCGGCCATAGGCCTCGAGCGCCAGCTCGACGGCCGCCACCCGGTCGCCGAAGCGGAGGAACGCGATCCGCAGCTCACCGCGCCGCGCGGCGCGACGGACGTAGGTTTCGAAGAACGCGCCGAGCCCCTGCCGGCAGCGCAGCGCCGAGCCACGCTCGCCCTTCCAGCCCGATCCCTCGACGGCGACCACCGTCGCGAACAGCGCGCCGACCTCGGCTTCTGACGGACTCTGCACGTCGACCGTCACCGGCCCGAGCTTGGCGGCCCGCTTGCGCAGCCGGGGGAGGTTGCCGGTGATGCGCGACGACAAGCCGCGCTCGTAGTCGGCCCACGGACCGCGCACATGCACCGCCAACGACGGCCGCGTCGGCCGCACCAGCACCAGGCCTCGACGCCCCACCGCGTGTCGCATCGCCGTCGCCGTCTCGCTCGCCGTCTCCAGCCGATTCAGCGCCAGCGGTGAGCCGATGCCGATGGTGGCGGCGAGGAGGCGCTCGCGGGCCTCCGTCGACTCGTAGAGCAGCCCGCAGGGCTCCTGCAGCGACGACACACCGATCAGCTCGAGCCGGGCCGAGCCGCCCTCGCCGGCGTGCACGAGCGGCGCGACGCCAACGAGGCGACCCCCGTCACGCACGGTGACGACCGACAGGTCGCACGGGTCGTGGAGCGGTCCGAGGCACGAGGCGAACCAGTCGTGCCGGAGCAGCGGCCGCCCGAGGCCGTCGGCCAGGCGGTCCCACTCGGGCGCGAGCGCCTCAAGCTGGGGGATTGACCGGATAACGTGGATGGACACAGTCGTAGGTGGGCAGCACCACGCTCACTGTCACAGCGAACCTCCGGATTCGGACGGGGTCGGCGGCGCCAGTTCAGGCGTGAGCGGATGGCGGACGCGGCGCAGCCACGGCCGGGCGCGGGCGACGAAGCGGGCCGGTGCCGTGCGCCAGTGCTCCAGGTGCACGCTCGCCTGCTCCTCGCCGGCCCAGATGTACTTGTAGGCCTCGCCGCCGCTCAAGAAGTCGAACACGCCGACGCCCTCTTCGATGGCGTGCTGGATGGCGGCGTGCATCAGGACCAGCCCCGGACGATGCCGCGAGCGCTCGGGGTCGCGGCCGGACTGGTAGAAGTAGTAGCGGCCGTCCTGGGCGAAGCAGTAGAGCGCCGCCAGCGGGCCGTTGGGGGAATCCAGCACGAACAGGCGCAGCCGGCCGGCGGCGAGGAGCCGCTCGGCGAAGCGCCGATGGAATTCGACGTAGGCCGGCGTCCGGAAGGCACGCGACGAGCCGTCCCAGCGCCGCGCGTGCAGGTCGATCAGCACCGACATGTCTCGGCCGAGCTCGTCCGGCGACGTCGTCAGCCGGACCGTCGCACCGAAGTCGCGGGCGCCGCGCCGCTGGTATTCGCCGATTTTCTTGCGGTAGTTCTTGCTGCGGCCGTGCACGAACTCCTCCCAGGTGGGAGGCAAGGTCAGGACCGGGCAGACCGAATGCGGCGTCTCGGTCGCGGCGTGCCCGCCGTGACCGGCGAGCGCCGCCACCAGGAACGGCCGCGCTGGTGACGACGCTGCCATCGGCTTGAGATCGAGGCCGGCGACCGATCCGTCCTCGTAGAGCGCGGCGACCATCGCCGCCGCGACCGGCGCCTCGGCGCCGGGCCGGATGATGAAGTCGAGCCGCTCGGGCGTAACGTCGCCGCCGGTGCCGATGAACTCGACGACCTGGCCGAGGCCGACCCCGAGCACCGACAGCCGGCGCTTCTTCAGCGGCGCGATGCCCAGCAGCTGCCCGCCGGCGTCACGGGCGACGAGCAGGTGCAGACGGCTGCCCTGACCGTAGATCGTCCACCACAGGGAGACCCAGTCCCACGACAGGAAGAGATTGCGGTCGCTGCACGCGCCGAGCAGCGCAGTCCATTCGGCCTCGAGGGCCCGGAACCCGGACTCGTCCTCGACGCGATCCACACACACGGTCATCGGCGAGGCGGCCGACTCCCCCGTCACCGCCCCGGGGAGCGGGGCGGGCATCGGTCGCTGCTGGATGGAACGCCTGCGGGCCAACAAACGCACAGCACTCACGCCGGGGACCGCGAGGCCGTCATGCTGGCCGTGGCGTCGACGACGGTGCGGATCTGAACGGGCGGCCCGGGATCGGGCGCGCGCCGGATGAAACGGTCGAACACCAGCTGCGTCGACAGGATGCCGACCACCGCCATGTTGTCCGCGTTGGAGAACTGCCCCGAGGCCGCGCGGGCGCGGCACTTCTCGATCACCTGCCGGGCGGCCTGCGGTGTGAAGACACCGGCCTCTGCGAGCGACGCCGGGTCGGCGACGGCCTCGATCCACTCCTGCGCCTCGGGCCCGGCAAACGACAGGGCATCGGGCGCCCGATACGGCTGCTTCTTGCGCTGCAGAATCTCGGCCGGGACGACGCCGGCGGAGACGCGCTTCAGGACGTGCTTCTCGTCGAGCACCTTCAGCTTGTAGGCCGGCGGCAACGACTCGGCCAGCGCCGCCACCTGCCGATCGAGGAACGGGAAGCGACCTTCGACCGAATGCGCCATCAGCATGCGATCGCCCTGCGACGAGAGCAGATAGCCGGCCAGCAGCGTCCGCACCTCGAGGTACTGATCCTGGGCCAGGGGCGTCCAGCGGCGGAAGCCGTCCGGCAGCGTGCCGAGGAGCTCGGCGCGCAGATCGCGATGCGCCGCCCGACCGGCGAAGGCCGGGTCGAACAGGCGCTGCAGCGCGGCCGCCGACCGCCACCGCAGGTCGTGGCCGAAACCGGGGGCGCCGGCCTGTCCGAGCTGCTGGCCGAAAAACTGGCGCGACATGGCCTGCTGCGACACCGGCGAGCGGGCCAGATAGGGATAGAGCCGCTCGACCAGGCGCGGCCGCCAGGTCGACGCAGGCGCCTTGGCCCAGAACCGGCGCACCTTCGCTTCGCGGAACAGGTCGTAGCCGGCGAACATCTCGTCGGCGCCTTCGCCGGTCAACACCACCTTGATGCCGGCATCGTGCACCAGCTTCGACAGCAGGAAGAGCGGCGCCGGCGCGGTGCGCAGGATCGGGCGCTCGGTATGGGTGATGACGTCGGGGAAGACCCGAGCGATGTCGGCACGCGAGACGACGACCTCGTGGTGGTCGCTGCCCAGGTGCGCCGCCATCTGGCGCTGGAAGCCGGTCTCGTCGTACTCGGCGTCCTCGAAGCGCAGCGAGAAGGTCGAGAAGCGGCCGCCCTTGGCGCGCAGGCCGAGCGCCGCGACGAGCGAGCTGTCGAGGCCACCCGACAGATAGCTGCCGACCGGCACGTCGGCGCGCAGCATGCGCAGGCTGGTGGCACGCTCGATCGCGCTCCGCACCTCGACGACCGCGTCCTCGAGCGAACCGCGGAAGCCGCCAGCCTCGTCCTCGGGGAAGGCCGGATCGTAGGCGCGGGTGTCGGTGACCTTGCCGTCGCGGTAGACGCGGACGGTGCCGGGCTCGAGCTCGGTTACCCCGGCAAAGACCGACTGCGGCGGCACCGAGCTCCAGAACATGAAGGTCTGGGCCAGCCCGGCGGGGTCGAACTCCCGCGGAATCGACGAATCGGCGGCGAAGATCGCTTTGACCTCGCTCGCGAAGAACAGCCGGCCGCGGTGCGGGCACAGGAACAGCGGCCGCACGCCGAAGGGATCGCGGGCCAGGACCAGCGTCCGGGTCGGCCGATCCCAGAGGGCGATGGCCCACTGGCCGTTGAAGCGACGGAACGCGTCGGCGCCCCAGGCTTCCCAAGCGTGGACGATGACCTCGGTGTCGCTGCGGGTGCGGAACCGATGGCCGAGCCCTTCGAGCTCGGTCCGCAGCTCGACGTAGTTGAAGATCTCGCCGTTGAAGACGACCCACAGGGAGTCGGTCTCGTTGGCCAGCGGCTGCTGACCGGTCGAGAGATCGATGATCGAGAGGCGGGCGTGGGCCAGGCCGGCCCGCTCGTCACGGTAGGTGCCGAACTCGTCGGGACCGCGGTGGCGCAGCGCGCTGCACATCCGGACCAGCGCCGACGGCGGCGGCAGCTCCGCGCCGTCATCGAGGGCGACGACGCCGGCGATGCCGCACATCAGCGGCCCCCTTTCGCCGCGCTCGATCGCGCGTCGCACCGCGATCGGCCGGCACGACCCGATCCGGCGTGACCCGATCGCACAACGCACAGGACCCGCGGCGGCGATGCAGCGAGAGCGACCTCGGTGAGACCGAGGGACAGGGGGACCCACGAATTGAGCATGATGGCAAGTTCCAGACCCGGGTGCGGCCGCCCGATCAGCTGGGAAGAAGAGCAAGAGACGTTCCGGTGCGGCGCCGGTAGCGAGGGATCGCGACGACGCGGGCAAACACGGGCGTGACCGCGCACGTCGCACCGGTCCGCCGACGAGCCGGTCCGACAATTGTCGCTTGTCGGGCTGACTTTTGACAGCTCGACCGTGACTTCGGTCGCCGCCCGGGGCGCTAGGCTATTTCTGCAGCTTGGCGAGCAGGGCCTTGGCCGCGGCCGCGCCCGGGAAGGTATCGCCGGCCTTGAGCGCCTGCTCGAGCTCCCGGCGGGCGGCGTCCGGCTGTCCCGCGTCCGCCAGCGCCTGGCCGAGACGCGCGCGATACCCCGGGTTGTCGGGCGCCCGCTCGACGGCCTCGCGCAGAGGTGTCACCGCGAGGCTCGGCTGGCCCTGGCGCAGGTAGACGGCGCCGAGGGTGTCCAGCACCTCGGGGCGCTCGGGCATCTGGGCGTAGGCCGCCTGCGCCAGCTTGAGCGCCTCGCTCAGGTTCTGCCCCGTCTCCGCGTAGCGCCAGGCCAGGTTGTTCGAGGCGACCGCGGCGCGCGAATCGAGCGCGATGATCTGCTGGTAGCGGGTCGTCGCTTCGGCCAGGCGGCCCTGCATCTCGATCAGGATCGCCGCCATCGTGCGCGAGGTGACGTCGCGCGGCTGCTTGGCGGCGAGCGCGTCGAACTCGCGGCTGGCGTCGTCGAGCCGGCCCTGCCCGACGTAGATCTGGCCGAGCAGGCCGTAGGCCTCGAGGCGGTTGGGCTCGGCGGCGATCGCGGCCTTGAGCTGCGCGACCGCCTGATCGACCTGCTTCAGCGCCAGCGCGGCGCGGGCGTCGAGCACCAGCAGCGCGGCGTCCTTCGGACGCGCCGCCAGCCGCGCCGCGAGACGGGCGCGGGCAGCGCTGCCCTTCCCTTCCTGGATGTCGAGCGACGTCAACGCGGCCAGCGCGTCGATGGCGGCGGCGTCGAGCGTCAGCGCACGCTCGAACGCGACGCGCGCCCCCCGCCGATCGCCCTGCTGGGCGCGCAGAATGCCCATCTGGATCTGGACCGGCGCCGCGCGTGGATAGGCCTTGACCAGGCGGTCGAGCTCGGGCGCCGCCTGCGCCGGCCGCCGCTGCGCGAGCAGCGCCCGCGCCAGGATCAGGCGGGCGACGGCGTTGTCGGGATCCTGGTTGATCGCCGACGTGGCCATCTGCACCGAGGCGGCGGGGGCGCCGCGGAGCAGCTCGATCCGTGCCAGCTGCACGTAGGCCGAGGCGGCGCGCGGATTCAGACGCAGCACCTCGCTGAACGCTTTCACCGCGCCCTCGAGCTCGCCGCGCGAGGCCAGGATCGTCCCGAGCAGGTAGTGCCCGTCGGCGGCGGTGGGGTTCGACGTCAGCGCCTGCTGCGCTACGACGAGCGCTTCGTCCGCACGATTGCGGGCCAGCAGGATCTTCGTCTTGGTGAGCAGCGCCTCGGCGTGGGCCGGCTCCTTGCGCAGGACCTCGTCGATCGTGGTCTGGGCCTGATCCGGGTGGCCGTCCGCGAGCTGCAACGCGGCCAGGCGCGCCTGTGCGACGGCCCAGCCGCGCGGGAGAGCTGCGGCCTCGGTCAGGAGGCGCCGCGCGTCGGCGCTCCGGCCGATCGACGCGTAGTAGCTGGCGAGCCCGAGCTTGGCGCCGGCCGATCGGCCGGCGCCGGCGACCGTGACCAGGAACGGCTCGGCCTCCGCGGCGCGGCCGCCGGCCAGGTAGAAAATGGCCATGGCGCGATTGGCCAGCAGGTTGCCTGGCTCGAGCGCGCGCGCTGCCTTCAGCGTCGCTTCAGCCTCGGCCAGACGGCCGGTAGCCCAGAGGTAGTTGCCGAGCGCGAGCTGCGCGGTCACCGCCTTCGGCTCGAGCGCGACCGCACGCCGGAAGGCGATCTCGGCTTCCTCGCGCTCACCGCGGGCCAGACGCAGCGCACCGAGGTTGGTGTAGAGGGCGGCCTTCGGATCGAGGCCGACGGCCAGTTCCATTTCCTCGAGCGCCTGATCGAGATTCGACAAGCCCGTGAGGGCGTTGGCGCGCAGCACCAGCGCGTCGACATTCGACGGCGCCAGCGCGATCGCCTTGTCGGCGCGGGCCCGCGCGTCGTCGAACTGGCGCGCCAGCAGGAGCAGCGATCCGGCCCGCACCTGCACGTCCGCGCGCTTCGGCAGCAGGTCCGCCGCCTTGACGAACTCGGATAGCGCGCGGTTCTGGTCGCCGGCCTGCAACAGCCGCTCGGCCAGCTTCAGCTGCGCGTCCGCGAAGCTCGGCTCCTTGGCGAGGGCGTTGCGGTACTCGAGGATCGCCTCGGGGAGGCGGCCCTGCGCCGCGAATCGCTCCCCCGCCTCATAGTGGCTCTGCGCGCTCTTGGAGCAGGCCGCGAGCGCCGCCGTGACGGCCAGCACGCCAACCCACCGCCACGCGATCCGCAGGCGGGCGCGGGCGGCGTTCACCGGCCGACTCCGCGTGCGTCGAGCAGCGCGAGCACGGCGTCGACGCTTTCCTCGACCGACTGGACCGAGGCGTCGACGATCAGGTCGGCGTCGGCGGGCGCGTCGTAGGGGGCGGAGACGCCCGGAAAGTCGCCGAGCTCGCCGGAATCGGCGCGCGCATAGACCCCGCGCGTGTCGCGGGCGCGGCACACCGCGATCGGCGTCGCCACGTGGATCAGCAGGAAGCGGTCGTTGCCGACCGCCTCGCGCGCCTTGGCGCGCACCGCCGCGTCTGGTGCCAGCAGCGCGCACACCGCGATCAGCCCGGCGTCGTTCAACAGACGGGCAACGTCGGCGGCGCGGCGCAGGTTCTCCGATCGATCGGCGGCGGTGAAGCCGAGGTCGCGGCTGACGGTCTGCCGCATCTGCTTCCCGTCGATGACGGCGACGGCCCGGCCGGCGTCGAACAGGCGCCGCTCGAGGCCGTAGGCCAGGGTCGACTTGCCGGCGGCTTCGAGGCCGGTGATGAGCAGCGTGACCGGCGCCTGGCCGAAGCGCGCCGCGCGCTCGGCCGGGGTCACCGCGGTCGGCGCCGCCTCGCGCGCCGCCTCGCGCGTATCGCCGTCCCAGGCGCTCGGCGCGACGTCGTCCGAGACGCGGCGATCGAGCACCATCCCGGCGCCGACGGTGCGGTTGGTGAGCCGGTCGATGACGATGAAGGCGCCCATCGTGCGGTGGTGCCGGTACGGATCGAGGGCAACCGGACGGCTCAGCGTGAGCGTGCACCGCCCGACTTCATTCATCGCCAGCGCCTGCGCGTCCTCGCGATGCAGGGTGTTGACGTCGACGCGGTAGTGCAGACGACTGACCGAGCCGGGCACGAGGTTGGTCGCCAGCTTGACGAGGTACGGCTTGCCCGGCGACATCGGCTCCTCGGCCATCCACACCAGCATCGCCTCGAAGTGGCGATCGACGCGCGGCACGTTGTTGGGGTGCACGAGCAGGCTGCCGCGGCTGACGTCGATCTCGTCGTCGAGCACGACGGTCACGGCCATCGGCGGGAACGCCTCGGGGACGGTTCCCTCGAAGGTGACGAGCGAGGCGACGCGGCTGCGTTGGTTCGACGGCAGCACCATGATCTCGTCGCCCTCGCGGATCACGCCGGAGGCGACCGTGCCGCAGAAGCCGCGGAAGTCGAGGTTCGGCCGGTTGACGTACTGGACCGGGAAGCGCAGGTCGATCAGGTTGCGATCGGAGGCGATGTGCACCGTCTCGAGCAGGTGCAGCAGCGTCTCGCCCTGATACCAGGGCATGTGCGTGCTGGCCTGGACGATGTTGTCGCCCTTCAGCGCGGAGAGCGGCACGACGCGCAGGTCGCCCATCTCGAGGCGGGTGGCGAAGTCGCTGTACTCGCCCTTGATCCGCTCGAAGACCTCCTCCGACCAGCCGACGAGGTCCATCTTGTTGATGGCGACGACGACGTGCTTGATGCCGAGCAGCGAGACGATGAAGCTGTGGCGCCGCGTCTGCTGCTGGACGCCGTGGCGGGCGTCGATCAGGATGATGGCCAGGTCGCAGTTCGACGCGCCGGTGGCCATGTTGCGCGTGTACTGCTCGTGGCCTGGACAGTCGGCGATGATGAATTTGCGCCGGCTGGTCGAGAAGTAGCGGTAGGCGACGTCGATCGTGATGCCCTGCTCGCGCTCCGCCTTGAGGCCGTCCATCAGGAGCGACAGATCGATCTCGCCGCCGGTCGTGCCCTTGCGCTCGCTGTCGCGGCGGACCGCGGCGAGCTGATCCTCGTAGATCAACTGGGTGTCGTAGAGCAGGCGGCCAATGAGCGTGCTCTTGCCGTCGTCGACGTTGCCGGCGGTCAGGAAGCGCAGCAGCTCCTTGCGCTCCTGCTGCGCCAGGTAGGTGGTGATGTCGGGGGTGGCGACCGCGTCGGCCATCAGAAGTACCCCTCCTTCTTCTTCTGTTCCATCGATCCGGATTCGTCGTGGTCGATGGCCCGGCCCTGCCGCTCGGAGGTCGTCGCGACCAGCATCTCCTCGATGATGTCGGGCACTGTGGCCGCCGCCGACTCCATCGCCCCGGTGAACGGATAGCAGCCGAGCGTGCGGAAGCGCACCAGCTTCTGCTCCGGCGCCTCACCGGGCCGCAGCGGCAGCCGATCGTCGTCGACCATCACCAGCATGCCGTCGCGCGTGACGACGGGCCGTGGCTTGGCGAAGTAAAGCGGCACGACGGGGATGTTCTCGAGGTGGACGTACTGCCAGACGTCGAGCTCGGTCCAGTTCGACAGCGGGAACACGCGGATGCTCTCGCCTTTGTCGATCCGGCCGTTGTACAGGTTCCACAGCTCGGGCCGCTGGTTCTTGGGGTCCCATTGGTGGAAGCGATCGCGGAAGGAGTAGACCCGCTCCTTGGCGCGCGACTTCTCCTCGTCGCGGCGGGCGCCGCCGAACGCGGCATCGAAGCCGCCTGCGGTGAGCGCCTGCAGCAGGGCCTGCGTCTTCATCACGTCCGTCCACTTCTTGCTGCCGTCGCGGATCGGGTTCAGCGCCTGCGCCTCGGGGGCGTGGTTGGTGTGGACGATCAGCTTGAGGCCGTGCTCGGCGACGAAGGCATCGCGGAACGACACCATCTCGCGGAACTTCCAGGTCGTGTCGATGTGCAGCAGCGGGAACGGCAGGCGGCCGGGATGGAAGGCCTTCATGGCCAGGCGGACCATCACCGACGAGTCCTTGCCGATCGAGTAGAGCATGATCGGGTTCTCGAACTCGGCCGCCACCTCACGGATGATGTGGATGCTCTCGGCCTCGAGCTGACGCAGGTGGGACAGACTGTAGGTGCTCATTGCGGGCACAGATTCCAGGACATTCGATGTAATAATACAGGCTCCGTCTCGGCCGTCCGGGCGCGTGTGATCGCCCGCTGCCGGCGTCTCCGCACATGCCTCCGCCTCCGGCCGATCCTCGCGACGCCGCCAGCGGCCTGCCCACTCCTGGCCCCCCTCGGGAATCCGCTCCGGCACCGACCGTGCGGTCCAGGTGGGCCGACGCCACCACGGCGGCCGAGCAGACACGGGCTCTACACGCCTCGCCGTCGCACCTGCTCGACGCCGATCAGGCTGCCGCGCTGCTGCGCCTGCTCGACGGCGTCTACACGCCCGTCGAGGGTTTCATGACCGCCGCACAGGTGGCGCAGGTGACGGCGACCCAGCGCCTCGCCGACGGCTCCTGGTGGCCGGTCCCGGTCATCCTCGACGTGTCGCCGGCGCTCGCCGAGCGACTCGCGGTCCGCGGCCCGCTGGTGCTGCGCGAAGCCGAAGGCCGACCGGTCGCGGTGATGCCGGACGCCCAGGCCTGGCAGGATGCGTCGGGCTGGCGGATTGGCGGAGCGGTGGTCGGCCTGCAGGCGCCGCCGGCCTACGACCTCGTCGATCTCCGGCTGACGCCGACCGAGGTCCGCGACGAGATCGCACGGCGCGGCTGGAGCGCGGCGATCGCCGTCCCGGCCGACCGGATGCTGCATCGCGCCGATATCAGGGCGCTCGACGCGCTCGCCGCATCCCATGGCGCCGGGCTGGTGGTGCTGGCGGCGACGCCGGCCCGCGCCGTCGCGGATCGCGATCTGTACGCGCGGACGCGGGCGTTGCGCGCGGCGCTGTCGCACGTCGCGTCAGGGCGGAGCTTGCTCGTGCACGACACGCGTCCGGACGCCGAAGGGCCCTGCGGAGGCGCCATCGACGCGATCCTGGCGCGCGCGTTCGGGTGCTCGCGGGTGGTGGCGTGGAACGCCGCTGGCACCGCACTCGTCGCCGCCGCCGCCCACGTCGGTGTCGCCGTGCACACGGTTGCCTCGGCCCCGCGATCGCCCGCCGACGGCAGCAGCGAGGCGCTCGAGGCGTGGACGTTCCCGGACGTCGCCGCCGAGCTCGCTCGTCACGGGCCGTCGGCACGGGCACGCGGCGTCACCGTGTTCTTCACCGGTCTGTCCGGCTCCGGCAAGTCCACGATCGCCAACGCGCTGCGCGTGCGTCTCCTCGAGGACGGCCGTCGCACGGTGACGCTGCTCGACGGCGACCTGGTGCGGACGCACCTCTCGTCCGAGCTCGGCTTCTCACGCGAGCACCGGACGCTGAACGTGCGCCGTATCGCCTTTGTCGCCGCCGAGATCACGCGCCACGGAGGCGTCGCCATCTGCGCGCCGATCGCGCCGTACGCGACGCTGCGCCGCGACGCGCGGGCGCTGGTCGAAGCGGCAGGGACGTTTCTGCTGGTCTACGTGGCGACGCCGATCACGGTGTGCGAGGCGCGCGATGTGAAGGGGTTGTATCGCCGGGCGCGGGCGGGCACGCTGCCGGAATTCACCGGTGTCTCCGATCCCTACGACGTGCCCGACGATGCCGACGTGACGATCGACGCGAGCCAGGTCACCGTCGCCCAGGCGGTCGATACGTTGATGGCCGCGCTCGACGCGCGCGGCCTGCTCGAGCCAACGAGTCGCTGACTCGAGGGCAACGAGCGGGGACTCGAGGGGACTAGCGGCTCGCCACCGCCGGCGCGACCAGTCGCGGTCCGGGCCGGCGCGATCCCGACGTCGCGGGCAGGTCATCGACGGGCGCGTCGGACTTGGTGTGCTGCACCGCGAGGCCGTTGGCGGTCACGATGCGAACCGCGTAGGTGATCGGCATCGGCTCCAGCATGGCCCGGACCGCCGCGAGGACCATTGGTGCATAGCGGTCCTCGTCCTCGGGGGTCAGCGTCGAAACGAAGTGAATGTCCATGACCGATCTGGCTCCGGCTCCGACTGGGTGTCCGTGGGCGTCGCTGTCGGGACGATGCGTCCGCTGCCCGCGGCCCGCGGCACCAACTGCGGGCTGCAAGCCCCGTTCCGCCGGCGGGAACGTGCGCTGCACGCGACGACGAGGGAATTTGTCGCGGTTCCGCGCCGGCGAGGCGGCGCGGGGGCACAAGAAAGTCCCGCGAGGCCGCGCCTTTTGGGTAGAGTTGGTTTGACCCCATGGCGTTAGCCGACCCCCAGGCCGCCCCTTTGCTCGTCGGCTCGAGCGCCGCGACCCGAGCCCTCGACGGCGACGTCACGGCGGCGAGTCGCTCCGACGCCAAAGTGCTCATCACCGGCGAGAGCGGCGTCGGCAAGGACGTCGCCGCCCGGCTGATCCACGGCCGCAGCCCGCGGGCGCGACAGACGCTGGTGACGATCAACTGCGCCGGCCTCCCCGACTCCCTGCTCGAGACCGAGCTGTTCGGCCACGTCAAGGGCAGTTTCACCGACGCCCACCGCGACCGGCCGGGTCTGCTGCAGGTCGCCAACCGCGGCACGATCTTCCTCGACGAAGTCGGCGAGATGTCGCTGCGGATGCAGGCGCTGCTGCTGCGCTTTCTCGAGACCGGCGAAATCCAGCCGGTCGGCGCCGATCGACATGTCACGCGCGTCGATGTCCGGGTCATCTGCGCGACGCACCGCGACCTCCGCCAGCGCGTCCGCGAAGCCACCTTCCGCGAGGACCTCTTCGACCGGCTGAACGTCGTCCACATCCACATCCCGCCGATCCGCGAGCGGCGGGAGGACGTCCGCGACCTGATCCAGCACTTCTTCGCGCACTTCTCCGAGCACCACGGTGTCCCGGCGCCGGTGCCGACGCCGGACGCGATGGCGCTCCTGCTCGAGTACGACTGGCCGGGCAACGTTCGCGAGCTGCGCAACGTGCTCGAACGCCTGGTGCTCAGACGGCTCGACGTGGTCACGCCCGACGACATGCCGCGCGAGCTGCGGCTGGGCCCGGGCGTGATGGCCGCCGAAGCGGCGGCAGCCGATGCGCCTGTCGAGGAGAATCGCGCGGCGCTGACCCGCCGCCTGATGGGCCGGATGCTGGTGCGCGGCGAGCCGTTCTGGGATGTGGTCTACGCGCCGTTGCTGGCGCACGACCTGACCCGCCAGCAGATGCGCGACGTCATCCAGGCGGGACTCGACCAGTGCCAGGGGCGCTACAACGCGCTCACCGAGCTGTTCAACATGCCGAAGCGCGACTATCGTCGCTTCCTCGGCGCGCTCAAGAAGTTCGATTGCCTGGTGTCGGCGCCGGTCGGCCCCGACCCGGATGCCGTGCGCGACGATCAGCCCACCGCCGATCGCTGAGCCCACCGCCCGCGTGACGGCGCCGCGCATAGCAGCCGGCACGCCCAAAGGGCGGCCCGCACGCCAGCTAATTGAGGGGCGTTCCGGTTTCGTTGGTGCCGCTGGTCCAGAGCGCGCCCTGGTAGTTCCAGTAGATCGAGCGCTCCACCGCGATCGGCTGCGTCGACTGCACCACCACGCCGAAGCGCTCACCCGAACCGAGCCCGATGCTCGAGGCCGCGACGGTCTGGCGCGAGCCGGCCAGCATGCTGCGGGTGACGACGATCGGCGCGCCGCTTTCCCGATAGAAGGTCAGCGTCGCCGTCGCGGCCGACGATCCCGGGTTGGCAAGCAGCACGAAGGTGCTCGCCCCGTCGACGCCGCCGACCTCGCCCTCGGCCAGGCCCCAGCGCGTGCGCAGGGTGGTGATGCCGACGCTGTTGTGGGCGCCGTACCACGGCGGACCCGGCCAGTACATC
>JANOIR010000264.1:0-27470 GCA_031407765.1 Vicinamibacteraceae bacterium
GGTCGACGCGGGCAGGGCGGCGGTCGCTTTGGCCCTGTTTCCGACCACGATCGACGATTTGGTCGCCATTGCGGACGCCGGCGGCATCATGCCGCCCAAGTCGACCTGGTTCGAGCCCAAGCTGTGCGACGGCTTGCTCACGCACCTGATCTAGCGGCCGCCTGCCACCCCTGGCGGCGTAGCACTAGGACAATCGCGGCGCCGCGATCGGGCAGGCCCGGTCGATGTACCATGACCGTTCCGCCGAGGCCCGGGGCCCCGGCCGGGAGTCCCCATGCGCATGCTCGTCGCCGATGCGTTCGAGGAAAGCGGGCTGACGGCCTTGAAGGCCGCCGGCCTCGACGTCCTTTATCAGCCCGATCTGAAGGACGCGAGCCTCGCCGAGGCGATCCGCGAATCGGGCGCCGGCGTCCTGGTGGTGCGGTCCACAAAGGTCACCGAGGCGATGCTCGACGCCGGCCGGCTGGCGCTCGTCGTGCGCGCCGGCGCCGGCTACAACACCATCGATGTCGCCGCCGCCTCCGCCCGCGGCATCTACGTCTCGAACTGTCCCGGCAAGAACGCGATCGCGGTCGCCGAGCTGGCGTTCGCGCTGCTGCTGGCGATCGACCGCCGCGTCGCCGACAACGTCGCCGATCTGCGCGCCGGCAAGTGGAACAAAAAGCTCTACGGCAAGGCGAGCGGGCTCGCCGGCAAGACCCTGGGCGTGGCCGGCGCCGGTGCCATCGCGCGCGAGGTCATCGGGCGGGCGCGGGCGTTCGACATGCCGGTCCTCCTGTGGAGCCGCCGCTTCGACGGCCGCGACGACATGCTCACCAACGAGGAGTGCACGGCGCTGGGCTTCGGCGAGGGTGAGCGCGATCTGTGCGTCCGCCTTGCGCCCTCGATGCTCGAGCTCGCGGCGCGCAGCGACGTGCTGTCGCTCCACCTCGCGCTGACGCCCGACACGCGCCAGATCGTCGGCCCGGCGGTGCTGGCGCGCCTCAAGCCGGGCGCCATCCTGCTCAACACCGCGCGCGGCGAGCTGATCGATCACGCCGCGCTGACAGAAGCCGTCCGCACCCGCGGCCTGCGCGTCGGCCTCGACGTGTTCGAGCACGAGCCTGACATCGCCGCCGGCGACTTCCACGATCCGGTCGCGCAGCTCCCGGGCGTCTACGGCACGCACCACATCGGTGCGTCGACGAGCCAGGCGCAGGAGGCGATCGCCGCCGAGACCGTGCGCATCGTCCGCGCCTTCACCGAGACCGGCCGGGTGCCGAACGTCGTCAACCTCGCGCGCCGCACGCCGGCGACGCACATGCTGGTGGTGCGGCACCGGGATCGCCCCGGTGTCCTCGCCCACGTCTTCGATCACCTGCGCGCCCGATCGCTGAACGTGCAGGAGACCGAGAACATCGTCTTCGAGGGCGCCCTCGCCGCCGTCGCCCGCATCAATCTGGACAAGGCGCCCGACGCCGCGCTGCTCGAGCAGCTGCGCGCCTACGCCGACGTCCTCGACTTGCAAGTCGTCCCGCTGTAATCCGTTCTCAGGAGTGAGCCAGTCCATGCCGACCACCGTTCAACGCATCTTCAACTTCAGCGCCGGTCCCGCCGTCCTACCCCCGCCCGTCCTCGAGGAGGCGCAGCGCGATCTCGTGTCGCTGCCGGGCGTCGGCATGTCGATCCTGGAGATCAGCCACCGGTCGAAGGCGTTCGAATCGATCCTCCACACGGCCGAGGCCGACATTCGCGCGCTCGCCGGCGTCCCCGACGACTACGCGGTGCTGTTCCTGCAGGGCGGCGCCAGCCTGCAGTTCTCGATGGTGCCGATGAACCTGCTGCCCGAGGGCGGCAGCGCCGACTACGTGGTGACCGGTTCGTGGTCGCAGAAGGCGGTCAAGGAAGCGAAGCGCCACGGCAAGGTCACCATCGCCGCGACCACCGAAGCCGGCAACTTCTCGCGGGTGCCCGAGGCGGGCGAGATCAACTGGGACCCGAACGCGGCCTACGCCCACGTCACGTCGAACAACACGATTTTCGGCACCCAGTTCCTGACCATGCCGGAATCGGGTGCCGTGCCGCTCGTGTGCGACGCGTCCTCCGACATCTTCAGCCGGCCCATCGACGTGCCGAAGTACGGCGTGATCTACGCCGGCGCGCAGAAGAACCTCGGGCCCTCGGGCGTCACCCTGGTCATCATGCGCAAGGATCTGCTCGCGCGTGCGCCGAAATCGCTCCCGACGATGCTGAACTACGCGACGCACGCCGAGAACGAGTCGATGTACAACACGCCGCCGACGTTTGGCATCTACATCCTGGGCCTCGTCGCCAAGTGGCTGAAGGGCCTCGGCGGCCTCCAGGCGATCCAGACGATCAACGAGCGCAAAACGGCCAAGGTCTACGCCGAGATCGACCGCAGCGGCTTCTACCGCGGCCACGCCGAGCCGGCATCGCGCTCGCGCATGAACGTCACCTACCGCCTGCCGTCGGAGGCCCTCGAGAGCGAGTTCGCCAAGGGATCGACCGGGGCCGGCCTCGACGGCCTCAAGGGCCACCGTTCGGTCGGTGGCCTGCGCGCCTCGATCTACAACGCCTTTCCCGAGGAAGGGATCGACGCGCTCGTCTCGTTCATGCAGGAGTTCGAGCGGACGAAGGGCTAGGCCCGCCGAGCCGGCCCGGCCCGGTCCGCCGGAGGCTCAGTCGAGCTAGAATCGGCCGCAATGGCCGCCACCGCCGAACACGACGTCACGCGCATCGAAGCGTTCAGCGACGCCGTGTTCGGCTTCGCGATCACCCTGCTGGTCGTGTCGCTGGAAGTGCCGGCGAACTTCGACCAGCTGCTGCTGGTGATGCGCGGCCTGCCGGTGTTCGCCGTCACCTTCGCGATCCTGCTGATGATGTGGCAGGAACACCACACGCTCTTCAAGCGCTTCCCGTGCGCGGATGGCGGCACCATCTGGCTGAATGGTGCCCTGCTGTTCGTGGTCGTCTCCTACATCTACCCGCTGAAGTTCCTGTTCTCCGGCATCGTCGGACCGGCCGGCATGCGCTTCGGCCAGAGCTCGTCGTTCATCCGCTTCGACCAGTTGGTGACGCTGATGCTCGTCTACGGGGCGGGGTTCGCGACCATCTTCCTGCTGTTCGCCGCGATGTACTGGCGGGCCGCCCGGCGCGAGGTCGACCCGGCAATGCGGCACGAGGCGCGCGTGGCGGTCGGCCACTCCTTCGTCTACGTCGGAGTCGCGGCCCTGTCGATGGTGCTGGCGGTGTCCGGCGTCGGGTATGCCAGCGCGTATTCGGGCATGGCCTACGGGATGATCGGTCCTTGCCAGGCCCTCTACCACGGCCTGACGGACCGCTACTGGAAGCCGCCTGCCGCGGTCAGCTGATACACCCCGGGACGCTTCTAGGGCGGCGCGCCTGCCCGGCCCGGCGCCCGTCGGCGCGCGATCTGCCGCGTCAGCCCCCTGGCACGCGCCACGTCGGCAACCTCGGCGCCCCGTCGCCCCGGCGTTACGCGGCGCTCTGGACGAGGCCGAGGAATCGCTCGTTTCTCACGTCGAAGCCGGGGAAGACCGTGCGGATATCTCGCACCCGGAGGTGGCGGACCGCGATCTCGGCGAAGACGTCACGGAAATCAGTGGTCACCGCGAGGTCGCGCCCATCGTGCCGCTGCGCCGGCGCCAGCCCGGGCCAGCGGCCATAGACCTTGCCGCCGTTCACCGATCCACCGACGACGAACATCGCGTTGGCGTGGCCGTGATCGGTGCCACGGTTACCGTTCTCGGCGACGGCGCGGCCGAACTCCGACATCGTCAGGATCACGATGTCCTGCATGCGCGAGCCGAGATCGGTGACGAGCGCGGCGATCCCCTGGGCGAAGTCGTCGAGGCGGTTGGCGAGCTGGCCGTTGGCGGCGCCCTCGTTGGCGTGGTGATCCCACTGCGTCGACTCGGTGAACGCGACCTCGAGCCCGACGTCGGCCTTCGTCAGCTGCGCGATCTGTTTCAGCGCCTGGCCGTAGGCCGAGCGCGGATAGACGGCGCCGTTCTCCGGCTGGTGGCGCGCCGGCGAGGCGGCATCGAGCTGGCGGATGGCGTCGAAGGCGTCCTTGCCGGTGCGCTGGAGCACGCGGTCGGCGGCGGCCGCGTACTCAGCCTCGAACGACGCCTGGGTGCCGGCGCCGCCGCGGACGCCGAAGCGGTTGACGTCGGTCATCGCCAGCGCCGGCGCGGTGCCCTGCAGCGTCCGCGGCAGCTGCGCCGCCAGCGCCACCGCGCGAAACGGCGAGGCGTCGGCGCGCCGCTCGGCGCGCAGCACGCGGTTCAGCCAGCCGTCGGTCGTGCTCTTCACCCCTGGCGTGCCGCTCTCCATGTAGTCCTGCGCGTCGAAGTGCGAGCGCGTCGGGTCGTGCGATCCGCAGGCGTGGACGATCGCCAGCGATCGCTGCTGCCACAGCGGCAGGAGCGGCGCCAGGCGCGGGTGCAGGCCGAAGAAACCGTCGAGGTCGAGCGCACGCCCGTCGCGTTCGCCGCCGGCGGTGCGGGAGGGCGCGGCGATGGCGATCGACGGCCGCGCCGCGTAGTAGTCGCGCTCGCCGAACGGGACGACGATGTTCAGGCCGTCGGCGGCCCCGCGCTGGAAGATCGTGATCAGGATCTTGCGCCGGTCCGCGCCCGCGGCCGCCGTGCGGGCGACGAAGCCCGGAGCGAAGCCGAGGCTGACCAGCGCCATCCCGCCGTTCCGGAGCAATACGCGTCTCGAAATCATGATGCCTTCCCCTCCCGGAGCGTGTCCCGGAGCGTGTCCGGGACCGTGTCCCGGAGCGTGTCCCGGACACTACGTGATCACCCCTACTTAGCGGCGCTGGAACTCCGGGGATCCAAGGGCGAGCGCAGCGATCGACGGCAGGTCCGTGCCACGCGCCAGCGTCGCCGACGTCGAGGCCGACGCCTGGCCGCGCAGCAGTTGTGCGGTGGCCCAGGCCTTGGCGCGCTCGGCATCGGTCGTGCCCGCCATCGCCGCGAGATCGACGCGCACTCCGCGCAGCCGGTTCGCCGTGAGATCGACGGCGAAGTTCATCCGGGCCACCAGCGCGCCGGTGTTGACCCAGGCGTCAGCCGTGTCGGCGTAGCCGGTCGGCGGCTGCGCGAAGTAGAGCGGCATGCCGAGCGTGCGCACCTGCTGCACCACCGCGGATCCGTCGGCCACCTCGGCGCGGGTGACGCGCAGCGCGCTGGCGACGAACTCGAACGGCGTCTTGACCTTCGCCCGCCGCGCCTCGGCGCTCAGGAACTCGGGCGACGTCAGGATCGTGCGCACCACGGCGCGCAGATCGCCTCGCGAGGTGGTGAAGGTCGCGGCGGCGCGCTTGACCAGCGCCGGCGGCGGCTCGTCGGCGACGAAGCGGCGCGCCAGCTTGGTGGCGATGAACGTCGCCGTCGAAGGGTGCGCCGCGAGCAGGTCGAGGACCGCCTGGCCGTCGCGTTCGCCGCCGGCGTCGATCCTCGTCCCGAGCACGGTCTTCGCGCCCTTCGAGTGCCGACGATCCTCGAAGGCGTAGCCGCCGCCCTGCCGCGGCCCGCGGATCGTCCAGCCGGTGAAGGCCTTCGCCACCTCGACGACATCCGCCTGGGTGTAGCCGCCGGCGACACCGAGCGTGTGCAGCTCCATCAACTCGCGCGCGTAGTTCTCGTTGAGGCCGCGCGGCATGCGCTGCTTGATCTGCGCGATCGCCTCCGGTGTTGCCGGGCTGCCCGTGCGCTTCTCGAGTTGGCGCCGGCCAACGCGTCCGCGCAGGCCGCTGCCGTTCGCCGCCCGGTCGAGGCGGCGGTCCATCTCCCCGGCCGCCTGTGGATCCACGCTCTGCCAGTTGTCCAGGTAGAACAGCATCGCCGGGCTTTTGGCGACGGCGCCGAGCAGCTCGCGGAAGTGCCCGAGGACGTGCGGGCGGATCGCGTCGCGCTCGTATTCGGTCAGGTAGCCGCGGACCGGTCCCTTGCCGGCGAAGACGTTGAAGTGGTTGAACCAGAAATCGACCAGGACTTCCTCGAGCTGGCGCGGCGAGTAGACGGCACGCAGGACCTTCTGCTGGCCGAGCTCGTCCATCACCACGCGGCCGGTCTCGCGCAGTTCGCGCACCCGCGCGCGCTCGGCCGGATCCATCGCCGCGAGGCGGGCGGCGGCATCCGGCTGCGTGCCGGCGTCCATGTCCTTGCCGGCGTCTGCCCTGCGGGCCGTCCGGCGCTCCTGCAGCAAGGGCGCGTAGTAGCGCTCGGCGATCGTCGACGAGTCCAGCGCGAGCGTCTGGAAGCGATCGAGCCGGGCGCGGACGTCGGCGTCCGACAGCCGTTCGGGATGCAGCTGCTCGTCGACGTATCGATCGAGGCCGATCTCCCGCACCCGCGCCACGTCCTCGGGCCGGGCGCCGAAGCCGGTGCGATCGAGGACGTGGACGATTGTCGCGTCGTCGAGAGCCGGCGGTCGCGCCTGCGTGGCGGTGCTGGCCGGCGCCAGCAGGAGCACGCCGGCGACGATCGGCACTGCCCAGGCACGGAACGACGCGTATGAAGCGGTGAGCATCTCCTCGACCTCCTTGGTCCGTCGAGAAGTTGGACCGCCACCCCGCTCCCGAGGTTGAAGAAATTGCAAGTTGCTCGGAGCACGCTCCGAGCATGCTCCGAGCACCCTACAGCGCGCGGCGGATGATCCGGGCGGCGTTGCGGCCGGGGGCGCCCATGATGCCGCCGCCGGGGTGGGCGGACGAGCCGCACAGGTAGAGCCGGCGGATCGGGGTCTCGTGGCGGGCCCAGCCCGGGCCCGGGCGCATGAAGAACAGCTGATCCGGGGTCAGCTCGCCGTGGAAGATATTGCCTTCGCTCAGCCCGAACTCGCGCTCGAGGTCGAGGGGCGTCAGCACTTGGCGGTGGAGCACGTGCGAGTGGATGTCCGGCACGTGCTCGGCCAGCGTGTCGAGCACGGTGTCGCCGAGCGCCTCGCGCCGGGCGTCGTCCCACGTCCCCTCCGCGAGGGCGTACGGCGCGTACTGCACGAAACACGACATCACGTGCCGCCCCGGCGGCGCCACCGTCGGATCGGTGACGCTCGGGATCACGATGTCCATGTACGGCCGCGCCGACGCGGCGCCGTACTTCGCATCGTCGTAGGCCCGCTCGAGATACGTGGTGCTCGGCGAGATCGAGATGGCGCCGGCGAGGTGCGGCCCCGCGCCGGGACGGCAGCGGAAGTCCGGAAGGGCGTCGAGCGCGAGGTTGACCTTGGCGGTCGCGCCGCGGAAGCGGAAGCCGCGGACCAGTCCGGCGAACTCGGTCGGAAGGTGCTCGAGACCAACCAGCCGGGCGAACGTCACCCGCAGATCCGCGCTCGAGGCGACCGCGCGGGCGCGAATCTCCTCCCCCGATTCGAGCACGACGCCGACCGCGGCGCCGCCGTCGATCAGGATCCGCGCCACCGGCGACGACGGGCGCAGGACAGCGCCGGCCTCGCTCGCGGCGCCGGCGATCGCCATCGACACCGCCCCGGTGCCGCCGCGCGGCAGCCCCCACGACCGGAAGGCGCCGTCGATCTCGCCCATGTAGTGATGCAGCAGCACGTAGGCCGTGCCGGGCGAGCGGACGCCGAGGAAGGTGCCGATGATCCCCGACGCCGCGAGCGTTGCCTTGAGCGGGTCGCTCTCGAACCAGCGCTCGACGAAATCGAGCGCGCTCGACGACAGCAGCTGGATCAGCAGGTGCTGACGTCGCCCACCGAGCTTCCGGAAGGCGCGGCCCAGGCCCGCCGCGTCGAGCAGCCCGCGCAGGTCGATGGCGTTCGGGTCGGGCGGGATCATGCCGAGGAGCGGCTTGGCGAACGCCGCCATCGCGCACATCGTGGCGGTGAAGTCCTCGTAGGCGTCGGCGTCGCGTCGTGAATGCCTGGCGATCTCGGCGTGCTTCGCGCGCGGATCCTCGGGACGCCACAGGTCGCCATCGGCGAGCGGCGTGAACGTGCCGTCGAGCGGCAGCAGTGTCAGGCCATGCCGCGCCAGCTCCAGCTCGCGGATGATCTCGGGCCGCAGCAGCGACACCGCGTACGAGCACACGGAATACTTGAAGCCGGGGAAAATCTCTTCGGTGACCGCCGCGCCGCCAAGGATGTGCCGGCGTTCGACCACGGTGACGGACAGGCCGGCCTTGGCCAGGTAGGCGGCGCAAACGAGGCCGTTGTGGCCGCCGCCGATGACCACCACGTCGGGCATGCCTTAGGCTAGTCCGAACCGGGTGCCGCTGCCCCAGGCCCGTCGCGCGAACTTTCGGGGCGGGCCAATCGTCCCATCCACGCGGAGACACCCACATGAGCCTGATGATGCCCCGCCTGCGGGCCCTTGCCATCCTGCCCCTGGCAGGCGCCCTTTCGCTCACGGCCGCTTGCGATATCGCCCTGTCGGGCGCCCGCGAGGAGGCCACCGAAACGGTCACCCGCAGCTTCCCGCTGTCGGCGGGCGGCACGCTGGACATCGAGACGGTCAACGGCCGGATCGAGGTCGCCGCGGGCACCGGGCGCACGGTCGAGGTGAAGGCAGTGAAGGTCGCCAAGGCCGCGACCAAGGAAGGCGCGGCTGAGCTGCTCAAGAAACTGCAGATCAAGGAGGAGGTCACCGCCGACCTCGTCAAACTGCGGGCCGAACGGACCGGCAACGGGCCGTCGCTGCAGGGCTGGGGCACCTCGACCGAGATCCGCTACTTCGTGAAGGTGCCCGCCAACACCAAGGTCCGGCTCTCGACGACCAACGGCCACATCGAGGTCGTCGACACGACCGCCGGGGCCACGCTCGAGACCGTGAACGGCCAGATCAACGCCCGCGGACTGGGTGGCGCGGTCAGGGCCTCGACGGTCAACGGCGGCGTCGACATCGGGTTCGCCGCGCTGACCGACGACGTCACGGTCGAAACCACCAACGGCGGCGTCACCCTGCGCTTGCCGGCTGACGCCAAGGCGCTGCTGCTCGGCCGCACCACCAACGGCGGCATCAGCGTAGACGGCCTGCAGGTCGAGGAAGTCGAGCGCTCGCGCCGTCGCGTCGAAGCGCGCGTCAACGGCGGGGGCAGCCGCGTCGAGGCCGAGACGACCAACGGCGGGATCACCTTCACCACGTCGAGACTCGTCGACCGCCGGTCGTAGCGGCGGATCCGCAGCGGCGCGCGGCCGGGACGTTGGCGCCCGCCACGGCGGGTCGCCTGCTTACCCGCGCTCGAGCCGTGTGCACGCCAGCGCAATCCAGCCGGCCAGGAACGCCAGCCCGCCGATCGGGGTCACCGCTCCCCACGCGGTGACCCCCGTCCACACCAGCAGATAGAGGCTGCCCGAGAAGAGCAGCACGCCCAGCGTGAACAGCGCGCCGGCCCAGCGCGGCCCGACGGCGTGCGGCGCCGCGTGGGCAGCCCCCGCTGCCGCCAGCACCGCGAGCGCGTGCACCAGGTGATAGCGCACGCCGGTTTCGAACACGGCCAGGCGCTCCGGCGTCACGAGCGATCGCAGTCCGTGCGCGCCGAACGCGCCCAGCGCCACGCCCACCGCCGCCAGTCCGGCCCCCAGCCGGAGCAGTCCTCCCGCCGTCAGCGTGCTCATTCCGCGATCCTATAATGGCGTCCGTCCATGCTCACACGCGCCGGGTTGACGCGAATCCTGTCGTCGGCTGTCCTTCTGCTGATGCTGGCGCCGGACGTGTCCGCTCAGCAGGCGGTGATCGTCGTGCGCCATGCCGAGAAGGTGGACCAGACGCCTGACACGGCGCTCAGCGCGACGGGTCGCGCCCGGGCCAAGGCGCTCGCCGATCTGCTGCGCGGCGCCGGCGTCACCCACATCGTCACCAGCGAGTACCGGCGCACCCGCGAGACCGCCGAGCCGTTGGCCACCGCCCTCGGTCTGACCATCGAGACGGTGCCGGCGCGCGATCTGCCGGCGCTGGTGGCGCGGCTGCACGCGCTCGATCCGGCGTCGATCGTCGTCGTGGTCGGCCACTCCAACACGATTCCACCGATGCTGACGGTGCTCGGATGGCCCAATCAGCTCGACCTGCAGGAAGGCGACTACGACAACCTGTTCGTGCTGGTGCCTCACCCCGGCCAGCGCGCCTCGCTCGTGCGGCTCAAGTACGGGCGGCGTTCGTCGTGAGGGCGATCCGCCGTTCGTCGTCGATCCCGCGACGCCCGACGCGCACGCTCGCATCTGGCCTGCTTGCGCCCGGCCTGTTCGTGCCCGGCCTGCTCGCGGCGAGCCTGGCGATCCTGCCGGCGTGCGCCGCGCGTCGTCCCGCCGGGCCACCGCCGGCATCGACGGCGCCGGGCGGAGCGGGCGCCGCTGCGACAGCAGGCGCTGTCGGTCCGGCGGCCCTGACCGCATGGTGGGACGCCCACCACGTCACGTTGCCCCCCGCCGCGCTCGTCACCCACGCCGACGTCGTCGCCGCCGCGGCGCGAGCTGTGGACGCCGACACCGGCCGCGTTGCGCGGGAGGTGGTCGGCCGCTCGGTCGAAGGCCGCGATCTGCTGCACCTCACCGTCGGGCACGGGCCGACGCCGGTGCTGTTGTGGTCGCAGATGCACGGCGACGAGCCATCGGCGACCTCGGCCATCTTCGACCTGCTCGAGTGGATCCGCCGCGAGCGCGGCAGCGCCGCGGTGCAGCGGCTCGAGGATCGGCTCACGGTGCACCTGGTGCCGATGCTGAACCCGGACGGCGCCGAACGGTTCACCCGTCGCAACGCCCAGGGCATCGACATCAACCGCGACGCGCTGCACCTGCAGACGCCCGAGGGCCGGGCCCTCAAATCGCTGCGCGACCGGCTGCAGCCCGTGCTGGGCTTCAACCTGCACAACCAGAACGGACAGACGTCGGCCGGGTCGCCTCCCAAGCCGGCGACGATTTCGCTCCTCGCCGTCGCCCACGACGCCGGCCGCAGCGACTCGCCACGGCGGACGCTGGCCAAGCAGACCGCGGCGATTGTCCGCGAGGCGCTGGAGCCGCTGATTCCCGGGCAGGTCGGCCGCTACAGCGACGAGTTCGAGGTGCGGGCGTTCGGCGACAACATCGCTCGCTGGGGCACCGGCGTGGTGCTGATCGAGAGTGGTCCGCTGCCCGGCGCCGACGCCGACCGCGCGCTGGTGCGGCTGAACTTCGTGGCGCTGGTGACCGCGCTCGACGGCCTGGCATCCGGCCGGACCGCGGCGCATCCGACCGCCGCCTACGACACGCTGCCCTTGAACGAGTCGAACCTCCTCGCCGTCCGCGTCCGCAACGCGACCATCCTCGCCGGGACCGGCGTCGCGCCCTTCGTCGGCGACATCGGGCTCTCTACCAGCCGCTCGCTGGCACGCGGGGAGGGGCCGCGGCGCCTGGACGTCGCCGCCCGGATCGCGGATCTCGGCGACCTGCGTGTCTTCGGCACGCTCGAGGAGGTCGACGGATCCGGGCTCACGGCGACGCCGGCCTTCGACCAGGCCGCCCGCGAGGGCGACATCGTGCAGTTGCCCGACTGGTCGACCTGGCGGGGCCCGACGCTCACAGTGGGGCAGCCGGGGGTCGTGCTCCTCCTCGCTCCGGTGCCGCCCGGTGCCGCGGCCGCCGGTGCGGGGAGTGCGACCGGTGCGGCGGCCACCGGCCAGGGTGTCCCCGCCCCGCCGGTAACCGGATCCGCACGCCAATCGTCGGAATTCTGGCGCGTCATTCGACGCGTGGCTCCGGGCACGGCACGCCCCTAGGTATCCCGAATTCGTCTGGATTTTGTCTGCCGATCGGCGACTTCTCCTCGCCTGCGCAACCATGTGCACTGATCCCGATGCAGGGCAATGCACACCCGTCAATGTGCCATCTCGTGAGATAGACTGAATCACTGCTGAGCTTGGCTGAGGACACGCACTCGGTCTGTGTGCGGTCTTGGCTTGGCAGTCGGATTGCACTCCGCTTGGGCGGAGACGTGACGACTCGTCGACACCTGTCCCAGGTTGCCGGCGGGGTCGTGGCCCCCCATGCCTCACCCGTCACTCGAGCCCAACGGGCTCCCTCTTCTCTCTGACCGGATGCGCCAGCCGGTTCCGGAGGTCCGCACCGAGGGCTTCGACGGTGTCCGCGACATCGAGGCGCTCGGGCGCGTCGCCTCCGTCATCGGCCACGAGCTGACCAACGTCCTCCAGGTCCTCTCCAACAGCATCGACCGCCTCGCCGACCCGGCCGCCTCGGGCAGCGCCATCGTCCGTATGGCCCGGGCCAGCCTCGAGCGGGGGGTCCGCCTTGCCCGTCATCTCCAGGCTTTCGCGCGGGTCAGTCCGCCGCGGGTGCAGCGGCTCGACACCCATCAGGCGCTGGCGACCTGGCTGCCGCTGTTCGAGGAGGCGCTGGGGCCCGAGCGTATCCTGGAGCTGCGGCTGCGCGTCGGCGGCGCCATCCTGGTCGATCCGGGGCAGCTGCAGTCGGCCATCGCGCATCTCCTCACCAACGCCCGCGACGCCACGCCCCCAGGGTCGATCATCGTCGCCGAGCTATCCCGGGTCGAACGCGCCGCCGGGCCGGCGTGTCGCATCGCCGTGACCGACCGCGGCGAGGGCATGACGCCCGACGTGGTGCGGCAGGCGGTCGAACCGTTCTTCACGACGCGCGCCCCCGGCCACGGCCTCGGCCTTGGCCTGACGATTGCGAGAATGGTCGCGGAGTCGCACGGCGGCTATCTCGAAGTGGATTCGAACGTCGGAACGGGTACCACAGTGTCCATTTCACTTCCCATCGCTGATGCCGGCGCTCTGAACCCTCGCCCTTCGGCCAAGGCCTCACGCCAGGCCGCGGCGAGCGCCACGTCGACGCCGGCTCCCGTCGCCGTCAGCGCCGGACCGGGCCCCTCCACGCCGGCACCCGCTCCAGCGCCGAAGCCGGCCCGGATCATGGTGGTCGACGACGAAGAGGCGATTGCCGAGTACTTCCGCATCATCCTCTCGGCGGAGCACTACGAGGTGACCGTGGTGGCGTCGCTCCAGCGCGCCATCGAGACGTTCACCCGCGATCACCTCAAGTTCGATACGGTGTTGCTCGACATGATGCTCGGCGACGGCACCGGCCTCGATCTCTACCGGCGGGTCCGCGAGATGCGGCCCGACCTGCCGGTCGTCGTGTGCACCGGCTTCGCCGAGAACGACAGCCTCGAGCTGATTCGCGAAGACGGCCACGAAGTGCTGCTCAAGCCCTGCACGCGCCACGAAGTCCTCCGCGCCGTGAACCGGGCCCTCCTCCGCCGCCGCCTCGCCTAGCCGCTGCAATTCCTGCCACGTTTTCGGAGCTTCGGCCGGTCCTTCGGCCGGTCCTCCCGGAGGACCTCCCGGACGACCTCCCGGACGACCTCCGGGAGGGTCCTCCGGGACGACCTCGGGGAACCCTCCGGGGGACCCTCGGGAGAGGTAGAATGCCGGCGGCCCGCGGTCGGGCCGGTAGATCCATGCATTTCGACTTCATTTCAGGCCTCTTCGTGCTGATGCTGTCCACCTTCCTGGGAATGGACGTCATTCGGCGCGTCTCGCGACTGCTCCACACGCCGCTCATGTCGCTCACCAACGCGATCTCGGCGATCGCCATCGTGGGCGCGGTCCTCCTCGCCGGCGAGCAGAAGTCCACGCTCAGCACTGTCCTCGGAGCGATCGCGGTCTTCGCCTCGATGACCAATATCGTCAGCGGGTTCCTGATCACGGACCGCATGCTGAAGATGTTCAAGAAGCGCGAGCCGGGGAAGTGATGGAACAGCTCATCCAGGCGCTGTACCTCCTCTCGGCGGTCGGGTTCATCTTCTCGCTGCGGTGGATGAACGACCCGAAGACCGCCCGCTACGGCGTCGGCGCGGGCGTCGCCGCGATGGTGCTCGCCGTCGGCGGCACCATGCTCCACCACGAGATCAAGAGCTACGAGTGGATCCTGGTGTCGATGGTGCTCGGCACGCTCGTCGGCGTGCCGCTCTCGCGGGTGGCGCTGACCGCGGTGCCGCAACGGACGGCGCTGTCGCACGCCTTCGGCGGCCTCGCCGCGGGCCTGGTCGGCACCGCCAAGTACTACCTCTGGGCCGGCACCGACGAGATGACCGCCTTCCGCATGGGCGCGATCATCTTCGAGGTCATCCTCGGCTTCCTCACCTGCACCGGCAGCCTCATGGCCGCGGGCAAGCTGCAGGAGATCCTGCCGACGCGGCCGATCACCTACAAGGGCCAGAACCTCGTCAATCTGATGCTCATGGTCCTCGCGGTCGGCATCGGCGCCTACCTCGTCGTCGATCCGAGCAAGACGTTTCTCTTCCCCGTGGTGATTGCCCTGGCGCTCGCCTTCGGCGTGCTCCTCGTGATCCCGATCGGCGGCGCCGACATGCCGACGGTCATCTCGCTGCTCAACTCCTACGCGGGCCTGGCCGCCGTGGCGATGGGCTTCGTGCTCGAGAACAAGGTGCTCATCATCGCCGGCGCGCTCGACGGGTCGTCGGGCCTGATCCTCTCGATCATCATGTGCCGCGCCATGAACCGCTCGTTCACCAACGTGCTCTTCGGCGCCTTCGGGCAGGTGCAGGCGGCGGCCGCGGCCGGCGAGCAGAAGGCGGTCAAGAGCGCGACCGCCGAGGACGCCGGACAGATCCTCGAGAATGCCAGCACGGTCGTCGTGGTACCCGGCTACGGCATGGCCGTGGCCCAGGCCCAGCACCGCGTCCGCGATCTCTTCGAGCACCTGACCAAGAAGGGCATCGACGTGAAGTTCGCCATCCACCCGGTGGCGGGCCGCATGCCGGGCCACATGAACGTGCTGCTCGCCGAGGCGGAGATTCCTTACGACCGCCTCATCGAGATGGACGACATCAACCCCGACATGGCGCAGGTGGACGTGTGCCTCGTCATCGGCGCCAACGACGTCGTCAATCCGGCGGCGCGGCACGACAAGACCAGCCCGATCTTCGGCATGCCGATCATCGACGCCGACAAGGCCAAAACCTGCCTGGCCATCAAGCGGACGATGAACCCGGGCTTTGCCGGCATCGACAACGAGCTCTACACCGCCGACAACACGCTGATGGTGTTCGGCGACGCCAAGCAGGTCATCGGCGACCTTGCCAAGGCCGTGTCGGGCGACCAGGGTAGTGGCCACTGACGACAGGCGCAGGACCTCGCCGGCCCAGCGGCTGCCGTCGTCGCCGTGGCTGGTGGCGGCGTCAGTCGCGGCCATTGCCTGTCTCGCCCTGTCCGTCCCCTTCCTGGTAGCTCCCGGCGTTCGCCTCGAGTTCGACGAGGACAGCCCGGCGGCGCCGCCCTACACGCGCGGCTTCTACCCGCCGGAAGGCGCCGGTTGGCCCAATTCCTACGCGTGGACCGAGCTCAACGCGCGGCTGCTCCTGCCCGACCTGCCGCGCTCGACGTCGTGGACCTTGACCATCCGCGCCCACTCGGCCACTCCGGCGGGGGCGGCCGCCGCGCCTGTCGCGATTGCCGAGCACGGCCGGTCGCTCGGCACGGTCCGCTTCGCGCCCGTCGGTGGCGCGCACTACGCCGATGTCCATCTCGATCTGCCGGCCGCGGACCAACGCGGGCTGCGGCTGGACATCGCGAGCGCCCAGGCGATGACGCCGGGTGCCCAGGATCCTCGACAGCTCGCGCTGCAGGTCGACGCGATCGCGCTGACACCAGGCAACCGCTTTGCGTCCATCCCGTGGCAGCGAGTGCTGTCGGCGTCGGCCGCGATGGCGCTCCTCGCGGGGATCGTGGCCATCACGTGCGGCGCTCGTTCCGCCTTGTGGGGTGGCGCCGCCGCGGCGATCGCCGTCGGTGCGCTCGGGTACCTGTCATCGTGGCTCTACCTGCCGATGTTCGACGGCCTCATCGGCGCCGCCTGGCTGGCGCTGGCGGTGCTCGGCGCCGGCCTGGGCGCGCGTTGGGCCTGGGGCATTACGCCCGAGGCCGCCGGGCCGGCCACCGCCGTCGCGGTGTGGTTCACCGTGGCCAAGTTCGCGCTGCTGATCCACCCGTCGATGACGATCGGCGATTCGTTCTTCCACCTGAATCGCGTCGGCGTCGTCGCCAGCGGCAGCTACTTCTTCACGTCCGATGCGCCGGGGGGCGAGTTCCCGTACCCGGTGGCGTTCTACGTGGCCGTCGCGCGGATCGGGTCACGCGCGGCCAGCATCGAAGTGATGCGGGGAATTGCGCTCGTCACCGATTCGCTGGCGGGGCTCCTGGTGGCGCTGGCCGTCGCCGCGCCCGCGCACGGGAGGCGGATGCTCCTGGGCGTCCTGCTGTGGCAGACCGCGCCGGCCCTGTTCCAGCCGCAGGCGCTGGTCTATCTCACCAACTCGTTCGGCAACAGCTGGAGCGCGATCGCCGGCGCGTTCCTGATCCTCGGCCTGCGCCCGGGTGCGGCGGGATGGCTGGTGGCGGCAACCGGCGCGGCGGTCGTCGCGTCGCTCTCCCATGTGAGCAGCTTCGTCCTGCTGGCAGCCTCGATCGGCGCCGCGATTGCCGTCGCCGCCGCGGCCCGGCGCTGGCGGATGGCCGCCGCGCTGGCGCTGGTCCTCGCCGTCACGGTCGGCGCGGCGTGGTTCATCTACTATCGCCATTTCACCGCGCTCTACGCCCAGCGATTCCAGGGATCCGCGGTCGCAGCGGCACCCGCCGGTCCTCCGGCGAAGCTGCCGATCCAGCGGCACGAAGCACACCAGACCGTCTACGTTCCTGGCTGGCCGGCCCTGCAGCAGCGCCTGCTGTTCGTGCCGCTCTACCTCGTCAAGTACGTGGGTGTTGGCCTGCTGACGTTGGCGCTGATGGCTGCATGGCAACGGATCCGAAGGCCGGAACGGTTCGACGAGGCGGTCATGCTCGCCCTGGGGATCGCTCTAGCCGTGGGCGCGGCGCTTTGCCTCGGCCAACTGACACCGGTCGACCTCCGCTACTACCTGGTCGCGGCGTCGCTGTGTGCGCCCGTCGCTGCCTTCGCGGCGGCTCCCGGTGAATCGACCGGCGCGCCGAGCTACCGCGGCGTGACGGGGGCTGTCGCCGCGATCGCCATCGCACAGGGCTGCTGGTATATGACCCGCTTTCTCTGGAACCCACTGCCGCGCTAGCTACTCGTCTTCCGCGCGCCCCGACGGATCTGCCAAATCGGCTGTAAGACCCACCAAAAACGTCGTTTGTGTTGCGGAGGCAGTTGCAGTAGGCTGCTCCCGTCAGGAACTGCCGCCTAAAGCCTCACCTGCGTAGAGGGCTCGCCCCCGTCGACGTCAGCGGAGCTGGAGTGGAAGGGCCACTCGGGCCAGTTCTCATGAGCCCCTCCCCCTTGGGGGGCAGTAGGATGCACCTGCGGATGCATCCGGAAAGTCAGGAACGTGGGTCGTAGGCTGTTTGTGGGTAATCTCCCGTACGAAACGGGAGAAGCTGAGCTCGAAGAAATGTTCGGCAAGATCGGCCCTGTGGATTCGGTTCGCGTCATGCGCGACATGGCCACGGGACGGGCTCGCGGATTCGCGTTCGTCGAGATGGCGAGCGACGACGACGCGCAGCGCGCCGTCGATGAGCTCAACCAGGCGCAGCTCGGCGGCCGCACGCTGGCCGTCAACGAAGCGCGGCCCAAGCCGGCCGGCGGTGGCTTCGGTGGCGGTGGCGGTGGCTTCGGTGGCGGCGGCGGCGCCGGCGGCGGCCGCGGCGGCAACCGGAGCGGTGGTGGCGGCGGCGGTGGTGGCGGCGGCGGTCGACGCCGGGAGCCCCGCTGGTAGCTCGCCCGTTTCCCTGAACCTGACAGGCGCATCCGGCGCGAGCCGGCGGCGCCTGTTCGTCTGTACGCCCCCGCTCCTCCTTGCCGTGACGCAAATCGGGCTGCCGTGACGCAAATCGGGCCTGCCGTGACGCAAACCGGGCTGTCGTGAATCAACCGGCGTGACCGCGAACGAAACGCCCGCTGGCGCTCCCACCTGGGACGTCGTCGGCATCGGCGCCAACTCCGTCGACTTCGTCAACCTGCTGCCGGCCGTGCCGCAGGCGAGCGGCCCCCACGCCAAGCAGCGCATCCGCCGTCAGCTCGTCTCGTGTGGCGGGCAGATGACGACCGCCCTCGCCTGCGTCGCCGACTTCGGCTGGCGCGTCAAGTACGTCGGCGCCACCGGCGACGACGAGAACGGCGGCCGCCTGCGCGAGGCGATGCGCGATCGCCGCGTCGACATGCGGGACGCGCTGACACGTGCGGGCGCCTCGAACCAGTTCGCGGTGATCCTGGTCGACGAGACCACCGGTGAGCGCATCGTGCTGTGGGACCGCGACGAGCGGCTGGCGCTGCGCCCGGAGGAGGTGCCGGCGGCGGCGATCGCCGCGGCGCGGCTGCTGCACGTCGACGACGTGGATCAGGCCGCGGCAGTGGCGGCGGCACGCCTCGGTCGCGCCGCAGGCATCCCTGTGACCAGCGACATCGACCGCCTCACCGATCTGACGCGCGACCTGGTCGCGGCGGTGACGATCCCGATGTTCGCCGAGCACGTGCCCCCCGCGCTGACGGGCCTGGGCGATCCCGAAGCGGCGCTGCGCGCGCTTCGCCGCGATCACGACGGGCTGCTGATCGTCACCCTCGGTACCGCTGGCGCACTCGCGCTCGACGGCGATCGCGCGATCCGGTCGCCGGGATTCCACGTCGATGCCATCGACACGACCGGCGCCGGCGACGTCTTTCGCGCCGCCTTCATCCACGGCCAGCTCTCGCGGTGGCCGCTCGAACAGGCGCTGCGATTCGCCAACGCCGCCGCCGCGGTGAGCTGTACGCGCCTCGGCGCACTCTCTGGTGTGCCCAGCCTGGCTGACGTAGACGCCATGCTGGCGCGGGCCTGACGCCGACTCCGGAGTCAGCGGGCCGCGGAAGCGGCGGCCTCGCGCCTGGCCATCCGGGCGCCGCGTTCCGGCAGCTGATACCGATTCAGCCGAGACAGGCCACTAGCCGCGGAAGCGGCGGTAGTCGATCGCGTACTTGCGCACCTTGTAGTTCAGGATGCGCTCGGTCGTCTGGAGCAGCCGCGCGGCCCGGGCCCGATTGCCGCGGGCGCTCTTCAGGGCGTCGGTCAGCAGGTCGCGCTCGTACGCCCCCACCGCTTCCTCGAGCGGCTGGGCCAAGGTCGTCTCGGACGTCTCGGCGGTCTGCAGCGTCGGCGGCAGGTGGTGCGCGTGCAGCACCTGGCCTTCGCACACCAGCACACTGCGCTCGAGCACGTTCTCCAGCTCGCGTACGTTGCCCGGCCAGTGATAGCTCATGAGCATGTCGATCGCCGGTGTCGCAATACGGCGGATCGGCTTGCCGTGCTCCCCGGCGAACTTCTGCAGGAAGTGATCGGCGAGCAGCAGGATGTCCGGCTTCCGCTCGCGCAGCGGCGGCACGAAGATCGTGAAGACGTTCAGGCGGTAGTAGAGATCCTCACGGAACGTGCCGTCGGCCATCCCCGTTTCGAGCGGCTTGTTCGTCGCGGCGATCAGGCGCACGTTGCTCTTGATCGTCTCGGTGCCGCCGAGGCGCTCGAACTCGCGCGCCTGCAGCACGCGCAGCAGCTTCACCTGCGTCTGCAGGTTGATGTCGCCGATTTCGTCGAGAAACAGCGTGCCGCCTTCGGCCAGCTCGAAGCGGCCCTTGCGCCGCTGATGGGCATCGGTGAAGGCGCCCTTCTCGTAGCCGAAGAGCTCGGATTCGATCAGCGTGTCGGGCAGGGCGCCGCAGCTCACTTTGACGAACGGCTTGCCCGCGCGCAGCGAGTTGTAGTGGATCGCGTGCGCGATCAGCTCCTTGCCGGTGCCCGATTCGCCGCGGATCAGCACCGTGGTGTTGGTGCGCGCGACCTGCGCGACCTGATCGAACACACCGCGCATCGGGCCGCTGGTGCCGACCAGGTTCGGGAAGTCGTACTTGGCTTTCAGCTCCTGCCGCAAGTGCGTGTTCTCGTCGACGAGGCGCTGGCGCTCGGATTCGACGAGCCCCTGCAGGCGTACCGCCTGGCCGATCATCGAGGCCACCACGCCGAGGAACTTCGAGGCGCGCACGTAGAGGCGGTCGGCCTTGAACGGCAGCTCGACGAGCAGCGCCCCGATCGGCCGGCGCGCGATCGTGATCGGCACGCCCACCACACTGAGCTCGTCGGCCTGCCCGCGCTCGGCCGGCCGCACCGCGAGCGACGGCTCCTGGCTGACTTTCGGCACGACCACCCCGCGCCCCGTGTCGAGGATCCGCTTACCGAGCTCGTCGAGGGCGCGGACGCGGCCCTTGGCGCCGCTGGCGATGCGCTCCGCGCGCGCCTCCTCGCCTTCGCCTCGCGTCAGCAGCACCAGGCCGAAGACGACCGCGTGGTGCCGCTCGAGGATCTCGAGGGCGCGGTGCAGGCCGGCGCGCAGGTTCAGCGTGCCGGAGAGGGCTTGGCTGATGTCGACCAGGGACGAGAGCTTGCGGATCTCGTCGCGCGTGGACGCCGGCTCGCCGTGCGAAGGGGGGGAAGTTGTGGGGGTAGTGCGCATGCGCAAATACGAACCGGGTGCCAGAAACGTCGCAGCCAATTATCTCAGCGACAAGATTGTTGGTCAACCCGTGGCCGGAGCATGGCGCACAGCTTCCCCAGGAATGGCAGATGCCGCCCGCTCACGAGGTCGTCAGCCCTTGGCCGAGGACGGGAGCGTAGTGAGACGCTGCAGCGACGTGTGACGGATGTCGGGGACGGTCAGGATGCGCGAGGTCTTGGGCGGCGCGGCGACGACCAGGGCCAGCGTCGCCACCATCTGGTCGATGGTCACGAGCCCCAGGCGGAGTGCGGTGCCGCGCGACGACGGCCGCCGCTCGGCGATCCAGTAGAACGGCTTGAGCACGATCGGCCAGCGATGGCCGGGCCCGAGGACGTACCACGGACGGATCACGCTGTAGGTGAGGCCGGACTGGGCGAGGTGGCCCTCGGCGATCGCCCGCGACAGCTGGTAGGCCTTCATCACCGGCGCCGGCTGGGCGACGCTGACGTACACGAAGTGATCGACCTTGCGCGCCGCCGCTGCGTCGATCGAGGCCTTGGCCGAGACGAGGTCGATGTCGTAGAACAGCTGCGCCTTGGCAGGCGACGGATGCGCCACGCCGACCAGCTGGATGAATGCGGAGTCAGGATCGATGGCGTCTTCGAACGTGCGGCGGTCGAGGGCGTCGCCGACCACCACTTCGCAGCCGGGCGGCAGCTTGCGCTCCGAGCCGGCCCGGACCAGCGCCCGCACCACGCAGCCCTGCTTCTGGAGGACGGGGATCAGGCGGCGGCCGACGTAGCCGGTCCCGCCGGTGATGAAGACGCGGGGGTCCTCTTTGCTCACGGCGTGCGCGGCTTCTCGACCGTCTCGCGCGGCGCTTCCACGAGGATCCGATCGCTCAGCAGCTCGTCGAAGGTCGCCGCAAGCTCGGCGCCGCTCTTCGCCGAGAGGAGCAGCGCGCCGGCGCTCTTCACCCCGGCGAAGGCCTCGGCATCGACGTCGAAGGCGACGAAATAGAGCGGCGCCCGCGCCTCGTCGGTCTGCTTCTCGAGGATCGTCGCGACCAGCGCCGGATCGGCACCGTCGGTGTTCTCGCCGTCGGTGACGACGAGCAGGTGCCGGCGCTTCAGGCCGCTGCGGTCGAGCGCCAGGCGGGCCTCGACCATCGCGTCGCCAATCGGCGTTCCGCCGCCGGTCTTCATGCCGCGGATGGCGTCGCCGGCGGTCAGTAGATTGGGCGCGGCCAGGGGGACGACCTGGCGGGCCGACGGCTGACCAGCGCGGGCGCTGAACTCAAGGACGCCGACCAGCACCGGCGTCTCCGGATGCGCTGCGGCGTAGCGGGCGAAGGCCCCGACCAGGTCGATCGCCGACGCCTGGGCGGCCTCGATCTTGCGCCGGCGCTCGCCCTTGATGCGGTCGTGCATGCTGCCGGAGACGTCGACCAGGACGACGGCGGCGAGGCCGTCCTTCCACGTCGTGCCCGCCGCCGGGGCGAGGCGCGCCTGCAGCGTCGCGGTCAGCTCCCTGGCTTCGCGCTCGGCCTCCGACTCCCCGCTCGCGGTGGCCGGGTTCGAGGCGACGCCGCCCGGTGAGCGCACCTTGTTGACGACGATGCTGCCGAGGACGAAGAGGATGGCCCCGACGATCATCAGCTCGATGACCGTCGGCGACTTGCGGCTCATCGCTATTTCGCGACCCCGTCGCGCTGGGCCAGCCGCTTTGCCAGCGCGGCGCCGGAATTGAGCGCGCCCTCCATGAAGCCGACGAAGGCGTAGGAGGCGTGCTCGCCGGCGAAGTGCACGTGCTCGATGCCCTTGCGGAGGATCGGCCCCATCGTCGTGACCTGCCCGGGCGCCGGGAACGAGTAGCCGGCGCGCGTCCACACGTCGGACGGCCAGTTCATGAAGCGGTCGTTGACGAACGCCGCGCCGATGCCGGGGTAGGACTTGCCGAGCTCGCGCAGGTACTTGGCGCGACGCTGTGCCGGCGTCCACTCGCGGACGATCTCGGCCGAGACGCCGCCCGAGAACGCGCACATCGACACCGGGACGCCCTTCTGCCCGTCGGTCTGGTGCCAGGTCCAGTTGATCGGCCCGTCGCCGAGGCTGTCGGGCGCCAGCTTGGCGCGCCGCCAGAAGGCGTTGCGCAGCGAGATCAGGTATTTGACGTTGGTCCCCATCTGCGGCGCCAGCGCGGCGGGGAGCGCCGGCTCCATCCCGATGCGGCTCCACGTCGAGGGCGGGATCGCCAGGATCACGTCGTCGCCGCCGACCATTTCACCCGAGGCCAGCGTCACGCGGACGCCCTGGGGGCCGTGATCGATGCGCTTGACGATGGTCTGCAGCCGGATGCGGTCGGCGCCGATGCCGGCGACGAGCTTCGTGGCCAGCGTCTGGTTGCCCTGGGCGCAGCGGTAGACCTCGCTGTCGGTCCAGTATTTGGTGCCGCCGCCGCCCTGCACCATCGCCAGGTTGCCGAGATAACTCTGCCACTCGCTGCGGACGCCGTTGTCGCCGCTCATCATCGCGTCGATGGCGAGCCTGCACAGCGGCGACGCGTTCATCGATGCGATCCACGACGCCAGCGTCTTGCGGTCGAGCGCCTCGGCGTTCGGGGCGAGCCAGGCCTGGTGCGGATCGGCGACCTTGGCGGCGTCGGCGTTCATCTGGTTGACGGCCTCGTCCATCTCTTCCCAGATCTTGCCGCCCTCCTCGCTCGACAGCACCTTGCCGCCGAGCGTCAGCGGGAAGTCGAAATCCTCTTCCTCGGTGACGTCGAGGAACGAGAGCTTGAAGCGGTCGGCGTAGGCGACCCAGGTCGGGTGGTTCGATCCGACCAGCTCGCCGCCGCCTTCGACGTGCTTGCCGGGGACGAAGTCGCGGAAGGTGATGACGCGGCCGCCGACGCGATTGCGCGCCTCGATCACCAGCACGTCGTAGCCGGCGCTCTTCAGCTCGAAGGCGGCCGCCAGGCCCGAGAAGCCGGCGCCGACGACAATCACGCGCTTGCCCGGTTTGGCCTGTGCGAAGGACCCCGACGCGCTGAGGAGGAGGCCGGCGGACGCGGCCAGCGTCGCCTGCAGCATCTCCCGGCGGGTCAGGCCATCCTGCGGCTTGCCGAACTTGCGCTGCAGCCGGGTATAGAAGAGAGGCATCGGGGCGCGCTCCTGTCTGTTGCGGCCGCGCTCTCACGCGCGGCTGCGGGCCGCCCTCTGGGCGTGCCGGCTGCCACTCGCGGTGCTGAGCGCACCGCGGCGCCGGCACGCGGGCGGCATGGGTTCTACTCGATCGTAAACCACTGCACTTCGACGCGACGGTTCTCGTCCGAGTTCGGCGAGACGGGCTCTTCCCAGCCGCGGCCGACCACCTCGATGCGCTGCTGGTCGACGCTGAGGCGGGTGATCAGCATCTGGCGGATCTCGGCGGCGCGCCGCTTCGACAGCTCCATCGCCTTCAGCGCCTGCGTGCGCACGAACGTGTCGCCGCCGCGCTTGCGAAACTCCTCGACCATGGCGTTGTCGACGTGGCCGCGCAGCAGGATGGTCGAGCCCGGGCTCACCACCAGCATCTTCTTGATCACGTCGAGGTTCGACAGGTTCGACTGGTTGTCGAGGTCGAGCGTCGCCGAGTTCGGCTCGAACAGGAAGCGGATGTCCTTCGAGAGCAGCAGGCTCGTCTCGAGCGTGCCGGGCCCGCCGGTGCGGATCGGCGAGATGGCGACCTTCTGATCCTTGAACTGCCCCGAGGCCTCGATCGCCTTGAGCGCGGCCAGGCTGGCGAAGCGCTCGGCGTCGGGCGGGTCCTTGACCAGGTCGGAGCCGTAGGCGAGCACCGCCGACTGATAGATGCCGCCGAAGCTGCCGGCGGCGTCGATCGCGCCGGAGAAGAACGCGAGGTTCTCGGGCAGGTTCGACAGGTGGACCTTGGCCAGCTCCTCGCGCGCGTCGTCACGCGTCCACTTGAAGGCCTTGGCGACGGTGTCGAGGTGGGCGTCGCGGTTGTCGCGCACCATGCGATTGCCTTCGAGCACGCCCTGCACCAGCGCCTGCACGATCTTGGGGTTGGCTTCCGCGAAGCCGCGGTGCAGCACCATCACGTCGGCGACGACGAGGAGGTTCTTGTTGGTGACGAGGACCTTGGCGGCGCCGCCGCTGCCCTCGACGACCTCGCTGACCGTCGGCTCCCACGTCATCGCCCCGGAGAGCTTGTTCGCGCCCGACTTGATGTCGTGCAGGAACAGCTCGCCGGCCTGGCCGCCTTCCTCGGTGTAGACCACGTTGACGCGGTCCGCGCTCAGCGTGGCGTCGACGCTGTTGAGGACGTTGACGCTGAGGCCCGCTTCCTGCGCCAGGTAGCGGAGGAAGAAGTCGGCCTCGGTGAACTGCGACGTCGCGACCAGCTTGCCCTTGAGGTCGTTGATCTTCTTGATCTCGGAGCGGACGATGAGGCCGTCGGCGCCGCGCGAGTAGCCGATCTGCACCGGCACCACCGCGTGGAACTGCCGGCCGTAGGCGGCGAGGACGTCGACGGTGGTGACCGAGCCGGCGATCTTGCCCTGGTTCAGGTCGCCCCAGCTCTCGTCCTCGCTGACCGTCAGCTTCACCTTGAAGCCACCGTGCTTGAAGAACACCGAGTTCTCGGTCGGCTCGAGGCCGCCGTTGGCGACGATGAGCCCGGCGTAGCCGGCGTACTCGCTGATCTCGATGGGGACGATGTTGTCCTTGATCGTGAACGGCGCGGCCGGCGCCAGGCGCGGGACTTCGGCCTTGAAGTCGACCACCGCCGGCGCTTGCCCGCCGCCGCCGCCGCTCCCGCCGCTGCCGGTCGACGCGCCGCCCCCGCTGCCCTTGCTCGAGAAGCGGTTGAAGACCATGTAGGCGCCGCCGCCGATCAGGCCGACGACGAGCACCAGCGACAGAAGGCGCCCGACCGGGGTGAGTTTGGAAGGCTGCTGTTCCATGGCCATGACGGCGATGTGCTCCGGACGTCGTTACGAAGGGCCGATCTGCTTCTCGGTCGCGGCCGTGCCGGTCGCCGACGCCGGCGACTGCACGCCCTGCGACGCCAGGAACTCGGCGAGGGCGTTCTGCTCGAGGGCCTTGCGCTCGCCTTCCTTCTCCTGGATCTCCGCCATGTTGACCATGTCCTTGGCGACGCGGGCCTTGCCGGCCGAAACCGCGTAGCGCTTCTGCAGCACGCCCTCGACGTCTTTCAGCGTGTCGCCGAGATCGCCGACCTTGAAGGCGGTGTTGCCGAGGGCGGCGGCGGCCTCTGCCTGCGCCTCCTTGATCTGGACCTGCGACAGCTGCTTCTCGAGCCGACGGACCTTGTCCTCGAACTCGCGCTGGACGACCTTCGCCTGCCGCAGGTTGGCCTGGTAGGCCTCCTCGGTCTCTTTCAGCTCTTCGGTGTCGGTCGTGAGATCCGCTTTCAGCTCCTGCAGCTCGCGGGCGAGCGTGCCGGCCAGCTCCATGTTGCCGGCGGCGTGATTGGCGAGGATGCGCCGCTCGAGGTCCTGGGCCCTGGTCGTCTTCATCCTGACCTGGCCCTTGAGGCGCTCGGCGACGCCGGCCATGCGGGCCAGCGCCATGTTGTACTGCGCCATCTTGCCGCGGAAGTCGTCGCGCGCCGCCGCCATGAGGGCTTCGGGGTTGGCCTCTTCGATGCCGCTGATGAAGAGGCTCACGAAGCCGCGGAAGAGCCGTCCGATGCGTGCAAACATGCGCTGAATCTCCGTCCAAAAAGTGCGATCGTGGCTGCGAGTCTACAGGGAAACGCCCCGACCCGGGCCGTCCTCATACAAACCTGCGCAGCTCGGTCAGCCGCGTCTCGATCTGCTCCGGCGTCAGGTCGCGGAACCGTGGCGGCAGGAAGCGCTGGTCGGTGCACTCCTTGACCGCCACGAGGTCCATGTATTCGAGCTTGCGGGTGTGCGCGCTCGGGCGCACGTCTTTGAGCACGGCGGCGAGGATCTCGCGCAATGCTGGCTTCGGCGCGCTCTCGGTCGGATCGGGCGCCAGCTCCCAGACCCGCAGCGCCCGCACCAGCACGCCCTCGATCTCGTTGCTGCCGAGGCCCTGACCCGGGTCCAGCGCCGGCAGATCGTCGTCCTTCAGCGGGAACTTCAGCTTGCGGGCGATGGCGCGGAAGAGCGCGCGCATCTCCTCGGGCGTTTCCGGCGCGAAGAGCGGGATGTGGACGTCGAGCCGGCCCTGACGCTTGAGATCGACCTCGAGGAGGTCGGGCCGCGACGTGGCGAATACCCAGAGAATCCGACCGCGGTTGCGCGTGTCCGACATCTCCTTCGCGAGCATCGCGTAGACGCGGCCGGAGAGGCCCCCGTCCGTGTCCCCGCCCTCGCGCTTGCCGGCGGCCTGGTCGGCTTCGTCGACGAAGACCAGTACCTGTCCGATAGCCTTCAGGACGGAAAAGATCTTTTCGAGGTTCGATTCGGTGGCGCCGACCCAGCGATCGCGAAAGTTCTTGAAGACGACGCAGGGGATGCCCAGCTCGCCGGCCCAGCACTGTACGAGGTAGGTCTTGCCGGTGCCGATTCGGCCGGCGATCAGGTAGCCCATCGGCAGCGCGTGCAGCGCGCCCTTCTCGAGGAGCTTCTGATCCTCGCGCAGCCACGCCTTCACGGCCTCGCTGCCGGCCATGTCGTCGAGCGTCAGCTTCGACTCGATGAAGTCGAGCAGTCCCTGGCACTCGGATTCGATCAGATCCTTCTTGATCTTCGACACCCAGTCGGCGGTGAGGCGCTGACCGCTGCGCGTCGCCATCGTCACCAGGCGGCGGGCGCCGACGCGGCTGAGGCCGGTGAGTCGCTGGCCGAGCGTGGCGAGCGGCAGGTCGGTGCGCTGCGCGAGGTCGGCGATCGGCCCCGCGGCGAGCGAGTCGACGTACGTCGACATCTCGGCTTCGTCGGGCAGCGGCAGCTTGATCTCGGCGGCGTGCGGGTTCTCGG
>JANOIR010000280.1:0-10777 GCA_031407765.1 Vicinamibacteraceae bacterium
CGATTCGATGTCGAGGTGGTTGGTCGGCTCGTCCATCAGGAGGACGTCGGGCCGGCCGAGGAGCACCCGCGCCATCGCCACGCGCATCTTCCAGCCGCCGGAGAGCTCGCCGACGTCGCCGTCGATGCGGGCGTCGTCGAAGCCGAGGCCGTGCAGCACCTCCCGCGCCTGGCTCTCGAGGGCGTAGCCTCCGAGGTGGTCGTACTCCTCCTGCACCTCGCCGAAGCGCTCCAGGATCGTGTCCATGTCGCCGGCGCGATCGGGGTCGCCCATCGCGTGCTGCAGCGCCTCGAGCTCGTGGTGCAGGCCGCCGACGCGGCCGCTGCCAGCGATCGCTTCGTCGAGCACCGAGCGGCCGGACATCTCCTCGACGTCCTGGCGGAAGTAGCCGATCGACGCCTTGCGCGGTACCGTGACCTCGCCGTCGTCGGGCGACTCCTCGCCGACGATCATGCGGAAGAGGGTCGTCTTGCCGGCGCCGTTGGGACCGACCAGGCCGACTTTTTCGCCGGCGTTGAGCTGGAACGAGGCGTCGACGAAGAGAACCTGCCGGCCGTACTGCTTGTTGATGCGCGAGAACGAAATCATGCGTGCTGCAAGGGTACCACCGGTGCGTTACAATCGCCGTCCCCCTAACCTCCTCGCCCGGAGCACTGTCGCATGTACATCCGTCGTGTGTCGTGGTTCGTCGCCGCCCTGCTCGCCGCTTCGATCGCGAACGAGGCCGCCGCCCAGGTCATTCCCGTCGTCGTGAGCGCGGCCTCCGACGGGACGCCGGGGAACAACAACAGCTTCACGCCGGCGATGTCGGCGACGGGGCGCTTCGTCGCTTTCACGTCGTTCGCCTCCAACCTGGTGGCCGGCGACACCAACGGCGAGCGGGACGTGTTCCTCCGCGATCGGGATACCGACGGCGACGGGGTCTTCGACGAGGCGGGCGCCGTCTCGACGGTGCGCGTCAGCCAGCGCGGTGGCGTTCAAGGGAACGGCGCCAGCGAGGACCCCGCGATCACGCCGGACGGCCGCTACGTGGTGTTCGCATCGTACGCGTCCAGCCTGTTCGCCATCGGCCAGCCGGCGTTGCCGGTCTCGGTCGTGCTGCGGTGGGATCGGCTGAGCGGCGAGATCGTGTTGGTCAGCCAGACCACGGCCGGCGAGCCGCTGCTGGGTCTTCGGTCGGTCGATCCCGACGTGTCGGACGACGGTAACCACATCGTGTTCACGTACGGAGGCAGCATCCCATCCGAGGTCGCGGCGGGCTTTGCGGGCCTCATCTACCATCGCGACGTCGCCGCGGGGACCCTGACCCTCATCAACACGCCGTCGGGCCCCGAGGGATCCACGTTCCACATGGGAACGCCGTCGATCTCGGGTGATGGAGCGACCATCGCCTACGGTCTTCGGATCGAGAGCGGCGGCGTCACCATGGTTACCTTTGCCCATGTCGTCGATGCAGCCACTAACACATACAGGGCCGCGTATATCGGCTCGCAGCCGCGCTTGTCGCGAGACGGAGCCACGCTCGTCTTCATCGACGGTCCGGTCGCGGGGCCCGCCGTACACATCCATCTCGCCACCGGTGAGCGGCGGCGCAGCATCGCCTTCCTCAGCGACGACGCGCAGTTCGTGACGCTCTCGCCGAGCGGCCGCTACCTGCTCGCCGACAACCTCTTGGTCGACTTCCAGTACGGGTCACAGCTGTCCCTGCCCCTCAGCCAGCTGACTTCGGCGGCCTTCGACGCCGCCGACAGCCGGATCGCCTACCGGCAGGGCATCCACGTGGTCGTCGGCGGCCTGGCGCCGATCGTGGATGCCGACAACGACGGCCTCAACGGCCATTGGGAGGCGATGTTCGGCCTCGATCCCAACGACGGCGGTGTGAGCGGTGCGACCGGCGATCCCGACGGGGACGGCCTGACCAACGCCGAGGAGTTCGCGCGCGGCTCGAACCCGCGCGGCACGCTGGCCCGCTATCTCGCGGAGGGCGCGACCGGCACCTTCTTCGATACGCGCTACGCCATCGCCAACCCGAACCCGACGCCGGCGACCGTGGCGATCCGGCTCGCCCTCGACGGCGGCGGGATCGAGCGCCGCAACATCTGGATCGAGCCGGGCCGGTCGGTCACGATCGACTCGCGGGCGCAGGGACTCGGCACGGCCTCGTTCTCCGGCGTGTTCGAGAGCGATCTGCCGGTGGTCGTCGATCGCGTGATGTCGTGGGGCGACGTGCAGGGCATCCCCTACGGCAGCCACGCCGAGGCGTCGTCGGCGGCCCCGGGCACGTCGTGGTTCCTCGCCGAAGGCTCCACCGTCCTGGGCTTCCAGTTGTTCTACCTGCTGCAGAACCCCCAGACGACGCCCACGACGGCCACCGTCCGCTTCCTGCTGCCGTCGGGTGCGCCCGTGGTCCGCACCTACGACCTGCCGGCGCTGAGCCGGATGACGATTTACGCCAACGCCGTTCCTGGACTGGAGTCGACGGACGTGTCGGGCGAGATCACGGCGCCGCAGCCGATCGCGGTCGAGCGCGCGATGTATCGCAGCACCGGCGCGCAGGTCTTCGCGCTTGGCCATGCGGCCGCGGCCGTCGCGGCACCGTCGGCGACGTGGTTCTTCGGCGAAGGCGCGACCGGCGCCTTCTTCGACACCTACCTGCTGCTGGCCAATCCCTCGGCTCAGCCCGCGTCGGTGCAGGTCGACTACCTGCGCGAGCTGGGCGGCGCGGTGAGCCGGACCTACGTGGTGCCGGCCAACAGTCGCTTCAGCGTCTACGTCGACGGCGAGCCGGGGATGGCAGGAACCTCCTTCGGGACGCGCGTCGCGTCGACGGTGCCGATCGTCGCCGAGCGCGCGATGTATTGGGCCGGCGGCTTCTTCGACTACTACGAGGGCCACGTTTCCGCCGGAGCGACGCAGTCCGGTTCGCACTGGGTGCTCGCCGCGGCTGAAGAGGGTGGCGCCTACGGCGCGCAGACGTTCGTCCTGATCGCCAACACGGGTACGGCGGCGACGGGCGCGACGATCCGCACCCTGCCCGAAGCGGGTCCGCTGCAGACGACGGCCGTGCAGATTCCGGCGAACAGCCGCGTCACGCTGCCGGCGAGCGCGCTGGCAGGCTTCCAGCGCGGCGGTGTCGAGGTGATCGAGCAGGGGACGCCGACGGGCGCGCTGATCGTGGAGGGCGCCATCTACTGGAGTGTCGGCGGCGTGCCGTTCGCGGCCGGCGCCAACTGGCCGGCGACGCGGATCCCGTGATCGGGGGTCGCCAGCCGGCGCCATGCATGCTGACGCCAATTGAGATTGCCGCATGACCGAACGACTCCGGAGTCTCGCCGTCGTGGGGCTCGTCGCGCTCGGCTGCGCGCCGGCCTCAGCGCAGACCATCCGCGTCAGCGTCGCGACCGACGGGACACTCTCCAACGATTCAAGCCTCGTTCCGACCGTGTCGGAGACGGGTCGGTTCATCGCGTTCCTGTCGTTCGCCACCAATCTGGTGGCGGGCGACACGAACGGCGCCTCCGACATCTTCCTCCGCGACCGAGACACCGACGCGGACGGGGTCTTCGACGAGGCCGGCTCCGTCTCGACGATCCGCGTCAGTCAGCGCGGCGGCGTCGAGGCCAACGGGCCGAGCTTTCACCCCGTGCTCACGCCCAATGGACGCTTCGTCTTCTTCGAGTCGGCGGCGACCAACCTGTTCAGCACGGGGCAGCCGCCCCTCACGTTCACACAGATCCTGCGCTGGGATCGGCTGAGCGGCGAGATCGTCCTGGTGAGCCGCAACGATGCCGGCGAGCCGTTGAACGAACGCGCGTTCTGGCCGGCGCCCACCGACGACGGTACCGTCGTGTACTTCATCACCTACGCCAGCAACGGCCCGGTTGCAGCCATCGGCGCCGGCGGAATGCTGGTGCGCCGCGACATCCCCGCCGGTACGTTGACCGGCTGGAGCGATCCGCTGCCCACCACGCAGGGCTTGCCGACATCGATCGACCAGCCCAGCGTGTCGGGTGACGGACGGATCGTCGTCTACGGCATCGCCCAGCGCAATCCTGTGGCAGCCGGCGAGCGCGTCGGCGGCACCATCGTCGTCCGGACCGCCGGCGAAGCCGATCGTACTTTCGCGGGCGTCGCGGGGCAGGTGTCCCGCGACGGCGCGTTCCTGCTCGGCGTCGAGCTGCCGGCACCGGGCAATACGACGGGCGCCGCCTTCCGTGTCCACCTGCGCAGTGGTGAGCGCCGCATTCTGGGCCCCTTGATGTTCTCACTGAACTACGGCACCGCCGCCTCGCCCTCCGGTCGATATATGCAGGGCTCGACCGCGTTTTTCGCCGACTTCGTGCACGGTTCCTGGCTGGCGAACTTCCTGCCCCGCGAACCGGTCGCCTTCGACGGCTTCGATCAGGCGCTGGTCTACACCCGATCGGACCTCACCGCCGAGCGGCAGTTCAACGACTTGTTCGTCGTGCCGCTGACGACCTTCTTCGACAACGACAGCGACGGCCTGAACGACCACTGGGAGATGCTCTTCGGCCTCAACGCCATCCCGAACGCGGCCGGCGGGGCGGCCGGCGATCCAGACAGCGACGGGCTGACCAACACCCAGGAATTCGCCGCCGGCTCGAACCCCGTCGGCACGCAGAAGCGCTTCCTGGCGGAGGGCACGTCGTCGGCCGACTTTTTCTCGACGCGCGTGGCGATCGTCAACCCGGGCAGTGTCGACGCCAAGGTCGCCGTCCGCTTCGACGCGGGCGAAGGGGTCGGCGTCTCGCGCGCGCTGATGGTGCCGGCCCGCGCGCGTGTGACGCTCGATTCGCACGCCGAGCTGATGGATGGCTTCTCGTTCTCCACGGTTGTCGACAGCGATCAGCCGCTGGTCGTCGATCGGCTGGTGTCGTGGGGTACGGCCGCGGCGGGCATCTACGGCAGCCACGCGGAGACGTCGACGGCGGCGCCTGGCACGAGCTGGTTCCTCGCCGAAGGATCGACGGTGCTCGGCTTCCAGCTGTTCTATCTGCTGCAGAATCCGGGCGCCGTGCCCACGCAGGCGACGATCCGGTTCCTGCTGCCGACCGGCGCGCCCGTCGTCAGGACGTATCCGCTGCCGGCCCACAGCCGCAGCACCATCTTCGTGAACACGATTCCCGGCCTCGAGTCGACCGACGTCTCCGCCGAGATCACCGCCACGCAGCCGATCGCGGTCGAGCGGGCCATGTATCGCAGCCCGAACCGTCTGTTCGAGCTCGGGCACGCCGCCGCGGCGGTGGCCGCGCCGAACACGACCTGGCTGTTCGCCGAGGGCTCGTCGAACGCGTTTTTCGACACCTACCTGCTGCTCGCCAACCCGTCGGCGACCGCGGCGACGGTGACCGTCGACTATCTGCGCGATGCCGGCGCCCCGGTCACCCGGCAGTACACCGTCGCCGCCGGATCCCGTTTCTCGGAGTTCGTGGATGGCGTGCCGGGGCTGGACGCCACGTCGTACGGGATCCGCGTGAGCTCCTCGGTGCCGGTCGTCGCCGAGCGCGCGATGTATTGGGCCGGCGGCTTCTTCGACTATTACGAAGGCCACGTCTCCACCGGCGTGACCCAACATGGCTCCCGATGGATACTGGCCGAGGGTGAGCAGAACGGTCGACTCGGCGCGCAAACGTTCGTCCTGATCGCCAACGTCAGCAATATCGACCTGCCGGTGCGGGTGCGGACGCTGCCTGAAGGGACCGGGACGCCGAATGTGTCGGCGATCCTGAATCTCCCGGCCGGCGCCCGCATGACCATCCCAGCGAGCCACCCGCAGCTGTTGGCAGAAGGCCGCTTTGGGATCGAGGTGTCGTTGGAGGGGACGAACGTCGGCGGCCTGGTCGTGGAGGGCGCAATGTACTGGAGCGTCGGCGAGCAGGTCTTCGCCGCCGGTGCGGCCTGGCCGGCGACCCGCATCGATTGACCGTCGCCGGCCGGCAGTGCGCTTAGCGGACCACCGTCGCTGTCATAGAATGGCCATCCCCCTCTCGCGCGGTACGGGTGACTCATGGGCCTTCGTGTCCTCACGATCCTCCTGGCGGGCGCGGCCGTCGTGTCCACGGTCGTTCCCGCCTCGGCTCAACCGACGCTGGTCAGCGTGGCGACGGACGGCTCGCCCGGCAACCAGTCGAGCTTCCAGCCGGCAGCCTCCGCTAACGGCCGGTTCATCGCCTTCGTGTCGGTGGCGAACAACCTGGTGCCGGCCGACGTCGGCATTCAGGACGTCTTCCTCCGGGATCGGGACACCGACGCCGACGGCGTGTTCGACGAAGCGGGTGCCGTGTCGACCGTGCGCGCGAGCGAGCGGAACGGCGTGCCGAGCAACGGCAGCAGCCAGGATCCCGCGATCACGCCGGACGGGCGGTATGTCGTGTTCGCGTCTGCCGGCTCGAACCTCTTTGCGTTCAACCAGCCGCCGCTGAACTTCACCCAGGTCTTTCGCTGGGATCGGCTGACCGGGGAGATCGTCCTCGTCAGCCGGAACGCGGAAGGTGAACCGCTGAACGCCAACTGCTGGCTGCCGGCGGTCACCGCCGACGGCAACACCGTCCACTTCGTGAGCTACGCGACCAACGACGGGACCGGCCCGGCCACCGACCGCGGGCTCGTCCTGAGGCGGAACATCGCCGAATCCACGCTGACGCGCGTCAGCGATCCGATCGTGGGCGCCGGCGTCCTCGTGGACCGGCCGTCGGTCTCCGACGACGGCGGCGTCGTCGCCTATGCCGTCTCGGCGTACGCGCCGGCCACCACGACGCGCATCGGTGGGGTCACCCACGTGCACGTCGCCGGCCAGCCGGTGCGGACCTACTTTGCCGTCTCGCCGAAGCTCTCGGCGGACGGCCAGTTCCTCGGGATGCTCGCCCAGCAGGCGCAACAGGTGCACTTGCCGACCGGCCAGGTCATGAGCCTGGGAACGGTGCCCGTCCCCGTGCCGGACGCAGCCTTCTCGAGGTCGGGGCGCTACATGGTCTGGGGCACGTCGGGGATCGCCGATTTCGCCTACGGATCCGTCGTGCCCGCGCCATGGGACAACGTTGCGTCCGGTGGAGGGCCGTCGTTCGCCGGCGACTCGCAGCTGGCCTACACGCTTGCTCCGACATCCAACTACCTGCAGGTCTACGTCGCGCCGCTCTCATCGCTGCTGGACGGCGATGCCGACGGGCTGAACGATCACTGGGAAACCACCTTCGGATTGAGTATCACGGCCGGCAGCGGCGCGACCGGCGCCGATGGCGCGGCCGGCGATCCCGACGCCGACGGCCTGACCAACGCCCAGGAGCTCGCGCGCGGCTCGCACCCGCGCGGCACGCTGGCTCGCTACCTCGCGGAAGGCGCGTCCGGCACGTTCTTCTCGACCCGCTACGCGATCGCGAACCCCGGTTCGAGCGCGACCACTGCCGCCGTTCGCGTCGAGACCGATGGCGGAGCCGTGATCCTCCGCGCGGTGACCCTGCCGGCGCGGTCGCGGGCGACGATTGAGTCGCGCGCGCTCGGCCTCGGCACGGCGTCGTTCTCCGCGGTCGTCGAGAGTGGGTCGCCGCTGGCCGTCGATCGCCTGATGACGTGGGGTGATGTAGGCGCCACGCCGTACGGCAGCCATGCCGAAACAGCCGGCGGCGCGCCGGGGATGTCGTGGTTCCTCGCCGAAGGCACCACGGTCCTCGGGTTCCAGCTGTTCTACCTGCTGCAGAACCCGCAGCCGACCGCGACGACGGCGACCGTCCGCTTCCTACTGCCGTCAGGCGCGCCGATCGTGCGCACCTACGAGCTGCCGGCGCGCAGCCGCACGACCGTGTTCGTCAACACGGTTCCGGGCCTCGAGTCGACCGACGTGTCGGCCGAGATTACCGCGACACAGCCTATCGCCGTCGAGCGCGCGATGTACCGGAGCACGCCGGCCCAGACGTTCGCGCTCGGGCACGCCGCCACCGCCGTCGCCGCCCCGGCGACCACCTGGCTCTTCGCGGAAGGCAGCTCGAACGCGTTCTTCGATACCTATCTGCTGCTGGTCAACCCGGGCGCGTCGCCGGCCACCCTCGACGTCGCCTATCTGACGGACACGGGCGGCCCGCTGACCCGGACCTATACCGTGCCGGCGGGCGCCCGCTTCACGGTGTTCGTCGACGACGTGCCGGGCATCGCGGGCGCGTCCTACGGCATGCGCGTGACCGCGGACGTGCCGGTGGTGGCCGAACGGGCGATGTATTGGGCCGGCGGCTTCTTCGACTACTACGAGGGCCACGTCTCCGCGGGTGCGACGACGCCGGGCGGCCACTGGGTCCTTGCCGAGAGCGAGGTCACGGCGACCTCGACGGCGCCGTTCCAGGCCGTCCCCTTCGTCCTGATTGCCAACACCGGCACTTCGTCGGCGTCGCTGCGCGTGCGCACGCTGCCGGAAGCCGGCGGCATTGCCAGGGACACCGGCGTGCTCCAGCTGGCGGCGGGCGCGCGCACCACGATTCCGATGAGCGCGCTGCTCGCGTCCGGCCGCTTCGGCGTCGAGGTGATCGAGGACGGCACTGCCACGGGGGCGCTGATAGTGGAGGGCGCGATGTACTGGAGCATCGGCGAGCAGATCTTCGCCGCCGGTGCGAGCTGGCCAGCGACTCGCATTCCGTGAAGTCTCCGACGAGCCCAGCCGTCCTCAGGCCAGCTTGGCGGCGAGCTGCTGCAGGAACAACCCGACGTCGGTGACGAGACCGATCGTCTGACTGGATCCCCGGTCGGCGAGCTTCGTCACCACGGCGGGGTTGATGTCGACGCAGATCACCTTGACCCACGCCGGCAGCATGTTGCCGACGCCGATGCCGTGCAGCATCGTCGACAGCATCAGCACCAGCCTGGCGTCGGTGAGCGCGGCGGCGTAGCCCTCCTGCGCCTTGACCAGATCCATCTCGGTGTCGACGAGCGGGCCGTCGTCGCGGATGCTGCCGGCGAGCACGTAGGGCACGCCGTGCGTCACCAGCTCGTACATCATGCCGGACTTCAGCGCGCCGGACTCGACCGCCGCCTTGATGCCGCCGGCGCGGTTCACCATGTTGATCGCCCGCATGTGGTTGCGGTGGCCTTCCTTGACCGGCGAGCCGGCTTCGAGGTCGACCCCGAGCGAGGTGCCGAACAGCGCGTGCTCGACGTCGTGAACGGCGAGGGCGTTGCCGGACAGCACGGCGCTGACGAAGCCCTTGCGGATGATTTCGCTGAAGTAGGCGGTGCCGCCGGTGTGCACCGCCACCGGCCCCATCACGAACACGATCTTGCCGCCGTCGCGCCGGATGTCGCGCATCATCGCCGCGATCTTGGCGATGCTGACCTCGACCCGCCGCTCCGACGAGATCTCGTTGGTCATGAACGCGAAGCCGTGGCGGTCGCGCTCGCGGAACTCGGGCACGACGCGGATGCCGGCGTTGCCGCAGACGATCGGATCGCCGCGGCGCACGTCGCGCAGCTTGCGGCATACGGCCGTGCCGCCCTGGACGATGATCACGGCGTCCATGCGCTGGCGTCCGACTTCGATCCACTGACCGCCGTGGCGGACCACGGTGCGGTGGTTGGTGGTGGAGTAGAAGTCCTCGGGAGCGCAGCCGTCCTTGTCGGCCGGCCGCATCGTGACGTCGGTCTCGGCGAGCGGGTGACAACCGAGGGTGACGAGCTCCTCGAGGAGCGACGACAGACGCGCCTGGTCGGGAGCCGAGACCTTGAGTCGCAGCCGCGAGTAGTCGGTGTTGGTGCGCCCGATGTCGAAGCTCAGGACCTCGAAGGTGCTGTCGTGGCGAATCACCGCGTCGAAGACCGACGTGAGGATCTGTGAATCGACGAGGTGACCCTCGGCTTCGAGAATGGACTCAACCTGCACGGAGGGATTGTATCCGCCAGCCGCCCGCCGCGAGAGGCCGGCGGCCAACGAGACTCACCACCGGTGGTAGGCGGGGTGGCCCGGCTTGACCGCGACGAAGCGGCCGCGGCACGTCGCCGTCACCTCGCCGCCGGCCGACAGCTCGCCGTCGATCGTCGCGCGATCGTCGTCGATCTCGACCACCCAGGCGCGCAGGTGCACGTCGGCCGCCGTCGGCGTCGGCCGTCGCATGCGGATCGCATACTCAGCGGTCACCGTGCAGGGCGGGCGCTCGGCGCCGCGGCGTCGCATCAGCGCGTGCGCCGCCGCCCAGTTGCAGTGACAGTCGAGGAGCGTGCCGATGATGCCGCCGTTCAGCACGCCGGGGAACGCTTCGTGGTGCGGCCCCGGGCGCCAGCTCGCGATCAATGTGCCGTCGTCCCCGAGCACGCTGCGGACGTGCAGGCCGGCGGGGTTGGCGGGGCCGCAGCCGAAGCAGGCCAGCGCCGGCGCGTAGCGTTCCTGCAGACAGACGCCGCGGTCCGCGTCCGGCGCCGACACCGACTAGTCCCCTGGAAACGTGATGGCTTGCCTAAGTCCCGGAGCGCGGCGCCCCGGTGGCAAGGCGCGAGGAGGAAGAATATTGGGCATATTCGACTGACGAGCAACGCCGCCAACGGGGATGCCCCGCCCGGGAATTAGGTGAGTCATCACGTTTCCAGGGGACTAGCCCGTCCCGACGCCGGTGGCGCGCAGCAGCCGCTCCACCGTCTCGAGCAGCTCGCGCGAGCTCACTGGCTTGGTGAGAAACGCGCTGGCGCCCTCGGCGTCGGCCTCGTCGACGGCCGATTCGAGGGTGGTGCCGGTCAGCATGATCACCGGGACGCCGCCGTGGCGCGGCGACTGGCGGACGGCGCGCAG
>JANOIR010000121.1:0-32750 GCA_031407765.1 Vicinamibacteraceae bacterium
GCTTCAACACCAACCTGCGCCACTACTTCTTCGCCATCCAGGCGCTGGCGCCGGCGATGATCGCGCGCGGCGGCGGCTCGATCGTCAACATCGGCAGCAGCTGCTACCACATGCAGGAAGACTTCTTCCCCGGCTACGCCATCGCCAAGTCCGCCGTCGAAGGGCTCACCCGCACGATGGCGCGCACCTTCGGCCCGCACAACATCCGGATGAACGCCGTGCTGCCGGGATGGGTGGCGACGGAGCGGCAACTGGCCAAGTGGTGGACGCCGGAGGGCGAAGAGGGCACGCTGCGCGATCAGGCGCTGAAGCGGCGCATCTACGCCGACGAGTTCGCCCAGATGGTGCTGTTCCTGGCGGCCGACGACGGTGGTGCGTGTACGGCGCAGAGCTTTCTGGTCGACGGGGGACGGTTCTGAGGCGATGAGCGCGGAAGACGTTCGAGCGCGTCGCGAGGCCCTGCGGCGGTGGTACCGTGGGTGGTTCGAGCGCGTAACGGCCATCCTGTTCGAAGAGGATCCGATCGGCCTCGATCTCGAGGTCAACACCGACGAGTACGAAGCCGAAGCGGAGACGATTCTGCCCCGCCTCGAGGCTTGCGCCGACGTCCACGCGGTGCGTGCCGTCGTGCACGAGGAATTCGTCCGCTGGTTCGATTCGATCACGGCCGGGCCGCCGGAGCGCTACGAGCGAATCGCCGCGCGCCTCTGGGAGGAGTTGCCCAGGCGGCGTCCTCCCGGCCACACGCACTCCGATTGAACGCCGATCCGCGTACCTGATCGGGCGGAACACCGGGGACCACCTTCGGCGGGACGGTGAGGACGGTCGATCCGCCGGCACCGCGCCTCGCCGGCGTTCTGACTGGCTCAGGGTGTCGCCGCGCCGCCGAGCGCGGCGCGCTGCGCCGCGGCGCGTTCGCCGAGATCGGCCAAGCCGGTCTGGCCGGCCATGCGGATGGCCAGGTCGTACTGCGTTCGCGCGACGTCGACCTGGCCGTCCTGGACCAGCGCATCGGCGAACTTCACGACGACCGCGATCACCTCGCGCGGATCGGGCCGATCGCTGGCCGGCGCCCGCGTTACCAGCTCGAGATAGTGCCGGTAGTGGGCGATGGCGTCGCGCGTGGCGCCGCGGGCGTCGAGCCGCTCGGCGAGATAGAGCTGGATTCGGCGCTGCGACGGGTCGCGCTCGGCCGCCTGTCGCCACAAGCGCTCGGCCGCAGCCGGCTCGCCCAGTCGATCGGCGAGCACGCCGGCGTTGACCAGACCGTCGACGTCGGCCGGCCAGCGCGCGAGCAGCGCCTGGCTGCGCGCGTAGGCCTCGCGCAGCTGGTTGGCCTCGATCAGGCGTCGCACCAACGCGTGCGCGAGAACCGGGTTCTGCGGGTTGGCGTCGACGGCGTGTTGCAGCGCCGCGGCCGCAGCGCCTCGATCGCCGGCGGCGCTCTCGGCCTGCGCCAGGCGCAGGTAGGTGCCGCTGTCGTAGGGGTTGAGGCGCGCCGCCTCGATCAGCCGGCCCCGCTCGCCGTGTCCGATGGCCAGGACGTAGCGCCACTGATCGATCGCGGCCAGCGCGATGAGACCGGCAACCAGGGCGATCCGCCATCCCCAGGTGAAGGCCGGGCTCCGGCGTAGGCCGGTCTCGCCCGATGTGGACGCCCCCTCGACGGGCACGTTCGCCGAGTTCGGTGCCGACGCCTCCCCGGTCCCGCCTTGGACCAGCACCCGGCCGACGCGCGGATTGCGCAGCTTCCAGACGACGCCGTCGATCATGAAGTGGTGCAGGTTCACGATGGCCGCGACGATGAAGACGCTGGCCGTGAAGTCGAGGTGCCAGCCGTAGCTGGCCAGCCATGGCACCGGCAGGAACAGCGCGATGCCGCCGGCGACGAGCGTCGTCCAGTAGCGCCAGGGGCTCCAGCCGCCGGCGAGCGCCGCCTGCTCGGCGTCACGCTTGGCGAAGTAGCGCGTGATCCACAAGTACTGCGCCGAGTGCATCACCGCGAGCATCCCCGAGCTGTAGCGGGTCTGCGGCGCATCGATCGACGCGGCCCAGCTCACCGCGACCGGCAGCACGAACCACAACGCCTGGGTCGAGTAGAGCGTGAGCGGCGCCAGCAGCGCCCGGACGGGCACGCGGCGGGCCATCGGGGCAAAGGCCGCGATGCCGCCGACGAGGAACGTCAGGCCGGCGCCGGCCTCGACGATTCGGGCGCTCAGCGCCGGCAGGCCGAGCGACAGCACCAGCGGATCCGTCGAACTGCCGGCGTTGAAGGCAGCCAGCAGCATGACGTACGAGGCCAGGAAGGCGAGGTGCAGCCGTTGCCGTTCCTCGCCGGACACGTCGACGCCGGCCCGCCGCAGGAACATCATCAGCACGCCGAAGTTCTGGCCGGTGTAGTGCCACGGACTCCACATCACGTAGGCGGTGAAGAGCCACGGCACCAGCGGGAACCAGGCGTGTGCGGCGATTCCGAGCACGATCAGCGCGCCGGTCAGCCAATGTGTATAGAGCCGGTGGGCGCCGCGATCGTCCCGCCCGTAGGCGCGATAGATCGTGGCCATGTAGTGCGGGTAGTTGCAGACCAGCGCCAGGCCATAGAAGACCGCCGACCAGCGGGGGATGTCGCGCTGGACGAGCGTGTAGGAGACCGCCAGGAGCGGGATCGACCAGCCGCCGCACCCAATCAGCAGATCGATCCACGGCCGAGCGATCCAGATCGACCGCGGGGCCGTTACCGGCTGGCCTGTTCGGTTGCCCATGCGTCGTCGATTGAACCACAGCCGGGGCGGCGTGTTACCGTGAAGGCCCCCTTCGCTCCGTGAGGTATTCGTGCGCAACGCCAGCCCCTGGTTGATCCCCCTGATCGTGGTCGCGTTGTCGGCGTGCGGCGACGACCCGCCGCCCAGCGCTCCGACGCCGCCCGTACCCGCCCCGGCGGTGGCGTCCATTCAGGTGAGCCCGTTCGAGTTCAGCCTGGCACTCGGCCAGACGCAGCAACTGTCGGCGGTCGCGACGATGACCGACCGCACCACGCGGCCTCTCACCAACGACGTGACGTGGGCGGTCGCGGATCCCCGAGTGGGCACCGTCAGCGGTCGGGGCCTGGTGACCGCGCACGCCTACGGCAACACGACGTTCTTTGCCAGGCTCGACGATAAGCTCTCATCGTCCGTGAGCCTCAACGTGCCTGTTCCCGCCGAACTGCGGGTGCCAGTGACCGGTGTCGTCCGCGATCAATATGGCCGTCCGGTGGCGAATGCTACCGTCGCCGCGTCGTTCGGAGACATCGAACACAGCGCGACGACCGACGGCAATGGCTTCTTCGATCTGGGCACGGGCTATGGCGCTCTCCGGCTCGTCGTGACGGGGTTCGGCTACGACGATCGCCGGTTGACGGTACCGGACGTCACACCGCAACGGCAGATCGAGGTCACGCTGATCGAGAATCCATCGCCGGCCATCGAGCGGCGTTTCGAGGTCCTCGCCGAGAGCGTGCCTCTGGTGCAGACGCGGCGCATCGTCACACGCGCCGGGGCCAGGCTCGACGTGCTCGTGGAGCCCGCGGTGTGCGGCGTCCCATCCGGGGGTTCAGGCGCGCCCCGTTCCCACGATCCCGGGGCCTTTGAGGCGACACTGGGCAATGGGGCGACCAACGCGGTCAGGCGCGTGGTTGGCACATGCGCCGTGCGGCTGACGGCCGACGTGCCCGGGGGCGAATGCCTGCTCGAGATGACCGCCCGGATGCCGGGTCGCTACGTCGTGACCTTCCGCGAGCCGCGGTGATCCCCGGCGACGACTGGTCGCCGCCGATCAGGGCTGGTAGTCGTCCGGGAGCAGCTCGATGGCGACGGCCACACCGTCGCTGCCAGGCGCGCCACCGTCGGCGCGGTAGGTCAGATAGACGCGCTCAGGCTTCGGCTGCGGACCGCAGGGGACCTGTCCCGGGGGCTCGCTGCGGTAGGTGAAGAACTCCACCTGGTCGAAGGCCTTGGCGCTGACGCGGGCCAGGCGGGCCGGCAGCTTCACCTTGAAGATCACGGCGTCGCGCGTGCACTCGACGGCCTCGAAGACGCCGATCTCGCGCACCTCGCCCGGATTGATCGGGCGGAACACCGGGACCACCTTCGGCGGGCCGCTGACGACGGTCGACCCGCCGGCACCGCGCGCCGCCGGCAGGCCGGTTGCGGACGGGCGCGCGCCAGACGCGCTGACGCGCTCGACCGTGGCCAGAAAGTCGAGCAGCTCGCGTGCCTCGCGACGGACCCAGTCGCTCGAGCCGCGCTCGGCCAGGGCCAGGAGCGCTGGCCGCGCCGCCTGGTCACGCATGAAGACGCGGGCGCGCGCGTGGGCGAGCGCGTACTCGTGCCGTGGCGAGAGCGTGAAGGCGGTGGCGGCGGCGTCCATGGCGGCCTTCGGCTCGTTGGCCGTCAGCGATGCGTAGGCGGTGAGGCCGTGCGCGTCGGCGAGATTCGGTTGGAGCGTCGTGACGCGCTTGAGCAGCGCCAGCGCCGCGCGCGCCGTCTCGGGGGTGACGGTCGGCGAGTGCTGGCCCTCGCCGCGCAGGAGCAGCTGCGCCTGGTAGTAGGCCGGCAGGTAGTCGGTGTCGCCGGCCGCCGTGACCGCGCGCCCCAGGAGCGTCGCCGCGACCTCCGACTGGCCCTGCCGGGCCCGGATTCGTCCCAGCACCGCCTGCGCACGCGCGTGATCCGGCGCCTCTTTGATCACCGCCTCGGCGCGGGTCGCCGCGTCCTCCGGCCGGCGCAGCGCGAGCAGGAGCTCGGCGAACGCCGCCTGCGCGTCCGCGTCGCTCGGCTGATCGATCTTCCAGTCCTTGTCGATCGCCACCTTCTCGGTGAAGGTGACGCGGGTCGACCGGTAGAGCGACTGCGACACGTAGCGGCGCAGCTCCTTCTCGAGGTCTTCGGGCGGGCCGAACGCCTCGCGCACGGCTTTCTCCGCCGGCACGCCGTGGGCGAACTTCTCCAGATAGGTGACGAGCTGGCCCTTGCGCTGCGGGCTGCCGAGCAGCAGGTAGTGCACGAGCGCCCACGACTCGGCGTAGAAGATGCCGCGGCGATCGCCCTCGTTGTAGAGCGGCGAGCGGTGATCGACGGCGAGGAGCTCGGTGAGCGGGATGAACCGTTCACGGAGCGCGAACACGTGATTCTCGTTGACGCGGCCGAGCGTCGCCTCGCGCTCGCCGAACATCTGGTAGGTGCTGTAGTACTCGGCCAGGCCCTCGTTGAACCAGGTCGGCACCTCGGCCAGCGCGTTGCCGACCAGCAGGTGCACGTACTCGTGGAAAATCACCGGGTAGGCGTGCTCGCCGGCCTCGGTGCTCAGGGTGATGTAGTAGGCGCCGTCGGTCTGCTGGAAGTAGCCGCCGACCTCCACGCGCTTGCCGTTGAAGAGCGGCATGAACGGCTGGTAGGCCTTCTCGGAGCCGAAGACGTGCACGACGATCGGCGCTGGCATCGACTGCTTGGTGTTCGGGAAGACGCGTCCGAACACCTCGCGGAACTGCTCCAGGCGCTCGGCCACCCTGCGCAGCGGCCGATCGCCCTGCTCGCCGAGGAGCGTGAAGTTCGGGGTGCGGAGCCGGGTCCAGCGCGACGAGGCGGCGACGGCGGCGAGCAGGCCGGCGTCGGCGAGCGGGGACAGCGCGAGCGCGAGCGCGACGAGCGCGCAGAGACGTCGGGTGATCACACCGGCTCCAAAAGACACTAGGGGGCGACCTGCAGTGTAGCCCGGCAGAGCTGGAGTTGCCCATCGGCCGGCTTCTGGCATAGCCTCCCTGCACGTTTTGTCTTGATCGACAACTTGGAGGGAGCCAATGCGCCCGTTCCGTGCGTACGTAGTCCTCGCCCTCGGCCTGGCCGTCTGCACGACGACGCTGGCCGCGGATGATGCGCTCGTCCAACGCATCCAGCACACCGACCCGGCGAAGTACCGCCAGCTGACCGCCGTGCATGCGGGCGCGGGCAACATGGCCTTCGCCGGCCTCCTCCCGCGCGGCGCCGTTACCTCGCATTTCAACTTTCTCCACCGCGGCGAGATCCCCGCCGGCAGCGGCATCGGCCATCACTTCCACAACACGGCCGAGGAGATGTTCGTGATCCTCGGCGGCGAGGCGCAGTTCACGGTCGACGGCCGCACCTCGATCGTGAAGGGGCCGGCCGCGGTCGTCTGCAAGCTCGGACACTCGCACGCGATCCACAACCACAGCGCGCATCCGCTGCAGTGGATGAACTGGCAGGTCGGCGCCACGCCGAACGTCTCGGACGCCTTCGATCTCGGCGACGCGCGCGTCGGCGTGCCGCTCGATCCGATCCCGGTGTTCATGACGGCGCGCCTCGATCGCGCCCAGGCGCGACCGGTCACCGACGCCCCCGGCGTGACCACGCGGCGGCTGTATCAGCCGCAGGTGTTCACGACGCCCTGGACCTACGTCGATCACGTGCTGGTCGCGCCCGGCACGACCACGCCGGCACACACGCACGCGACGATTGGCGAGGCGTATTACGTGATCGCCGGCAGCGGCACCGTCAGCGTCGGAGCAGCGTCGGACGCCGTGCGGGGCGAGGTCGCACCGGTGACGGCGGGCGACGCGATCCCGGTTCGGCTCGGTGAGACGAGCCGCTTCACCGCGCAGGGCAGCGAGCCGCTGGAGCTGCTGGTCATCGGCATCGCCAAGGATCTCGACGCCAAGACGGCGTTCATCCTGGCCAACGCCCCGCGCCGCCCGTAAGGAGCACACCCGTGAATCGACGACGGACCCTGAAGTCGTTCGTGGCTGCGGTTGCCGCGGCGGTCGGCACGCACCGCCTGTTCGGTGCCGCGGCCGCCGCCCAGACGAAGCACATCCGCCTCTACGTCGAGATGGACGTGCCGCCGGCGCGCGAGCGCGAGATGCTGCGGATCTTCCACGAGACGTTCGTGCCCGAGGCGGTCAAGCACGAGGGCTACATCCGCGTGAAGCTGCTGAAGAAGCGCGCGGTGCTCCTCGGCACGGCGCCAGCGAACCACACCTTCCGCTTCGAGCTGGAGTTCGAGAGCGAGGAGCTGCGCCAGAAATGGATCGCCTCCGCCGCGCACCAGCGCGTGTGGCCGCCGGTCGAAGCGACGATGACGACGACCAAGGACTACCCGGTCGTGCTCTACGACGAGGTCTGAGATGTCGGTACCCATGCATCGACGGGAGTTCCTGGCACGCACGACGCTGGGCGCCGCCGCCCTCGCCGTGCCGCTCCCCCCGACGCTCACGCAAGCGCCGCCCCGGACTGCCGCGCCCGCGCCGCCGACCGGCATGTTCGTCTCGCTCCCGCCGTGGGCGGTGGCGCGCAACGTCGGCTGGCCCGACCAGGCGCGCCTGGCCGCACGGGTCGGCTACAAGGGGATCGATTGGGCGTTCGGACCGGCGAAGACGGCCGGCGTCGACGCCACGACAGCCTTGCTCGCCGAGATTGGGATCGTCGCGACGATCACCAACCTGCCGATGCAGAACCCGCTGGCCGGCGAGGACGCCGCCTTCCAGGCGCAACTCCCCAAGCTGGCCGAGGACGCGGCGTTCTGCCGGGCGATCGGCTGTCGCCGCTTCCAGATCGTGCTCGGCGCGACCACGATCAACGGGCAGTCGAAGGAGGAGCGCTGGGCGCTCGTCCAGAGCCGGCTGTCCGCCATCGCCGGTGTGCTGGCAAAGCACGACGTGTCGGTGAGTCTCGAGTTCCTGGGGCCGCTGATGTTCCGCCGCGCCCGCCAGCGGCCCGGCGCCCCGCCTCCGGATCCGGCTGCGCCACCCCCGCCGACGCCGGTGCCGTTCGTGTGGACGCTGCCGGAGACCCTGCGGCTCTGCGAGGCGTCGGGCCCCAACGTCGGTGTCACGCTCGACGCCTGGCACTGGTATCACTCCGGCGGCACGGTCGCCGACATCCGCGCCGCCCCGGCCTCGCGGATCCTGCACATCCACGTCTCGGACGCCAAGCCGATGCCGCCGGAGGAGGTGCTGGACAACATGCGGCATTTCCCGGGCGAAGGCGTCATCGACCTGGTCGGCTTCTTCCAGGCGCTGAAGGCGATCGGCTACCAGGGCGGCGTCGCGCCCGAGACCATCGGTCCGCGCGTCCCCGAGGGCATGCCGCCCGAGGAGAGCGCCAAGCTGGCGCTCGACGCCACCACAGCCGTGTTGAAGAAGGCCGGGGTCGCGTAAGGCCTCATCCCGGCCGAGGCCCGGCCTCCTCCCGGCCTCGGCCCGGCCGGGCCCCGGGCGCTGCCCGGGCCGGCTATCATCGGAGTGTGAAGCTTCTGCGATCGCTCCGGGTCCTGTGGCTGGCGGCTGCGCTCGCGGCGGCCGCCCCGTCCGTTCTTCCCGCGCAAAGGGCTGCGCCGGCGCCTCAGGTGGCGCTGCCGGCTGCCGAGACCGCGCCGCTCGACGTCGCCGTCCCGGTCGATCCGCGGATCACGGTCGGCACGCTGGCCAACGGCCTGCGCTACTACATCCGCCGAAACACCAAGCCGCAGGGTCGCGCCGAGCTCCGGCTGGTCGTCAACACCGGCTCGGTGCTCGAGGACGACGACCAGCGCGGCATCGCCCACCTCGTCGAGCACATGGCGTTCAACGGGACGCGGCACTTCCCCAAGCAGGAGATCATCTCGTTCCTGCAGTCGACGGGCATGCGCTTCGGCGCCCACGTCAACGCCAACACCAGCTTCGACCAGACGGTCTTCATGCTCCAGATCCCGACCGATGACGCCGGCGTCATCGATCGATCGTTCCTCGCCCTCGAGGACTGGGCCTCCGGGGTCACCTTCGAGAACGACGAAATCGACAAGGAGCGCGGCGTGGTGCTGGAGGAGTGGCGCCTCGGGCTCGGCGCCGACGCCCGCCTGCTGCAGAAGCAGCTGCCGGTCCTGCTCAAGGGATCGCGCTACGCCGATCGCCTGCCGATCGGCACGCCGGACAGCATCCGCACCTTCGCTCCGGAGCGGCTGAAGCAGTTCTACCGCGACTGGTACCGGCCCGACCTGATGGCGGTCATCGCCGTCGGCGACTTCGACAAGGCCGCAGTCGAAGCCCTGATCAAGACCCACTTCTCGCGGATCCCGGCGGCGGCGTCGCCGAAGCCGCGGCCGCGCTTCGATGTGCCCGAGCATCCCGGCACACGGTTCACGATCGCCACCGATCCCGAGGCGACGGTGACCGTCGTCAACGTCTCGAGCGCGATCGCCGCGCGCGACCAGACGACGATCGGTGCCTATCGCCAGCAGACCGCCGAGCGGGTCGTCTCGGGCCTGCTCTCGGCCCGCCTGGGCGAGCTGTCGCAGAAGCCGGACGCGCCGTTCCTCGCCGCCGGCACCAACCGGAGCCTGTTCGTCTCGGCCGCCGAGATGACGTCGATGACCGCGGTCGTTCCCGACGGCGGCGTCGAGAAGGGCCTGGCCGCGCTGTTCGCCGAAGCCGATCGCATGACGACGTTCGGCATCACCGAGACCGAGCTCGACCGCTACAAGCTGGCGACGGTGCGCGCCTACGAGCGCCTCGCCGCGCAGCTCGACGAACATCAGTCGGGCACGCTGGCCGACGAGTACGTCCGCAACTTCATGCAGCAGGAGCCGATCCCCGGTATCGCCTACGAGCTGGCGCTGGTCAAGCGCTTCCTGCCGACGCTGACGCTGGCCGAGGTCAACACCATCGCCAAGACCTGGATGCCGGATCGCAATCGCGTCGTCGCGGTCAGCGCGCCGCAGAAGGCCGGCGTCACCGTCCCCGACGAGGCGAAGCTCAGCGCCATCATCAGCGGCGGCAGCGGCACCGGCCTCACCGCCTACGTCGACACGGTCAGCTCGACGCCGCTGCTCGACAAGCCGCCGACGCCGGGCCGCATCGTCAAGACCACCGAGCGCAAGGAATTCGGTATCACCGAGTGGACGCTGTCCAACGGCGCCCGCGTCGTGCTCAAGCCCACGACCTTCAGCCGCGACCAGATCCTGTTCCGCGCGTTCAGTCCGGGTGGCACGTCGCTCGCCCCGGATCGTGATTTCATCTCTGCCGACACCGCGAGCCAGGTCATCTCGCAGGGCGGCCTCGGCACGTGGACGCGCATCGATCTCGGCAAGAAGCTGGCCGGCCACACCGCGTCGGTCCGGCCAGAGATCGACGAGATGCGGGAAGGCCTGCTCGGCGCCAGCGACACGGACGATCTCGAGACGCTGTTCCAGCTCCTCTACCTGACCGTGGTCGAGCCGCGCGCCGATGCCGACGCGTTCCGCGCCATGGTGACGCAGCTGCGCGCCACGCTCGCCAACCGCGACGTCGAGCCCGAGGCCGTGTTCAACGACAGCCTCAACGCGGCGCTGAGCCAGGATCACGTGCGCGCGCGGCCACTGACGACGGCGCTCGTCGGTGATATGAGCCTGGAGAAGTCGCTGGCCTTCTACAAGGATCGCTTTGCCGACGTCAGCGACTTCACGTTCGTGTTCGTCGGCAGCTTCGAGGTGCCGGCGCTGAAGCCGCTGGTGGAGCGCTACCTGGCCAGCCTGCCGTCGCTCAACCGGCGCGAAACGGGTCGTGATATCGGCGTGCGGCCGCCGGACACCGTGGTCGAGAAGGTCGTGCGGAGCGGACGCGAGCCGAAGAGCCAGGTCAGCGTGGTGTTCACCGGGCCGTTCGTCAACACCCCGCGCGATCGGCTGATCTTCCGCGGCATGACCGACGCGCTCGAGGGCAACCTCCAGCGGGTGCTGCGCGAGGAGCTGGGCGGTACCTACGGCGTCAGCGTCGACCCGCAGTTCGCCAAGCTACCGACGCCGTCGTATAGGGTCGCGATTTCGTTCGCCTGCGATCCGACGCGTACCGAGGGCCTGGTCAAGGCGCTGTTCGCGGTGATCGCGCAGTTCAAGGAGGCGGGGCCGAGCGACGGCCAGATGTCCGACGCCCGCGCCGCGCTGGCCCGCGACTACGAGGTCAACAGCCGGGAAAACACCTACCTCCTGAATCAGCTCGCCTTCGCCTACGAGTACGGCGAGGATCTGCAGGGTGTGTTCGATAAGAAGGCGCTGAACGCACAGCTCACCGCCGAGGCCGTCACCGACGCCGCGCGGAAGTATCTCGATCTGAAGCGCTACGTCCGGGTGACGCTGATGCCGGATACCCAGTAGACACGAGACGTAGCCGTGGGAATCCCGACCACGACAGCGTCCTTCCTGGCGGCCGCGATCGAGGAAGCGCGGCTCGGGCTCGCCGAGGGCGGGATCCCGATTGGGGCTGTTCTGGCTCATGACGGTCGGATTCTCGGTCGCGGCCACAACCGGCGCGTCCAGCAGGGGAGTGCCATCCGCCATGGCGAGATGGACGCGCTCGAGCAGGCGGGGCGGCAGCCCGCGTCCGTCTATCGCGCCTCGGTGATGTACACGACGCTCTCGCCGTGCGCGATGTGTTCCGGAGCCATGCTGTTGTACGGGATTCCCCACGTCGTGATCGGCGAAAACGAGACGTTCATGGGGGAAGAGGCCTTGCTGCTGGCGCGCGGTGTGCGCGTTGAGGTCGTGCAGGATCCTGAATGTATTGCGCTGATGCGACACTTCATCGCCGAGCATCCCGGCCTGTGGAACGAGGACATCGGCGAATAGCCCTCGCTAGCGGCGAGCGCGCCGTGGGGAGCGGCCCTCCTCCGCGAGCATCGTCGCGCGGACCTTGGCGATCGTCGCGATCAGCGCGGACGGCACCGGCCGATCCAGCGGGAACTTGATCGTGCCCTTCGATCGCTCGTAGGGCGCAAGCGCCGCGCCGACCGTCGCCACCAGCCGGTCGGACGACGGGTAGAGTGAGTAGTGCGCCTTCCACCCGGCGACGTAGAGCAGGGCCCGGCCACCCAGTTTGAAGGTGGGCATGCCGTAGCTGATCGACTCGACGGCCCCGGGCACGGCCTTCCGGATGACGGCGCACACCTGCCTCAGCGCGGCGCGCGCCGCCGGGGGCTGCGCGGTGATGTAGCCCGCGATCGTCGCCGCCGCTCCGGTCCGCATCGCCGAAGCATAGCAGCGGCCCCGAGTCGCCCCGTGCGGCGCATCCCCGGTGTAGCGCATCAGGACACGCTGACACCCGACTGTTCACCTCTGCGCGTCCGTCGATCGCGGCGACTCGATTCGGCCGAGCCCTTCCCGTCGGCCCTGAGGGGCACAGCCCTTGCACGCCCCCACGCGATGCCCCGCACCCGGAAGCCGTCGAACCCCTGGGAACCCGAGCTGTTGCGCGTGGGTCGCCGCCTGCTCCGCAATGCCGCAGAAACCGGCAGCGCGATCGCACTGGGCGGTTTCGAGTCCCTGGAGTCCGCAATCGAACACACCGTGGCCCCCGGACGGGAGGGTCGCCGGCTCCGGCTGATTGCCGTCGGCGGTGTCCTCAGGCCCGATTGTTTCGGCGGCGAATAAATGCCCGAGCGAAGCCGGACGTAAGGGGAGGGCAGGTGCCCTCCATGCGATTCCCGACCTCCCGGCCCGCGCGCCGGGCCTGTCTGCTGTACGCCTTGTCCGCGCTGGCTCCGGCTTCGGGTCTGCTCGCCCAGACGCCGCCACCGGCCGAAGCCCCGGCCCCCGCCCAGGCCTCGCCGGCCGCAGCCAGTCAAGTCAAGCCCCAGGCGCCTGAGTGGGCGTATCCCGGCACGGCCACTCGCACGCAGGTGGCGCCGCCACCGGACTTCCGACGGGCCAGCACCCACTTCACGACGCCGATCGGGATTTTCGAAGGGCAATCCGACATCGGGACCGCGGTGGTGCCGGGCGCCGCCAGCTTCGACACCTCCACCGGCCGGTACACGATCACCTCGGCCGGCTACAACGTTTGGTACTACCGCGACGAATTTCGTTTCCTGTGGAAGCGGATGTCCGGTGACGTGTCGCTCGCCGCCGATATCGCCTATCCCGATCCCAACGGCTACGGCGATCGCAAGGCGGTGCTCGTCATCCGCCAGGATCTCGACGACGACTCGAAGCAGGTCGTCGTCGCCCCGCACGGCGCCGGCATGATCCAGCTGGCACAGCGGCCCGAGAAGGGCGCCCGCGTCAAGGACATCGAGTTCCGCGTCGGCAGCCGCGGCGGGCGGCCCGGCGGGACGTCGCCGGACAGCCTCGTCGGGATCATGGCCAAGCGCGTCGGCCTCGAGAAGCGCAGCGACGCGTTCGCGCTGTTCGTCAGCCTCGATGGCGAGCCGATGCACCAGTTCGGGGCACCGATGACCCTGAAGATCGACGGGCCCTTCTACGTCGGCATCGGCTTCTGTTCGCACCTGCCCGACACGCTCGACACCGCGGTGGTCTCGAACGTCGTGTTGGAGAACGCGGCCGGCCGGATACGCTAGCAGCCCGTGGTGAAAGTCCCACGGCATTCGACGGGCGATGCATCCCGGCGCCCAGCGTTGCTCGTCGGTCGACTCGAACGGCGAGGACGCAGTCCGGAGCCGTCGAGCGAAAGCCGCGTGGCGACGCGGCTTTACATATTCCCGATATTCTTCCTCCTCGCGCCTTGATCGCCGGGCGCCTCGCCCGTCTCGGTGCCACGCGGGACTTTCACCACGGGCTGCTAGGCTAGGCCTCGCGTCACACGTCCACGGACCGGCATGCCGGGCTGAAGTCGCCGTAGGCTGTGGTCCCATGGACGACCGCCTCGGTCGTGACCGGGACGCGCGCCACGTAGCGCGACGCGCTATCGCGTCAACTGGATGCGGGCGACCACGGGGAAGTGGTCGGAGGGGTAGCGGCGGTTCTCGCCACTGCGAATGATGCCGGCCGAGAGGACCGTCGTGCCCGGCTGCACCAGCACGTAGTCGATCTTGTCGCCCGTGGTCTTGCCGAAGACGAAATTGCTGAACGAGCCGACCTCCGTCTCGTCGCGATGGAGCAGGCGGAAGGTGTCGACGAACGGCGGCGGTGATGCGCCGGCCGCCGGCGCCGCGGCCGGGCCGCCCGGCCCGACCAGCACGTGCAGCGCCGGGTTCGATTCGCCGGTGTTGAAATCGCCGGTGACGATCACCGGTTCGGTCGGCACTGGCCGCGCCGTCATCCGCTGCAGCAGCAGCGCCGTGCTCTTCTCGCGCGACGGTTGCGACTCGTGATCGAGGTGCAGGTTGTAGTGGGTGAAGGCGCTGCCGTCGCGATCGACGAAGCGCGCCCACGAACAGATGCGCGTGATGCGGTTGCCCCACGTCTTCGAGGCCGGCACCTCCGGCGTGTCCGAGAACCAGAACGTGCCGCTCGACGCGACGTGGAACCGGCTGGTGCGATACAGGATCGCCGACAGCTCGCCGGCGGCGCGGCCGTCGTCGCGGCCGACACCGACGGCGGCGTAACCGGGCACCGCCGCCAGGATCTCGTCGATCTGGAAGCGCAGCGCCTCCTGCAGCCCGATCAGGTCGGCGTTCTCGGTCCGCAGCAGGGCGAAGAGCTGATCACGTCGCTTCGTCCAGTGGTTGTCGCCGTCGTTCGCGGTGCCGTAGCGGATGTTGAACGACATCACCGAGATCGGCCCGGCCCCTGCCGACGGCGACCCAGGCGCGGGCGGCGCGGCCTGTGCGGCCGAAGACGACTGCGCGCTGGCGAACCGCGCCGCGGCGACGGCGGCAGCGCACAGCAGGGCGATGGCAACGCGACGGCTGAGGCGGACAGAAACGGCCATGATGTGGGCGGCCACTATACTACCGGCCGCGTGAACGCAGGCGGGGGCGCCCCCTGGAGTGCTGGATGAACCGAGCGTGGACGAGCTTCCGGGGCCTTGCGATCGCCTGTGCCAGTCCTGGCTGCCCTTGGCCGGCGACTATCGCAGCAACGAGCTGTCGACGACCTACGCGCTGCGCGTGCGGGACGGCGCGCTGACGATCCAGATCCCCGGCCGCGCTCTGATCGCGCTCCAGCCGATCGCGCCGGGCACGTTCGCCGGCTCGCTCGTCGGGGCGATCAGGTTCGTCCACGATCGCCGTGGCGCTGCCACGGGGTTCACCGTGCAAGCGTACGCCGCACGGGGCGTGCGGTTCGCGCGCCTGCCGCCGACCACACGTTGACCGTACCAGGAGCAGTTCCATGCCGACCGATCGCTATATCAAAGCCGTTCTGACAGTCATCGCCGCAGCATTGCTGTACCTCTGCGCGATGCAGTCGGGCCAGCCGGCGTCCGCCCAGGGGATGGGCGCGGCAACGCCCGGGTCGATGCGGGACGCCAGGCCCCAGCCCGTCGTCGTGGTCGGATGGGAACTGCCGCCGCAGCAGCCGGTGCCCGTGGCCATCCAGCCGGGCGCACAGCCGCTGCCCGTCTCGCTCGGCGTCACGCCGCAGCAGCCCCTGCCGGTCGCCGTCACCGGCATCAAGGCCGGTGCCGACTGGGACGAAATCCGGGCCAAGGTCGAGCAGCCCTTGACCGGACGTCCCGGCAAGCCGTGATCCGCTGAGGGCCAGCCAGCGTCGCCACGCAGCAGATCGATCCAACCGCGCCATCAAGATGGCGGCCCACGCGCCGGGCTCGCGTAGTGGAGCCGCGTGCGAGGCCAGGATACGAGGACCGCGCGGCTCCCCTGGACGCTCGTCCTCGTGCTCGCCTTTGCCGCCGCCGAGGTCGTCGGTGGCCTCGTCGTCGAGGGATCGCAGTACACGTCGCCGGATGGCCAGCTGTGGAGCGCCGGTGGCGCGGCGTTGGCGACCCGACTGCCCTGACCGGTCGCCGCTCGTCGGCCCTTCACTCCTAGTGTCCTGTCCGCGGACGGGATACTAGGATCCGCCGACGCGCCGCATGCGTACGACGAGAATCGGGGGGATGTCCGGCATGTCGCTCCAGCCGAGCCCGCCGCCGGTGCCCTCCACCGGCAGGCGCGGCTCCTCGAGCCCGTCCACCACGAAGCCGGCCTCGAATCCGAAGTGACAGAGCAGGCTGAGTGGTCGATGAAAGCACCACTGCGGCTCGGGCTGCCCGACGATGCCTTCGGTCTTGCCCGCGAGAGGGGATAGATAGGCCGACACCTTGACACCGGATCGGGCGACGAGCCGGCCGGTCTCCGCGTCTCCGGTTTCGGCGAAGCGCTGCGTGGTGATCGAACAGAAGCACGGGTGGAGGATCGAGAACACGAACGATCCGCCGGCCGGGAGCAGGCTGGCCAGGCCCGAGAACAGCGGCCCGATCTCTGGCATGTCCATGATCGCCATGGTGCAGACGGCCTTGTCGACCCGGATCGATCCGATGGACGCCAGCGCTCCGGGCCGTGCCGCGTCGATGACGTGGTACTCGATGGCCGCGTCACTGGGCGTGCGCTCCCGCGCGCGCGCGATGAACGCCTCGCAGGCGTCGAACGCCACCACCCGCGCGCCCAGCCCGGCCATCCGTCGGGTAAAGCGTCCGGCGCCGCAGGCCACGTCGAGGATCCGCTCGCCGGGCGCGACGGCCAGCAGGCGCTCCGTGGCCGGCTCGATCAGGTGGTTCTGGAAGTTGTTGCCGTCTCCGATGCGATCGTCCCACCAGCGGGCGTTGGCGTTCCAGATCCGGAGGTTGTCGTCGGCATGTTCGGGAAATTCAGCGTCGGTCGGCTCCATGGCCATGTACTACCGCATCTCTCCCCTGATCGTCAGCTCTCCTGGGTTTCGACGCGGCGTCAGCCGCTCCAGGGCTGGCGTGCCCATCGCCGTCGACGGTAAGGTGGTCGGCCAGGAGACAGCCATGCAGACCAGAACGATCGCGCTCGTCGCGGTACTCGCCACCACCTCACTTTCTGCCCAGAACACGCCGGCGTCGGTGACGACGATCCCCGGCGCCGAGGTCACCGCGGCGTTCGCCAAGGGGCGGCCGCTGATCGAGACCGCGGCCTACAAGATCCACGCGAGCCGGCGCGACGCGCCCGGCCAGGCGGAGGTGCACGCACGCGACACCGACATCTTCTACATCCTCGACGGGTCCGCCACCCTCGTCACCGGCGGCGAGGTCACGGAGTCGAAGGAAACGGCCCCGAACGAACGTCGTGGCACCGCGATCACGGGCGGGGCCACGCGGCGGCTGGCGAAGAACGACATCGTCATCGTCCCGAACGGCGTGCCGCACCAGTTCACCGAGGTCCAGGCGCCGTTCCTCTACTACACGGTCAAAGTCACGGCGGGCGCCCGGCCCTGATGGCCGGCCGGCCCGCGTGAGGCGAGGGGGCGCAGGTGGACGAAGGCGGCCCAGGCGTCCATCAGCGGCGGGACCGAGGCCGCCCGCGAACCCTGGGCCGTGGAGAGCAGCGCATGCCGCAGGGCATCCACGTCCGCCCCCGGCAGCGCGGACCACAACAGCGCAGCCGCGCCGGTGACGAATGGGACCGCGGCGATCGCACCCGATCGCGTGACGAGCCCCTCGGGGCTGTCGAGACTCGTGATGCGCTCGCCGGGCGCCAACAGGCCGCGGCGGCTGAGACGCGGTCCGAGGTATGCGACCGGCAACGGGATGCCGGCGCGGGTGCAGGCGGCGACCGGCACGACCCACGGATGGCGCACCAGCGCCGACCCGCCGGCCCGCCGCAAGGCTCCTGCTGCGACGACGACCAGCACGCCGCGGCGCGCCGCGCGATCGAGCGCGGCGGTGAGCGCCGTGGATCCGTCCGCGGCCGCCGGCGGCAGGACCACGCTGATGTTGAGGATACGGACGCCTGCCTGAAGGCAGTCCTCGATGGCTGCGGCGATCTCGTTCGGCGCCGCCTCGAAGTCGCCCTCGTAGTCGCCCACGGTACCCGGAACCGGGCGCGAGACGACCAGGCAGCCGGGACACAACCCCGGCGCCGAGAGCGTCGAGGCGACGCGCCGGCCGACCAGCACACCGGCGACGAAGGTGCCGTGACGGCTGCCCTGGCGCCGGCCCACCGGCAGGGACAAGCCGCGGATGCGGCACGGCTCGAGGCCCGGGTGATCGACGTCAACCGGCCCGTCGATCAGGCCGATGACGACGTCGGGATCGCCGCTCATCCAGGCCATCAGGGGCGCGATGCCGCAGATCGCCAGCGGATCCGACGCGCCCCGCCGTGCACGCTCCAGTTCCACCGATCCCCGTTCCATCGATCAACGAGTGATCGCGCGGCGAAAACATGTCGGGCTGGCGCCGCGGGGCAAGGACCATTCTGGAAGTTGGGAATTGGGGCTAGGGCGGCGGCAGGCGCGTCGCGGTCACGTTGGTCCCGCCCGCGAACACCTCCGTGCCCGAGTTCCAATAGAGCGCCTTCTCGACCGCGATGGGTTGGAAGTTCCGCACCTGCACGTCGACGCCGAACTGGCCGTCGCCGAGCTCGGGCACTTCGCTGTTGACGAAGATGCTGCGGCGGCTGAATGGCGCGAGCACGTACGAGCGGTTGGCGATGGAGCCGGTCTTGAGGAAGCGGACATCCACTTCCGCCGCGTGCGGATTCGGATTGGCCAGCAGGACGAAGGTCTGGTAGCTGCGCGGGCCGCCGAGGCGGCCGTCAGCGAGACCCCAGCGCAGCGCCGATTCGGTCACGCCGAAGCTGTTGTGCGCCTCGCGCCAGCCCTGGCTGATGTGTGGCCAGTACATCGCCCGTTCGGCGACGATGCCGACGTCGGAGACGATCGTCGTCGAGACGTCGGCGTTGGCGAGCGCCGGGTCGACGGTCTCGACGTTGATCGTGACGCGGCTCCGCGTCGGGATCGTCACGGCGCGGACGATGGTCGCGCCGCTCGGCAGAAGGTAGGTGACGGTGGCATGCGCCTCGGTCGGACTCGGGTTGCCGAGCAGCACGAAGCAGTCGAAGAACGCTCCGGTCGCCCCCTCGGCGAGGAACCACACGCGGCTCGGGCTGTTGACGCCCGCCGACTCGTGGCCGCCCTCGAAGGTCCGCGCGCCGGGCAGGTACATCGCGCGCTCGGCGATGATCGGCAGCGACGAGCTGATGTCCATGCTGAAGGAGCGGTTGACGAGCTGCGGGATGTTGCCGGCGAAGATCGTCCGTCGCGTTCGGGCCGTCACGGTGACCGGCAGGCTCACGACGTTGCCACCCTCGAGCAGGAAGTCGAGTGTGACCGTGGCGTCGGTGGCGTTGTCGTTGGCGAGCAGGATGAAGGTGTCGAAGAATCCCTGCGAGCCTTCGGCGAAGAGCCAGCGGGTATGCGGGGCGGTGGCGCTGCCGCCGTGGCCGCCATAGCCGGTCGCGTCCCAGATCATGGTCCGCTCGGCCGCGAGCGGCACCGCGCCGGTCGAATGGACGACCGACGACACGGCCCCGCTCACGACGTCGTCGACGCTGATCTGCAACGGCGAGTTGCGCGTCACGATGTCCGCCACCGGGATCGGGTTGCCGCCCTCGGGCAGGTAGTCGATCGTGATCGATGCCGCTGTGCCCGTCGGGTTCGCCAGCGTCAGATCGAGATCGAAGAATCCGCCGGTCGCGCCCTCGGCGAACGAATAGGTGAACTCGTTGACCGTGACCATCTGGCTGGACGCCGTCGCCGCTCCGAGCGTGTTCGTCGCCCGGTACATGATTTCGTTGACGCCCTGCTTCACCGGGATGTCCGCGAGGAAGCCGTCTGGCGTGTCGGGATCCGGCACGAACGAGCCGGCGTCGTAGAACGTGCCGCCGTTGACGACACGCCAGCTCACCGCGGCGTCGGCGGGGCCGGCGACGACCCCTCTCAGACGCACGAACGGCTGGGTCGACGTGGTGGGTGGCGCGGTGAGCTGGATGTCCGGAAACACTTCGGTCCGCAGCGTCAGCGTCGCCTGCGCGATCAGCCCGGTGTCGCCACCCAGATCGTCCATGGCCCACAGCCGCCAGGTGCCGCGGGCCGGTTCGCCGATGAAGGCCGCCATCGTCGACGCGTACGGGCCTGCCGGCGCAGGCGCGAGCAACGTGGACAGGAGGACGGCCGTCGGCCGGTATTCGCCGCTGGCAATGGCGCCTTCGTCGGGCATCGCCTGGCTCCCGTCCTGGAACTCCAGGACGCTGCCGGCGGGAATGTCGGTGCCGCCCCCGACGTTGGCCATCAACATGACGGTGGTCCCGCTCGGCGACTGCAGCGCCATGCGGATGTCGTCGGGGAACGTATGGGTCAGCGTGACGGCGATCTGGGCGAGCGTGACCGGTATGGTCGAGGGCACCTCGGACAGATCGAAGGTGATGGGGTAGACCGCCGCGGGTCCGGCGCCGCTGCTGTCGCCCGGCAGCGCGACGTTGGTCTGGGAGGCCGGCTTTTCAATCACGGTCGAGTAGCTGAACGACCAGCCACCGGCAATCACGCCGCGCTGCGCAGCCCCGGTGTCCATCACGTAGAGATCCCAGGTACCCGACGGCGCGAGGCGGGACGGCATGCCCAGGGTGTAGGGTCCCGGCGGGGCCGGTGCCGGGAAGGTCGGAGGGGCCCCGTAGATGGAAGGGCCCACGGTGAGGAACGCGCCGTAGGCGGGCGCCGACGCCTGGGCATCCGGAAACGGGACCGCGTCGGACACGAAGGTCACACCGGTGCCCTGGAGCGGCCGACACCCGCCGGCGTTCGACATCAGCAGGTACTTCTCGGAGTTGTTCCGCACCAGCAGGACAGCCAGGTCCTCGGGGCAGGGGTGCGTCACCGCGTGGAGAACGATCCGGACTGCCAACGACGCCCCGGGCCCAATCCGCGGCGTCACGACCTGGCGCGACGGATAAGGCGCCGCGACGCCCTGCGTGCCGATCAGCGGCACCGCGATCGGCGTGGGGAGAGTGTCGGCGCGGGCGGACGGCAGCAGCGTGCCCGATACGCCGGCGGCGATGGCCGCGACCAGCAGCGTTCGCCCTCGCCCGAAACGAATCTCGCGTCTTCGCAGGAACAACGGTCACCTCTCTTGCGGCCGAGGGGTCGCGGGTGCGAGCGTGCATCCCGAAGCCCACGGACGGCGCTACAGAGGGGTGACGACTGTGGTGGAAACGTTGCGCAACTGAGCGCTCAGAACACCAGCTTCATCCCGATCTGCACCTGCCGCGAGTCCATCCGCGTGCTGGTGATCTGGCCGAAGGTCGGCGTGCGCAGGGTATTTCCAGGCTGGTTCCAGATCGGATGGTTGCCCACGTTGAAGACTTCGATCCGCAGCTCGGCGTACGTCCTCCCCGTCAGCGCGAAGCGCTTGTTGGCGGAGGCGTCGACGCTGACGATCCCTGGGCCGATCAGCGAGTTGCGGGCCACGGTGCCGTAGCGGAACGGCCCCCCGGCCGGGTTGCGGTCGACGAAGGCGTTGGTGTTGAACCACCGGGTGCGCGTGCGCTCGTCGGCCGACAGCTGCCACTCCTCGCCCGTCGGATCGGGATAGCAGACGCCGCCGCCGTTCTGGATCGTGCCGCCGCCGCACAAGACGGTGAGCGGGAAGCCGTCCTGGAGCGTCACGATCCCGCCGATCTGCCAGCCGCCGGCGATCGCGTCGAGCACGCCGCCGCGGTTCAGCCACCGCTTGTCCTTGCCAACCGGGAGATCCCAGAGCCACGACGTGGTCCAGCGGCGGCGGAAATCGAAGGCTGAGAGCCCGCGCTCGAGCTCGAGGTTGTAGTTGTTCGACGGGGTCAGGGAGTCGCCGTCGGTGGTGCGGACGCCGCTGCCGTTATCGATCGACTTGCTGTACGAGAACGAGCTCAGGAGGCTGAGGCCCTGGGAGAAGCGCCGCTGCACCTTCAGGTAGAGCGCGTGGTAGCTGGAATGGCCGGGCGCGCTCATCACCTGGATGCTGCCGAACTGGGGGAACGGCCGCGCCAGGTTCGAATTCGCGAGCTGGCTCGGCTCGGGGTTGTTGTAGCTCATGAGCCGACGAAGGTGGACGCCGGCCGAACCGAAATAGGTGACGTCGAGGCTCATGCTGTCGGTCAGCTCGCGCTGGACGCCGAGCGACCACTGGCCGACGTAGCTCGATGGCTCGTCCCATTGAGCGGCCAGGATGAAGGTCGGCGCGCCAGTCCGGGCAAACGGCTGCTCGTAGCTCAGGTTCGGCCGGAATGTCTCGGCCGGCTCGTCGCGGCGGATGGTGAACGGCGCGTTGCGCACCGTGTCGAACACCGCGTTGCCGATGTCGCGGACGTAGTAGATGCCGCTGCCGGCGCGCACCACGGTCTTGGGGGTCGCCATCCAGGCGATCCCCAGCCGCGGCGCGATGTCGTTCTTGTCGCTCCGGTAGGCGCCGCGTCCGAACCGGCCGTCGCGCACGTACTCGACCGTCGGGGCCAGCTGGAAGGGCGGATTGCCCTCGTAGGGATCGCCCTCGCCGGTCCGCACGAAGATCGGCGGGTGCGAGTTGGCCCAGTCGAAGTCGATGTTCACGATCGCGTCGTTCTGGTCCGTGAACGGCTGGTCGTACTCCCAGCGCAGGCCATAGTTGACGGTGAGGTTCTGCCCGACTTTCCAGCTGTCCTGCGCGTAGAGGGCGAAGTAGTTGGATCGGAAGTTCGCAATCGGCGCGCCGACCTGCCCTTCCGACCGATTGAAGTGTCCGAGCAGGAAGTCGGCGAAGGCTGCGCCGCCGCGCTGCGCCGCCGGCAGCAGCGGGTTCTGCGTGTAGCGGCCGTCGAAGGCCCACCGGCCGCGCGTCACGACGCCGCCGATCTGGTCGTAGCGGACGTGCCGCAGCTCGCCGCCGAACTTGAACGAGTGCTTCCCCAGCGTCCAGGTGAAATTGTCCACGACCTGCAGCGTCGTGTCGTCGTTGATGAACGGCGCGTCGCTCTCTTCGCCGATCCCCGACAGGCCGGTGACCCCGATGTTCGGCACGCCCCAATACAGCGGGTTGTCGTTCGGCAGGTTGATGCCGAGCCGCCCGACCACGTTGTCGACGTTGGCACGGGGAGAAATATGTGCGTTCTTCAGCTTGCCGACGCCGAAGCGCAGATCGTTCAGCTTGTTCGACCCGAAGACCCGGGTGAAGCCGAGCGCCAGCTGCTGGACGTCGGTGTCGGTGTTGCTCCCCATGTCGGGGATGGCGAACGGGTCGTAGCCGAGCTCGTGCGAGAAGCTGTGCCGGAAGAACCAGCTCGCGTCCGCGCTCTGCGTGAAGTCGAGGCGATACGTGTACTGGTCGGCGTCGACGCGGCGCGCCTCGTCGTTCACGAAATTGACGCCGGTCCGCTCCTCGAGCGGCAGCGGCCAGTACTCGAGCAGCTGGCGCGAGATGGGGTGGATGCGGTTCAGCGGGATCCGGTTGCCGGGAAACGGCGTCGGCGCCTGGAGCACGTTGCCGGCGGTGTCGAAGACGCGCGTCGCCGGATCGTAGATGGGAATCAGGTTGCCGCTGGCATCGCGCAAGCCGGAGAAGTCGCCCGTCCGCCAGGCGGTGAGCGGCACCGACGGCGTCCCCGTCAGTGACTTGGTCTCGCGCAGCCCCTCCCAGTTGAACATGAAGAACAGCTTGTCGCGGCCGTTCAGGAGCTTGGGAATGACGACCGGGCCGCCGAGCGTGGCGCCATATTGGTTGCGCTTGAACGGCGGGATCGGCCGATCGTCGCGATCGAAGTAGTTCTTGGCGTCCAGCGACGAATGGCGCGCGAACTCGAAGACCGTCCCATGGAGTTGGTTGGTGCCCGATTTGGTCGACGCGTTGATCTGGGCGATCGCCCGGCCGTACTCGGCGTCGAACAACCCGGAGAGGACGTTGAACTCCTGCAGCGCGTCCACCGACGGCAGCAGCATGTAGGAGTTGAAGTTCAGGTCGGTGTTCTCGACCCCGTCCAGCGAGTAGTGGTTGTAGTGGATGCGTTGGCCGGCGACGTTCAGCGCGAAGCTGTTGCGTTGCCCGCCCATGCGCTGCTTGCCCTGGCTGGACGAGGGACCGTTGGTCGTGGCCCCCGGAATGAGCGAAGCGAGCTGCAGGTAGTTGCGTCCGTTCAGCGGCAGCTCGACGATCGCCCGGTTCTCGATGACCGTGCCGACCGCCGAGTTCGAGGCCTGCAGCAGCGGCGCGCCGCCGGTGATCTCGACCACCTCGGTGAGCTGGCCGACCTCCAGCGTGATCGGGATCCGGCTGGCGCTGCCCACCTGGACGGTGATGTCTTTGCGCTCCAAGGTGCGGAACCCGCTGAGCGTGGCCTTGAGCGTATAGACGCCAGGCGGGATCGCCGGCATCACGTACAGCCCCGACTCGTTGGTCTGGAGCTCGCGGACGGCGTTGGTGCCCTGGTTGGTCAGCGTGATCGTCACGCCGGGCATCGGCGCGCCGCTCGGATCGGTGACGACGCCACTGATCTCGCCGGAAGGCGCCTGCGCCCGTCCGACCGCACTGAAGGCGAGCAGCAGAACCCAGATCGTCGCCAAGAACCTCGGGGACATGTAAGCCTCCGTTTCAACGAAGACGCGCAGCGGTCGTATCCCCGTGCGGCCTGTTCTCTTCCGCTCGGCCCGGAACGATAATGTTCGGGACGTGGAGTAGAGTACTCAAACTGAAATGTCAGTGATACCTAACATGCGGCTTCAGACGTGGTCAAGCGTCCACGATTCCGCCGCGTGACTCGCAGGCCCCGTGACATGCCCAAGCCTGCGCGCCTCCCGCAGCGCACTCCGACGTCGGGCTCAACGCCTGTGAACGTTCACGAGGCCCGCAAAACGCGCGTCGCGCGACGTGCACCGACGACGCCGCAAGAGCCCAGCCTCAGCGACCGCGCCTACCTGGCTATCCGCGACGACATCCTGAATGGGCAACTCCCGCCCGGCACGCCGGTGTCGCGACGACGCGTCGCCCGCGAGCTGGGGATGAGCGTCCTGCCGGTCACCGAGGCGCTGCGCCGGCTGCAGGAGGATGGTCTGCTGGAGACGCGAGCCCGTGCCGGCACGCGCGTCCGGGTGCCCACCGCCGCCGACGTCCGCCAGCTCTACGAGATACGCGAGGCGCTCGAGACGCAGGCCGCGCGACTCTTCGCGGAGCGGGCGACGCCGGCCGATCGGCGCGCAATCGAGCGCGCTGCGCGGGAGGTCGATCGCCTGTTCGAGCGCCTCGCCGCCCGCGGCCCCGATCCGGCGCTGGGCTTCCGCGTGCACAAACGGCACGTCCGGCTGCACATGCAGATCGCGGACGGCGCCCGCAGCCCGCAGCTGCGCCAGATGATCGAGCGCAACCACGTGCTCATCCTCAACTGGCTGTTCGACGTCGCGGGTCGGCGGACGCCGCTGCCGCCGCATTTTCACTCGCTACTGGCCGCGGGCCTGGTGTCGGGCGACCCGGCCCGGGCGGATGCGGCGATGCGGGCGCATGTCCGCTATGGGCTGGCCGAGGTGTCGGCGCACATCTCCGACCTGGCCGCTTCCGAGTGGCGCGAGCCGCGACGCGGGCGACGCACGTAGGGAGTAGGCTGGGCACAGAGGGAATACGAGATTCGCCCCTTCGAAGGAGCCGACAGCAGCATGCCAACGTTCACAACCCGTGACGACGTGACCATCTATTTCAAGGACTGGGGGCCGAAGGATGGCGCCCCCGTCGTCCTGAGCCACGGCTGGCCGCTCAGCTCGGACAGCTGGGAAAGCCAGGCCCTCCACCTCGCTGCCAACGGCTACCGTGTCGTCACCCATGACCGGCGCGGTCACGGCCGTTCCTCGCAGCCGTGGGACGGCAACGACATGGACCACTACGCCGACGACCTCGCGCAGCTCTTCGAGCACATCGACCTGCGCGACGTGTCGCTCCTTGGCTTCTCGACCGGCGGTGGCGAAGTGGCCCGCTACGTCGGCCGGCATGGAACCGGTCGCATCGCGTCGCTCGGCCTGATCTCGGCGGTGCCGCCGCTGATGCTGCGCACCGAGCGCAACCCCGGCGGGCTGCCCATCGACGTCTTCGACGGTCTGCGCGCGGCGAGCCTGGTCGATCGGTCGAAGCTGTACCGCGAGCTCGCCAGTGGTCCGTTCTTCGGGTTCAACCGGGCTGGCGCGAGCCCGTCGCAGGGCATGATCGACAGCTTTTGGCTGCAGGGCATGATGTCCGGACACAAGAACGCCTACGACTGCATCGCCGCATTCTCGGCCACCGACTTCACCGACGACCTGCGCGCCTTCGACAAGCCGACCCTCATCCTGCACGGCGACGACGATCAGATCGTGCCGATCGACGCCGCGGCTCGCGCGGCGGCCCGGCTCGTGCCACACGCGACGCTGATCGTCTACGAGGGCGCACCGCACGGCCTCACCGACACCCACAAGGAACGGCTGAACGGCGACCTGCTGATGTTTCTGCAGAGCGTGTCCGCGACGTCACCGGCCAAGGCGCGCTCGGCTGGGCTGAGCTGAGTGGAGGCGCGAGCCGCGCCGCCAGCGACGCCAGGAGTGACTCAGGGCGGTGTGATCTCGACGAAGCAGATCTTGTTGTTGCTCGCGCCCGCGGCGCTGCGAATCGTGAGGCGCCCGTCGGTGACCGTCGCCGTCGACGTGCCCTCGAGCCATCGGGTCGAGGTCGACGGAGTGCCGTTCACGGTGAGCACGCCTTCGACCGTCGTCCGAAACACGCTGTCGATGTTCGAGGCGTCCCCGGAGACGACGCGCACCCGGTACGTGCCGTTCGCGACCGCGATCTCCCAGACCGCATCGGGATTGGCCGGCTTCTGGAGATGCGTGAGCGTGTCGTAGCGCTGATCCGGCGAGTTCGACGCGTTCCGGTCCCGGGTCTGCGCCGTGTTGTCGATCGTCCACCCGTAGGTCTGGCCGTTGCCGCGACTGGCATAGACGAGGCCGCCGTCGACCAGGTACCCGACGGGGACGGGCGCTGCCGCAGGCTGGAAATTGATCGAGATCGCGACCGGTGACGGCGCCGAGGGATACAGGCTGGCCGCCGGCACGGCGGCCTTCGGCGTCGACGGGCTGCTCCAGAGCAGGCGGGCGGTGGCCAGCCCGCCGTTCTCGTAGAACTCCATCCTGATGTCGTAGCGCTGCCCGGCCGTGAGCGCGATCGTCCCGCTGTTCTCGATCACGCCATGGTCCGTCCAGTTGTTCACGACGGGGACGTTGTTCACCCACAGCCTGACCCCGTCATCGCTCTGCGTGTAGAACGTGTAGGTTTCGGAGAACTGCGGCTGCACCTGGCCCGTCCATCGGACGCTGAACGTGTCGGCGGCGATGGCGGGGGCGGGCGAGCCCGAGGCCCAGTCGAAATTCACGGTCGGATCGGTGCGGGCCACGGTCGTGCCGGTGAAGTCGGCGTTGTTGTAGTAGGTCGCCGCCAGGCCGGTACCCGTTCCGCCGGTCACGACGCGGTAGGTCGCGGTGTAGGTGGTGTTGACGGCTGGCGTCGAGACGTTGTGCGAGGCCGCGCCGCCGTCGGACCATGACACGAACTCGTACGTGGTGCCGCCCGACGCCTGCGGCGTCGTCGCGCCGATGGTTCGAACCATGCCGACGACGGCCGTGAAGGTCGTGGGCGTTGGCACCGGCTGTCCGTCGAGGCGGAGCTGGAGCGGCACCGGGCTCGTCGCGAGCGTGAGCTGGACCGTCCGCGGGAAGACGTCGCGCTGCGCGGTGTGGGTGAGACCACCTGGATCGCGAACGGTCAAGTAGATGCGGTACCACACGTTGGCGGCCGTTTCCCCCGTGGTCGGGATCGTGAACGACCCGCCTGTCGTCCCCGACGTCGAGCCGAGGAACGGGTGGGCGTGCGTATCGTGGTGGAAATCGACCTGCCACGTGAAGGCGCTGGCGGGCAGCGAGCCGCTTTCGGGATCGGAGGCCGTCCCTGAATAGGTGATGATCGTCCCGCCGGCGTAGGGCGTGCCCGTTGCCGGCTGCACGATCGTCGCAGTCGGGGCCTGATTCGTGGTGACCGTCAGCACCGCGTCGGCGCTGGTGGCGCTGCCGAGATCGTTGGTCACGACAACGCTGAAGCGCGCGCCGCTGTCCGACTGGGCGGCGGAGGCGATCGTGTAGGTCTGGCCGGTCGCGCCGGCGATATTGGCGCCGTTGCGCCGCCACTGGTAGCGCAGGGGCGCCGCACCAGACGCGCTCACGCTGAACGTGACCGTAGCGCCCACCGCGACGGTCTGGCTGGCCGGCTGAGCTGTGATCGATGGCGCGCTCGCCACGAAGTCGATGCGATAGACGACCCCCGTCGACGCGCCAGACCCGCGCGCGAGGTAGTACAGGTAGCCGTCGTCGCTCACCTTCAAATCGACGGGCGAGGTAATGGCGGTCGCGAAGTTGGTGACGGTGTTGCCAGCGTTGGGATCGAGCCGGCGGATCCAGCCGCCGCAGAAATCAGCGAAGAAGTAGTCGCCGGAGTAGTCGGCTGGGAATCGCGCGTTGAGCGGCGAGTAGAAGGTGCCGCCGGTGATGGCGCAGCCGTTCGTGTGGTTGTACGAAGAGCGCGGCGACACGAATCGCGGGTCGCCCGTCGGCCCTTCGGTGTCAGGCCAGCCGTAGTTGGCGCCGGCCCGACCATCGTTGATTTCTTCCCAGGTGTTCTGGCCGACGTCGTTGATGAACATCTCCGGGCCGTTCGGATTGAACGCGAAGGTGAACGGGTTGCGCAGGCCGAGCGCCCAGATGGCGCCTCTCCGGTCGGTAGGCGTGGTGTAGAACGGGTTGTCGGTAGGAAAAGAGCCGCTACTGTTGAGGCGGAGCATTTTGCCGTGCAGGTTTGCCAGCGTCTGGGCGTTCGCGCCGTTGGCATTCTCGCCGACGGCGGCGTACAGCTTGCCGTCGACCCCGAACGCGAGCGCACCTCCGTTGTGGTTGGTGGCCCCGCTCAGATTGTCGAGCTCGAGGATGACCACCTCGCTGCCGGGCTGGGCGACGTCGCCGTTCGCCGTGAAACGGCTGATGCGATTGTGAACAGTCGGCGTGGTCGCGGTGTAATAGACATACACGTACTGATTCAGCTGGAAGGCCGGATCGAAGGCGACGCCGAGCAGCCCGCGCTCTCCCGAGGCGTTCACCGTAAGTGTCACGAACGGTGCCGGCAGCAGCACGCCGTCCCTGATCACACGCAGCCGTCCGCCCTGCTCGCACACGAACAGGCGTCCGTCGGGCGCAAACTGCATCGCCGTGGGGCTCGCGAGGCCCGTCGCGACCTGCGCCTCGGTGAACCCGGCGGGCAGTGTGGCGGCGGCCGCCGGCGTGCGCGCGGCCACGCCAATCGCAAGGAGAAGACACGTTGCGTGCACGACGGAGGGCGAGTACCGAGCGTCCATGACCATTCCTCGTTCTGGTGTGTGATGCGGGGAGCGAGCGGTCGCAACCCTGCAAGAATCACACCTTACGACGATGGCTTCACGATCGCCCCGCGGGGCGAGTAGGTTAGGTGGACGGCGTGCCCTTGGCCTGGACCACCCGACGCGCCAGGTAGTTCACGACCGTGGCGTCGCTGCGCAGCGCGGTCAGATAGGCCGCGCGAAGCAGCGCCTCCTTGCGGGCCTTCAGCGTGTTCCTGATCTGGTCCTTGACGCCAGGCGTCGAGAGGTCGCGCTGCCCGGCGGCCTCGCGCGCCACCACCAGCACGATCGTGAAGGCCCCGTTGCCCGAGCCTGCCACGTTCACCGTGCCCGGAGTCTTGTTCAGCACCGCATTGCGGAGCGCGGGAGGCGCCTGCTGCAGCTGGGAGACCGGGATCAAGCCCATGTCGCCGCCGCGCTGGGCCGACGTGGGATCTTCGGAGTAGCTGGTCGCCAGCTCGCGGAACGAGGCGCCGCCCTTCAGCCTCTGCATGATCAATTGCGCCTTGGCGGCCGCCGCCTGCGGCGTCGTTGCGTCGTCGGCCCCACCCTGCGGGTCGCGCTGCGGCGTGATGACGATCTGGGCGATGTGATACGCCTCCTCGGCCAGGTTGAACTGGGCGCGATTGGCCTCGAAGAACTGCGTCACGTCCGGATCGCCGATCGTGACCTGCTTCGACACCTCCTGCTCGACCACCTTCTCGGCCAATAGCTGGCGACGCAGGCCGTCGCGCACGTCCGCCTCGGTCAGGCTGCGTCGAGTCAGCTCCTGCTTGAACTGCTCGTCGGTGACGCTGCCTCGGGCGTTGGTGAAGGCGGCGTCGAGGTCGGCGGCCGGTACCTCGATCTTCAGCGCCGGGGCCTTGGCGACGAGGAGGTCCTGGAGGATCAGATCGTCGAGCACCGACAGCCTGGCGCCCATCGCCTCTTCGGCGGAGAGGGTCTCGTTCGGATCGCGGACGCGCCGGAAGGCCTTTTCGGTGGCGTCCTTGGTGATCGCCCGCCCGTCGACGACGGCCCAGGTGTCCGGGGTGACCACCGGCTCACTGGGCGTCTTGGTCGAACTGCAGGCGGACACGAGGAGGGTGGCGGCGAGTGCGCCCGTTCGTAGGAGGAGAGACGGCATCTGCATGTCCGGGGAAGCGTACTGTCGGACGCGTCCTGGGACAAGAGCGCCACCGGGTGCGGTGACGACAATCACCCTGTGCCAAACAGCACAGCGCCCCCCGCGTGCGGGGGCTACCGTCAGAACTTGGTCCCGCTCAAGGCCCCGCAGGCCTACCTACTGGCGGTTGTGGCGACGGCCGCCACCCTCCTCTTGCGCCTGGCGCTCGATGGCCCGTTGGACGGCCAGCCGACGCTGGTGGTGTTCACCGTCCCGATCATGCTGTGCGGGTACCTGGGTGGGCTGCGCGCAGGTCTGCTGGCCACGGCCCTTTCCTACCTCGCCGCCAGCTACTACTTGCTGTTCCCGTTCTACAGCTTGCAGGTGGCGGCGACAGCCGAGCGCCTGCAGCTCGTGTTCATCGTCCTTTCGGGCGTCGTGATCAGCGGCCTGAACGAAGCCGTCCATCGAGCGCGCCGCCGCCTCGACGTCGCCACCCGTGAACGGCTGCGCTCGGAAGACGCGCTGCTCAACGCAACCGCCCTGCAGCGCGCGATCTTCAACAGCGCCAACTTCTCGAGCATCGCCACGGACGCCAAAGGCGTCATTCAGATCTTCAACGTCGGCGCGGAGCGGATGCTGGGTTACACCGCCGCCGAGGTGATGAACCGGATCACGCCCGCCGACATCTCCGATCCGGATGAAGTCGTGGTTCGCGCCAGCGCGCTCAGCGCCGAGCTCGGCACCTCGATCGCGCCCGGCTTCGAGGCCCTGATCTTCAAGGCGTCGCGCGGCATCGAGGACATCTACGAGCTGACCTACATCCGCAAAGATGGCAGCCGGTTCCCGGCGGTGGTGTCGGTGACGGCCCTGCGCGACGGGCAGGGCGCCATCATCGGCTACCTGTTGATCGGCACCGACAACACCGCCCGCAAGCAGGCGGAAGAGGAGCTGCTCAAGGCGGGGGCCTTGCAGCGGGCCATTTTCGAGAGTGCCAACTTCTCGAGCATCGCCACCGACGCCAACGGTGTCATCCAGATCTTCAACGTCGGCGCGGAGCGCATGCTCGGCTACGCCGCCGTCGACGTGGTGAACAAGATCACGCCGGCCGACATCTCCGATCCGGAAGAAGTCCTGGCCCGCGCCGCCAGCCTGAGCGTCGAGCTCGGGACGCACATCGCCCCGGGCTTCGAGGCGCTGATTTTCAAAGCTTCACGCGGGATCGAGGACATCTACGAGCTGACGTATATCCGCAAGGACGGCAGCCGCTTCCCGGCGGTGGTGTCGGTCACGGCCTTGCGTGATGCCGCCGACGTCATCATCGGCTTCCTGCTGATCGGCACCGACAACACCGCGCGCCAGCGGGCCGAAGAGAAGCTGCGCGGGAACTACGAGCTGTTGCGCACGATCCATCTGCATTCGATCGTCTCGGTCACCGACCGATCGGGCGCAATCATCGACGTCAGCGATGGCTTCTGCAAGATCTCGGGCTACAGCAGGGACGAGCTGCTGGGGAAGACCCACCGCATCGTCAACTCCGGCGTCCAGCCGCTCGCGTTCTGGAAAGACATGTGGCAGACGATCGCCGCCGGCCGGCCCTGGCGCGGGGAAATCTGCAACCTTGCCAAGGACGGCTCGTTCTACTGGGTCGACAGCATCATCGCGCCCTTCATGGACGAAGATGGACCCACCAAGCGCTACATCTCCGTCCGCACCGACGTGACCGCCCGCAAGCATGCGGAAGAGGCGCTGCTCAAGGCGGGAGCGCTGCAGAGCGCGATCTTCAACAGCGCCAACTTCTCGAGCATCGCCACCGACGCCAAGGGCGTCATCCAGATCTTCAACGTCGGCGCGGAGCGCATGCTCGGCTACGCCGCCGTCGACGTGATGAACAAGATCACGCCGGCCGATATCTCCGATCCGCAGGAGGTCCTGGCCCGCGCCGCGAGCCTCAGCGTCGAACTGGGCACGCCGATTACCCCAGGCTTCGAGGCTCTGGTGTTCAAAGCCTCGCGCGGGATCGAGGACATCTACGAGCTGACGTACATCCGCAAGGACGGCAGCCGCTTCCCGGCGGTGGTCTCGGTCACGGCCCTGCGCGACACGCAGGACGCCATCATCGGCTACCTGCTGATCGGCACCGACAACACGGCGCGTCAGCTGATCGACGAGGAGCGGCAGCGACTCGAACAGGCGCTGCAGCTCAATAACATCGAGCTGGTGGCCGCCAGCCGGATGAAATCCGAATTCCTCGCCAACATGTCGCACGAGCTGCGGACGCCGCTCAATGCCATCATTGGCTTTTCCGAGGTGCTCAGGGACGGCCTCGTCGGTCAGATGACCGAGCGACAGCGCAAATTCATCGGCGACATCTTCAGCAGCGGCAATCATCTGCTGGCGCTCATCAACGACATTCTCGATCTCTCGAAGGTCGAAGCCGGCAAGATGACGCTCGACCTCGACCCGGTCGACGTGTCGGCGTTGTTCGCCAACAGCCTGTCCGTCATCCGGGA
>JANOIR010000326.1:0-31258 GCA_031407765.1 Vicinamibacteraceae bacterium
GGGACGGGCGCGCGCCGCGTGGCGGCGGCGCAGCGCGCGGTCCGGGCGGGCGGGCAGCCCGGCCCGGCATACTCCCGCGGCACGGGGCCCGCCCCGGCCGCCGCACCCGCGCCGGCCGCGCCGGCGACGCCGGGGGCGCCCGCCAGCGAGGCGGGCGGCGGCCGCATCACCTTCCAGGCGCCGCCGGGGCCGCTGCAGCTGCGCATGTCGGTCGAAGGCGCCGCCGGCCAGGTCCTCGATTCCGATTTCCGCGACCTGGTCGTGCCCGATTACGCCAAAGCGGAGCCGATGCTGTCGGTGCTGGCCCTCTATCGGGCGCGCACACAGCGCGACGTCAACCTGCTGCTCGCCGACGCCAACCCACGGCCGACGACCGCCCGGGAGTTCAGCCGGACCGAGCGACTGCACGTGCGCTTCCAGGCCTACGCACCCGGCGGTGGGACGGCGACGCCCACCGCGCGCCTCTTGAACCGCGGCGGCACCCGGATGGCCGACGTCCAGATCCGCCCCGCGGCGGGCCGGGGATCGGCCGACTTCGAGGCGGACATTCCGCTCGCCAACCTGCCCGCCGGCGACTTCCTGCTCGAAGTGGCACTGCCCGGCGAGCAGGCCCCCACCAAACAGCTGGTCGCGTTTCGAGTCACGAGTTAGCCCGGTTGTGTCGATATGTCGGGCTGGCGGGCCATCGTGCGGGCCTGTCACGATGCACGCTCGACGTGTGATCGCTTGACCCGGGAAGGGTGGGCCGTTAGGCTCCGGTTGCCATGATCCCAAAGCTCCTGCTCGCTGACGACAGCATCACCGTGCAGCGGGTCATCGCGCTGACGTTTCAAGGCGAAGGCATCGAGGTGATCGCCGTCGGGGACGGCGATCAGGCCGTCGAGGCCATCGACCGCGAGCGCCCGCAGATCGTGCTCGCCGACCTCAGCATGCCGGGCCGGGACGGCTACGCCGTCGCCGAGTACGTGAAGCGCTCGCCGGAGCTGGCCCGCGACATCCGCGTGGTCCTACTGACCGGCGCCGCCGAGCCGGTCGAGGAGGCGCGGTCGCGCGCCCTCGGCATCGACGGTGTGCTCTCCAAGCCATTCGAGCCCCACGTGGCCACGGCGCTGGTCCGCAGGCTCCTCGGCGAACCGCCGAACGTTCCCGGCTTCCTGACCGTGCCTCTCGAACGGGAGGGCGCGCCCGCCGCGGCTGAAGCGCCGGCCCAGGCAGCGCCGGGCACGGACAGCATTGCGGTGGACGACTACTTCCGCCGCCTGGACGAAGCGCTGGCCACGGCCGGCTTGAGTACCGCGCCGGAATCGGCCGGTGACCTGGCCGCGATCGCCGGTGTCGCGTCGGGAGCCGCCGTCGATCGATCGACGGACGCCGAGACCGTGATGATCCAGCGGCCGTCGCTCGCCTTCCCGGCCGCCGCCGCCGCCGCCGCGACGCCGGCGGACGATTCCCCCAAGCTCGTCGACGCCTTCTCGGCGTTGCTCGACGCCGAAGAGGGTGCCGGCGCAACCGTCGTCGCCGGCCCGATCGAGATGGTCGGCGCACCCGCCCCGATGCCGGCCGTCGAGTGGACGACGGGTCAGTCCGGCGCCTCCGTCGAGGCGGCCGCCGAGACGGTCGCGTTCCAGGCCGTTGCCGCCGAGGCGGCGGAAGCTGCGGTCGCCGAGATCCCGGTCGCTGGCGTCGTGGTCACGAAGACCGCGATCGTGGTCGACCTGCCCGACGCCGCGGCGGAGGCGCCCACGCCCGCTGATGCGATCCCGGCCGAGCCGCTGCAGGCCGCGGCGCCGGCGTCGCCGGTCGCGCTGCGCGCCGACGTGCCGGATCAGGCTGCCCTCGACGGCATCGACCTCGACGTGTTCGCTGACGCCGTGGCCCAGAAGATCCTCCATCGCCTGACCGACGCGCGCATCGACGCGATCATCTCCGAGCGCGTGCTCGAGATCGCCGAGCGGCTGGTGCGCGAGGAGATCGAGCGCATCAAGGCTGACGCGCAGTAGCTGCGGCCGCTCCGTCGTCCTTCGAGCCCGCTCATGCGCAAGGCGTTCCGGATGTCCGTTCATCCTGGCTGTGAGGCGGAGTACGCGCGCCGTCACCAGCCGATCTGGGCCGAGCTCGAGGCCGTGCTGCGCGCGCACGGCGTGCGCGAGTACAGCATCTTCCTGGATCCCGAGACGCGCGATCTGTTCGGCTACGCCGAGATCGAGGACGAGGCGCGCTGGAACGCCATCGCCGAGACGGACGTCTGCCGGCGGTGGTGGACGTCGATGGCGCCGCTGATGCCGTCGCACGCCGATCAGCGGCCGGTGTCGCGGGAGCTGACCGAAGTCTTCCGCCTCGATCGCACGCCGTGAGCTATCACGGTTACAGGGGACTAGATGCACGTCGCCATCGATCTCGGGGCCGGCAGTGGCCGCGCCTTCCTCGGCCACGTCGGCGACGACGGGCTGACGCTCCAGGAAGTGCATCGCTTCACCTACGGCCCGCGGTCGAGCGACGGCCGCCTGCGCTGGGACATGACCGCGCTGCACGCCGGGCTGGTCGCGGGCCTCAGGGCGGCACGGGTGGCCGCCGCGTCAGCCGGCCGCACGCTGGGGAGCATCGGCGTCGACGCCTGGGGTGTCGACTACGGCCTGGTCGATCGCGACGGACGGCTCGTCGAGGAGCCGATCTCGTATCGCGACCCGCGCACCGACGGCGTGATGGCCGCGGTGCTGGCGCGGGTGCCGCGCTCGGAGATCTTCGCGCGGACGGGCATCCAGTTCCTGCCGATCAACACGATCTACCAGCTCGTCGCGCACGTTCGCGACGGGCTGTCACCCGACGCCGACGGCATCCTGCTGATGCCGGACCTGTGTCACCTGTTCCTCAGCGGGGCGCGCAGCGGCGAGTACACCGATGCCTCGACGACGCAGCTGCTGGACGCCTCGTCGCGGCAGTGGGACGACGCGCTGTTCGCGCGGCTGGGCCTGCCGCGCGCGTTGATGCCGGCGCTGGTCGAGCCCGGGACGGATCTCGGTGCCCTGCGGCCATCGTTGCACGCGGACCTCGGCGGCGAGCCGATCCGCGTGGTGGCGCCGGCGACGCACGACACGGCGAGCGCCGTGGTCGGCACGCCGCTCACGCCCGGCTGGGCGTTCATCTCGTCGGGGACGTGGTCCCTCGTCGGCGTCGAGCGCACCATGCCGCTCCTGACCGCGGAGGCCGCCGCCGCCAACTTCACCAACGAAGGCGGTGCCGGCGGGACGATCCGCTTCCTGCGCAACGTCATGGGGCTGTGGATCCTCGAGGGCTGCCGCCGCGAATGGGGCAGCGCGGCTCCTGACCTCGACGCGCTCGTCGCCGGCGCGGCGCGGGTCCCGGATCCGGCCGGCGTCATCGACGTCGACGACTTCGGCCTGCTCAACCCGCCGAGCATGGTCGGCGCCATCCGGACGCAGCTCACCGCGACCGGGCAGCCCTGCCCGGAAACGCCGATCGAGCTGGCGCGCGTGATCTTCGATTCGCTGGCGCTCGGCTACGCGCGGGTCGTCGCGGCGATCGAGCGCCTCACCGGCGCGCCCATCGCGGGGATCCACGTCGTCGGCGGCGGCTCGCGCAACGCCTACTTGAACCAGGCCACCGCGGATGCGACCGGCAAGCCGGTCCTGGCCGGCCCGGTCGAAGCGACCGCCGCCGGCAACGTCATCGTCCAGGCCGTGGCGGCCGGGACGCTCGGCTCGATCGCCGAGGGGCGCGCCGCGCTCGCCCGCGGCGTCGAGCTGCGCCGTTTCGAGCCGCGAGCGTCCGACGTCTGGCGCGCGCTCTCCGGCCGACTCAAGATCGCCGCCGGCTAGTCCCCTGAAACCGTGATTTCTAGAACGATTCCCGGGCGGGGCATCCCCGGGGGCGGCGTTGCTCCTCAGTCGAATCTGCCCAATATTCTTCCTCGTCGCGCCTTGCCCGCGGGGCGCCGCGCTCCGGGACTTGTCCCAGCTATCACGGTTCCAGGGGACTAGACGGCGATGGCATCGCGCCCGGCAGCCTTGGCGCGGTAGCACGCCGCGTCGGCTCTGGCGACGAGGTCGTCCGGCCCATCGGCGGCGGTCTCCGACGACGCGAGGCCGATGCTGACGGTGACGCGGATCGACCCGTGCGCGGGGCTCGCGAGCACCGGCGACGCCGCGACGTCGGCCCGCACGCACGCCGCGACGGCGTGCGCGTCGTCGAGCGACGAGTGAGCGAGGAGCACCACGAACTCTTCGCCACCCCAGCGGAACAGCAGGTCGGTGTCGCGGATCGACGCCTGCACGCGCTGGGCGAACTGCTGCAGCACGTGGTCGCCCAGCTCGTGCCCGTAGCGATCGTTGAGCGACTTGAAGAAGTCCACGTCGATGAACAGCAACGCCAGCCCCTGCCGGAGGCGCCGGCTGCGATCGGCTTCGACGGCGAAGCGCTCGTAGAAGGCGCGGCGGTTCAGGCAGCCCGTCAGGCTGTCGTACGAGGCATGGGCTCGCTGGCGGTCGCCGATCCGGGCGAGGCCCGTCGAGAAGATCGCGGTGGTCAGCACCAGCGCGGCGACGACGAGCACGACGAAGAACTGGATCTCGTCGAGCCGCGGCCGCAGCAGTTCGCCGGACGCGGTCCGGGTGTCGGGCGAGAGCGCGAGCGAGTGCTGCAGCATCAGCATCCCGAAGACGAACAGGGCGCCCATCACGCCGACGATGACCGACGCGAAGATGGCGCTGCGGCGGTGCGACACGTCCTGATGCGGCGGCGTGGCGAACTGCCGGTCGATCCAGGTCCGCGCGGTCGGCCCCGCGAACCGGAACAGCGGGAGCGCGACCAGCGAGAGCAGGGCGAAGTCGCCGACGACCCACCCGCGCCAGACACGCTGGCCCTCCACGAAGTCGAGGCCGAGGGCCGAGTTCCAGATCAGGACCCCGAGCGAGGCCGCCGCCGGTGCCGTCAGGCTGATGGCGACGAAGTGCGCGAGGTCGCGCTTCCGCCTCAGATCCGGGGAGATGTTGAGCGTGACCATCGACCCCCAGATGATCGCCGTCTCGACCGCGCCGGCGAGGGCGAAGACGGCACTGGTCGCTGGCGGGATGCCGCTCCACGCGGCGGAGACCACGTTGGCCAGATAGGCCGGGAGGATGCCCCACGTCGGGCCCAGCCAGACGGCCGCGACGACGCTGATGACCAGCGGCGGGTAGATCGTGACGTCCAGCCAGGGCGGGCCGAACGGCAGCGGCACGCCGTTCCATCCCAGCTCGACGTTCAGGATGGCGGTCACGATGGCCGCGGCGTTCAGCGCGACGGCCAGCGCGGTGACGCGCTGTGTGCCGCGGGACGTCGACACCGCCGACAGCGACAGCAGCGGCCACCACCGCGGTCCGCGATAGACGTCGTGGAAGAGCGTGGACGGGCGGCGAGGCGAGCTGTCCATGCGAGGCCTAGACGATCCCCGATCCGCTGCCAGCCGCGGCGGGTCGCTTCTTGGCGACCTTCGCGCGATAGCCGCTGGCGCGGTAGGCCGCGATCGGATCGATCGCGCCCCCTTCGTGCACGCGCGCCCGCGCCAGGACAGGCGAGACGTCAGTGCGGAAGGCCGCCTTCAGCACCTGCTGGGCGCGGATGGCGTCGTTGTGGGCCTGCGCTTCGGCCAGCGCGGCGCGATCGACGAGGTGGGCCTGGACGTAGGCGCGCACGACCTCCATCGCGCTCGTCATCAGGCTCTCGAGCGGGTCGGTGACGTTGTGCGACTGGTCGAGCATGTAGGCCGGCGCGAAGCCAGCCACGCCCTCGAGCTCGGCGTCGACCAGCTCGTTGAAGACCAGGAACAGCTGGAACGGCTTGATCGATCCGGTGTCGAGGTCGTCGTCGCCGAACTTGCTGTCGTTGAAGTGAAAGCCGCCGAGGCCGCCGAGACGAATGAGCTGGGCGACGATCTGCTCGATGTTGACGTTGGGCGCGTGATGCCCGAGATCGACCAGCGAGAGACAGCGATCGCCGACGGCACGCGCGCACAGGTAGCTGGTGCCCCAGTCGTTGAGGACCGTCGAGTAGAAGGCCGGCTCGTAGCACTTGTGCTCGATGAACATCCGCCAGCCATCGGGCAGCTCGGCGTAGATCGCGCGCAGCGACGCGAGGTAGCGATCGATCGCGCGGCGGAAGTGGATCTGGCCGGGGAAGTTGCCACCGTCGCCGATCCACACCGTGTGCGACGTGGCGCCGAGCGCGCGCCCGATCGCCAGGCACTCCAGATTGTGCGCGATCGCCTGCTCGCGCACAGCCGCGTCGGTGTGGCTGAGGCTGCCGAACTTGTAGGAGAGCGGCTGACCCGGCTGGTCCTGGAACGTGTTCGAATTCATCGACGCGATCGACAGGCCCAGCGACTCCAGCTTGGCCCGGATGCCCTCCGCGTCGCCGGGGCCGCTGTCGGCTGGCTTGTCCCAGGGAATGTGCAGGGAGATCTCCGGCGTGGCGCGGACCAGGGTCTGCACCACACCGCAGTCATCGAGCTTTTCCAGCAGCGTCCGCGGCTCGCCCGGCCCGGGGAAACGCGCGAACCGGGTCCCGCCCGTCCCGACGCCCCACGACGGAATGGCGACGCGGAAGGCGGCGGCCCGCGCCACCATCTGCTCGATGTCGACGCCGCGGCGCGCCAGCTGCCGGCCCAGATGCGCGTAGTCCTCCTCCAGCGCGTCGCGGAGGAGGGCGTTGCTGCGCGCGATGACCTCGGGCAGCGTCGTCGTGCTCATCGGGTGAACGCCGTCAGGTTGCCGGCGTCGACGTTGATGATGTTGCCGGTCGATTTGTCGGAGAGCGGCGAGGCCAGGAAGTAGACGGCCTCGGCGACGTCCTCCGGCAGCACGCTGCGCTTCAGCATGCTGCGCTGGCGGTAGAAGTCCTCGACGTCGGTCTCCTCGATCTTGTTGCTGGCGGCGCGCTCGCTGCGCCACGTCCCCGACCAGATCTTCGATCCGCGGATCACCGCGTCGGGGTTGACGACGTTGGCGCGGATGCCGATCGGCGCGCCCTCGGCGGCGAGGCAGCGGGCGAGGTGCAGCGACGCGGCCTTGGCCGAGCAGTAGGCCGACGCGCCGGGCGAGGCGACCAGCGCGTTCTTGCTGCCGACGAACACGATCGCGCCGCCGATCCCCTGCCGCTTCATCAGCGCGAAGGCGTCGCGGCCGACCAGGAAATAGCCCGTCGCGAGGATGTCCATGTTGAGCTGCCACGTCTGCAGCGTGGTCGCCTCGATTGCCGACGCCGAGGCGATGCCGGCGTTCGACACCAGGATGTCGAGGCCGCCGAACTCCGCGGCGGCGTAGGCCATCGACGCGGTCACCGACGACTCGTCGCGCACGTCGCAGACGAAGCCGCGGACCTTGTCGCCGCCGGCGGCCTTGCCCAGCGCGCCGCGCGCCTCGTCGAGCGCGGCCTGGTCGCGGTCGGTCAGCACGACGTGAGCGCCCTCGGCGAGCAGCCGCCGCGCCACCGCCTGGCCGATGCCCCCGGCGCCGCCGGTGACCAGCGCGATGCGGCCCTCGAGCGCCTTGGCCTTCGGCAGTCGCTGCAGCTTGGCTTCCTCGAGCAGCCAGTACTCGATGTCGAAGGCCTCCTGCTCGGGAATCGGCACGTACTCGTCGACGCCCTCGGCCCAGCGCACGACGTTGATCGTGTTGACGAAGTACTCGGCGGCGACGCGCGCGGTCTGCTTGTCCTTCTGGAAGGCGAGCATGCCGATGCCCGGGATCAGCAGCAGCACCGGCATCGGGTCACGCATCGCCGGTGAGTCCGGCCGCTTGCAGCGCTCGTAGTAGGCGGCGTAGTCGGTGGCGTAGCGCTCGACCAGCGGGCCCAGCTTCTCGGCGAGCTGCGCCGGCGTCTCCTCGCCCGGGGTGAACGGCACCCACAGCGGCAGGATCTTCGTGCGCAGGAAGTGGTCGGGGCAGGTCGTGCCCTTGGCGGCGAGCTCCGGGCCGCGCGCCGCGCCGACGAACTCGAGGATCGCCGGACCGTCGGCGTAGTGCATCACCTTGGGCGTGGTGGCGCTCAGCATGCCGCGCACGAGCGGGCCGAGCTCGGCGACGAACGCGCGCCGCTCCGCCTCCGGCAGCGGCGCGACGACCTGCGGGCCGAACGGCTCGGCCTTGCCGTTGGCGTCGAGCCAGGCCGCCGCGCGCTCGATGATGCTGACGGTGCGCTGATAGCACTCCTGCGACGTCTCGCCCCAGTTCACCAGCCCATGGCTGCCGAAGATCAGGCCCTTCATGTTCGGGTTGGCCTGGCACAGCGCCTCGCAGCGCAGGCCCAGCTCGAAGCCCGGACGCATCCACGGGATCCAGCCGATCTCGTCGCCGAACGCCTTCTCGATCAGAGCCTCGCCGTTCTTCGCTGCGGCGAATGCGATCAGCGCGTCGGCGTGCATGTGGTCGATGTGCCGCGCCGGCGTGAAGCAGTGCGGCGGCGTGTCGATGCTGGTCGCCCGCGGGTTCAGGTTGAACGTGCAGTGCGGGAAGTAGGCGACCATCTCGTCCTCGTGGGCGAGACCGCGGTAGCGCCGCTTCAGCGCGTGCAGCTTGTCGAGATACAGCGTCGCAAAGCCGTCCATCTTCATGCTGCCGATGTCGCCGCCCGAGCCCTTGACCCACAGCACGTCGACCTCGTCGCCGGTGAGCGGATCGGGCTGGCGGATCTTGGCAGAAGTGTTGCCGCCGCCGTAGTTGGTGATGCGCAGGTCGGAGCCGAGCAGGTTCGACCGGTAGAGGAGAAGCTGCGCTTCGGACATCCCGGCGGTGGCGGCATCGTCCCAGCGGGGGAGCGGCGGCGCGGCGGGCGACTGGACAGGCGGCTGAACGGACATCGATCTGCTTCCTTCGGTGGAGAACGGGCGGACTGGACGTCGGACCGGCTAGCGGACTGTAGCGGTCTACTAGAAGTCGAAGCCGCCGACGTTGGCCTTGGTGAACGTGAACGGCGTGCCGAGGATGACGTTGTCGCCGCGGACCTCGAGCGAGCCGAGGCGGCCGGCCGGGAACGGCGACGTGCCGGCGACCGCGGTGCCCTTGGCCAGCGCGGTGGCTACCTGCACGGTGAGATAGCCGAGGTCCTTGGTGTTCCAGAGGACTGCCGAGTCGAGCACCCCGTCGATCAGGTACGGCTTCGAGGCGTTGGGCAGGCCGAGACCGGTGACGCCGACGTCCTTCCGGCCGGATTGCTTCACCGCTTCCGCGGCGCCCGGCACTGCCGGCGAGGCGATCGCGAGGATCACCTTGACCTTCGGGTGGACGCGGAGCAGCGTCTGCGTTTCGTCGAACGCCTTCTTGCGGTCGTCGTCGCTCGGCCGGATGTCGACGATGGTGAGCTGCGGGTACTTCTCCGGCAGCAGCGTGCGCATCTCGGCGATCCACGAGTTCTGGTTGGCGGCGGTGAGCGAGCCGGTGATGATCGCGATCTCGCCGCCGGCCGGGCCGGCCAGGCGCGCGGCGTGGCCGAGCAGCGTGTCGGCGATGCCGCGCGGCGTCGCCTGGTTGACGAACACGTCGCGCGCGTCGGGATCGGCGTCGGCGTCCCAGGTGACGACCTTGATGCCCTTGCCGCGCGCCTTGCGCAGCACCGTCGACATCGCCTCACGGTTCTCGACGCTGACCGCGATGGCCTGGACGCCGCGCGTGATCCACGCCTCGACGACGTCGTTCTGCTTGGCCGGATCGGTCTCGGTCGGGCCGTCCCACAGCAGCTTGACGCCGAGCGCCTGCGCCGCTTCCTCCGCGCCCTGGCGGCAGCTCACGAAGTAGGGATTGCCCTTGTTCTTCGGCATCATCGCGACGGTGATGCCGCCGTCCGCCGTGGATCCGCCGCGGCACGCGCCCGAGGCGCCGAGCGTCAAGAGTCCGAGCCCGAGCGCTGCTGCGAATGTCCGTCGCGTCATCTGATCTCCTGTTTCACCGATGCACTGCACGCTCACGCCCGGCTGCGCCGGGCCCCGACGCCGATCGCCACGACCAGCAGGATCCCCGTGAGCACGCCGGCCAGCTCCGCCGGCTGATCGGCGAGGCGCAGGCCGTTGGCCAGCACCCCCAGTGCGACCAGCCCGAGGATCGTGCCCCAGACGCTGCCACGTCCGCCGAAGATCGACGTGCCGCCGAGGACGACGGCCGTGATCGCAGACAGCTCGAAGCCGGTGCCGGCGTCGGCCCGCGCCTGGCCGAGCCGGGCGGCATAGACCAGCCCGGCCACGCCCGCGGCCGCCCCGGACAGCAGGTAGACCAGCGCCAGGCGACGCCCGACCGGGATGCCGGCGAAGCGCGCGCCTTCGGGGGCGTAGCCGATCGCGCGCAGCGCCCGCCCGATGGTGGCGGCGTGGACGAGCACCGCGACCAGCGCGACCGCGGCGATCAGCACCCAGGCCTGTGTCGGCAGGCCGAGGACCCGCCCCTGGCCGAGATGGAGAAACGCGGCGGGGAAGCCCGAGTAGTTGACCGCGCCCCCGGTCAGTCCCTCGGCGAGACCGCGGAAGAGCGAGGCGGTGCCGAGCGTCACGATCAGCGCCGGCCGGCCGAAGCCGGCGACCATCCACGCGTTGATGGCGCCGCCTGCCAGGCCCACGCCGATGGCCGCGGCGGCGGCGACGGCGACCGGCTGGCCGGCGTCGCGCCAGATTGCGCCGAAGGCGACGGCCGAGAGCCCGAGCAGCGCGCCGCACGAGAGATCGATCCCGCCGGTGAGGATCACTGGCGTCAGCGCCAGGGCGAGCAGACCGACTTCGGTGCTGGCCCGCAGGATCTCGAGGCCGTTGTCGAGCGTGAAGAAGTTGGTGCCGGCGAACGAAAACCACACCAGCTCGCCGACGAGGAGCGCGAGCAGCACCAGCTCCGGCGTCGCGAGCCGGCGGCGACGTGCAGCCGCCCGGGCAGCGCCAGCGGCGGTGGCTGCCGCAGTGGCAGCAACGGTGGCAGGAGCCGCGTCAGGCATGCCGCTCCTTCAGCCACCGCACGTGCGAAAACCCTTCGGTCGACACCGCGATCAGGATGATGGCGCCCTGCAGCGCGCGCTCCCATGCCGCCGGCGCGCCGAGGAAGGTCAGCGCCGGGCCGACCGTCGCCAGCAACGCGACGCCGGCGAGCGTGCCGGTCAGCGTGCCGCGTCCGCCGGATACCGCGGTGCCGCCGACGACGACCGCGGCGATCACCGACAGCTCGAGGCCGATGCCGGCGTTGGCCTGCACGTCGATGAACTGCACCGCCGAGAGCAGCGCCGCCAATCCGGTGAGCGCGCCCATCGCGATGAACGCGCCGGCGATCACGACCGGTGGCCGCACCCCGAGCAGGCGCGCCACTTCGGCGTCGGATCCGGTCGCGTAGACGGCCCGGCCGGCCGGTGTCCAGCCGAGCACGCAGGCCACGACCGCCCACACCGTCGCGGCGCCGATCCCGACCAGCCAGCGTCCGGCGTCCTGACCGAGGCCGAACCATTGAAAGCCGGCCGGCAGGTCCTGCACCCATACACCTTCGGTGGCGAAGCGCAGCCCTTCGCGCCAGGCCACCAGGGTCGCCAGCGTGACGACGATCGCCGGCAGCCCCAGTCGCGCCACCAGCACCCCATTGATGGCGCCGAGCGCCGCGCCGGCGGCCATCGTGCCGAGGGCGACGAGCGGCATCGGCACGCCCTCCCGCGCGAGCAGGCCGGCGACCATGCCGCAGATTGCGAACTGTGAGCCGACCGAGATGTCGATCTGCCGCGCCAGGATGACGATCGTCATGCCGCAGGCGACGATCAGGAGCGGCGAGGCGCGGACCACGAGGTCGCGCAGGTTGACGGGATCGAAGAACGCCGGGGCGAGCGCAGCGACGACGGCGAGCAACGCCGCCCAGGCCGCGGCCACCCACAGCGGACGGTTCACGCCGGTCGCGCCTCTCCGCCGCCGTGCGGCGCGAGCACGGGCATCGGCGTGTGGCCGAGCGCGAGCGACATCAGCCGCTCTTCCGTCGCCTCTGTGTGATCCAGCAGGCCGACCAGGCGTCCGCCGCGCATCACGCCGATGCGATGCGCCAGGCCGAGGAGCTCGGTGAGCTCCGAAGAGATGAGAAGAATGGCGAGGCCGTCGGCGGCGAGCGCGCGGATCAGGCGGTGGATCTCGGCCTTGGCGCCGATGTCGACGCCCTGGGTCGGCTCGTCGAGGATGAGGAGCCGGGGCGCCGTCGCCAGCCAGCGCGCGAGCGCGACCTTCTGTTGGTTGCCGCCGGACAGCGTCCCCACCGGTGCGTCGATCGACGGCGTGCGGATGGCGAACTCGGCGACGAAGCGTTGCGCCTCACGGCGCTCCCCGTCGCGATCGAGCATCCCGAAGCGGGAGAGCCGTTGCAGCGACGCCAGGCTCGTGTTCGCCGTGACGGACATCGCGCCGATGACGCCGTGTTGCCGGCGATCCTCGGGCACGTAGGCGAGGCCCAGCGCGACCGCGTCGGACGGCGTGCGGATCGCGCGCGTCGTCCCGTCGATGGCGATCGTCCCGGCGTCAGCCGGCGTCAGGCCGAACAGCACGCGGGCCAGCTCGGTGCGGCCGGCGCCGACCAGGCCGGCGAGTCCGACGATCTCGCCGGCGGCCACTCGCAGGCTGACGCCGGCTACTCGCGACGCGGCGCAGCCGACCTCGCGCAGTGTCAGGACGTCGCGGCCGCCTTCGCTCGCGCCGCGCGCCGGCTTGGCCAGGCCAAGGCCCATGTCGACGTCGCGGCCGACCATCAGGCGCACCATGCCGTCGCGCGTCACCTCGCTGATCGGCAGCGTCGCCATCAGCCGGCCGTCGCGCAGCACCGACACCCGATCGGCCAGCGCCATCACCTCCTCGAGGCGATGCGAGATGTAGACGCAGCCGACGCCGTCGGCGCGCAGCGCGCGCACCAGGGTGAACAGCCGCGCCGCCTCGACGTCGGTCAGCGCCGCCGTCGGCTCGTCGAGCAGCAGGACCGTGGCTTGCGTGCCGAGGGCGCGCGCAATCTCGACGAGCTGCTGCTCGGCCATGCGCAGCGTCCCGGCCGGGCGATCGAGGTCGAGCGCGATGCCGACGCGGGCGAGCAGCTCCGTGGCGCGGGCGCGCCGGGCGCGCCAGTCGATGCGGCGGAAGGCGCGGCCGTGCTCGAGACCGAACGCCAGGTTCTCGACCACCGAGAGGTCGGGCAGCAGGGCCGGCTGCTGGTAGATCGGGGCCACGCCCAGGGTCCGCATCCGGGTCGGATCCGGGCGCTCGACGACCTGACCGGCGATGGCAACCGTGCCGGTATCGGCGCGGACGGCGCCGGTCATGACGCGGATGAGTGTGCTCTTGCCGGCCCCGTTCTCGCCGACCAGCGCGTGGACCTCGCCCGGCCGGATGTCGAAGGAGACGCCGCGCACGGCCTGGACGCCCCCGAAGGCGACGGCGATCTCTGAGAGGCTGAGCAGGGGAGTCATTGCCGGCCGAACCGCAGCGGGGCGTGCTAGTTGCGTAGCGCGAAGATACACTAGTTTGTTGCGCGATGGCCCCACAGGCCATCGCGCGGCAGCCTTTGGTGCGCGCGGCTGCTACTCGCGGTGCTGGGCGCACCGCGGCGCCTCGCGCAGGGCTGCTTCCTCATTGAGAAACCGGGCCCGACTTAGTACGATCACCCGCTTATGCCCGAGACGACTGCGACGCCCACCGGTGTCGACGAGAAGAAATCCGAGATGCCAGCTCGCGTGCCCGAGAAGCCGGCCCTCGAGGGCCTCGAAGCCAAGTGGAGCCCGCGGTGGGAGACCGAGGGGACCTACCGGTTCGATCGCAACAGCCCGCGCGAGCGGGTCTACGCCATCGACACGCCGCCGCCGACGGTGAGCGGCTCCCTCCACGTCGGGCACGTCTTCTCGTACACCCATACCGACGTCATCGCGCGCTACCAGCGCATGTGCGGCCAGGCCGTCTTCTACCCGATGGGGTGGGATGACAACGGCCTGCCGACCGAGCGCCGCGTGCAGAACTACTACGGCGTGCGCTGCGATCCGTCGCTGCCGTTCGATCCGACCTTCGAGCCGCCCGACAAGCCCGGCAAATCGGCGATTTCCGTGTCACGCCCGAACTTCATCGCGCTCTGCGAGCGCCTGACCGTCGAGGACGAGAAGGCGTTCGAGGCGCTGTGGCGCCAGCTCGGGCTCTCGGTCGACTGGTCGATGACCTACGCGACCATCAGCCGCGCCTCGCAGCGCGTGTCGCAGCTCGCCTTCCTCAACCTGCTGCGCAAGGACCGCGCCTACCAGCTCGAGGCGCCGACGTTGTGGGACGTCGACTTCCGCACCGCGGTGGCTCAGGCCGAGCTCGAGGATCGCGAGCAGCCCGGCGCATTTCACAAGCTGCAGTTCGCCCGCTCGGAGGCGGGGGACGGCGGCGCCACGATCGAGATCGAGACCACGCGCCCCGAGCTCCTGCCCGCGTGCGTCGCGCTGGTGGCGCATCCCGACGACGAGCGTTACAAGCCGCTGTTCGGCAGCGAGGTGCGGACGCCGCTCTTCCAGGTGCCGGTGCCGATCCTGGCGCACCCGCTGGCCGTCCCCGACAAGGGCACCGGCGTCGCGATGATCTGCACCTTCGGCGATCTCACCGACGTCATCTGGTGGCGCGAGCTGAACCTGCCGGTGCGCGCGATCGTGCAGGCGAACGGCACGCTGCGGCCGGTGGCGTGGGGCGCACCGGGCTGGGAGTCGCGCGACGCGGCGTCGGCGCAAGGCGCCTACGATCAGCTGGCGTCGCTCTCGGTCACCAAGGCGCGGACGAAGATCGTCGAGCTGCTGCGCGCCTCGGGCGATCTGCTCGGCGAGCCGCGACCGATCACCCACGCGGTCAAGTTCTACGAGAAGGGCGATCGGCCGCTCGAGATCATCACCAGCCGGCAGTGGTTCATCCGCACGCTGCCGTTCCGCGAGCGGCTCCTGGAGCGTGGGCGCGAGCTGCAGTGGCACCCGCCGTACATGCGATCGCGGTTCGAGAACTGGGTGTCGGGCCTGAACGGCGACTGGTGCGTGAGCCGCCAGCGCTTCTTCGGCGTGCCCATCCCGCTGTGGTACCGCCTGGACGCCGGCGGTCAGCCGGACTACGCGGCGCCGCTGCTCCCCGACGAGGCGCAGCTGCCGATGGATCCCTCGACCGACGCGCCGGCCGGCTACACCGCGGCGCAGCGCGGGCAGCCGAACGGCTTCATGGGCGATCCCGACATCATGGACACCTGGGCGACGTCGTCGCTCACGCCGCAGATCGTGTCGGGCTGGGGCGTCGACCAGGCGCTGTTCGACAAGGTGTTCCCGATGTCGCTGCGGCCGCAGGCGCACGACATCATCCGCACCTGGCTGTTCACGACGGTGCTCCGCGCCGAGCTCGGACACGAGTCTCTGCCGTGGGCGCACACCGCGATCTCGGGCTGGGTGCTCGATCCCGATCGCAAGAAGATGTCGAAGTCGAAGGGCAACGTCGTGACGCCGGCCGGTCTGCTCGACGAGCACGGCTCGGACGCGGTGCGCTACTGGGCCGCGAGCGGCGGCCCCGGCGTCGACACGGCCTTCGATCCGGCGCAGATGAAGGTCGGGCGCCGCCTCGCGATCAAGCTGCTCAACGCCTCCAAGTTCATCCTCGCGGGCGACCTGCCGCTCGACGACCGTTCCCAGTCTCTTGCCGGTCAGCAGCGGGTGACGGCGGCGCTCGATCGCGGCATGCTGACCAACCTCGCGGTGCTCGTCGCCGAGGTGACCGGCGCGCTCGACGACTACGATTACGCCAAGGCCCTGCAGCGCACCGAGGCGTTCTTCTGGGACTTCTGCGACAACTACGTCGAGCTGGTGAAAGCACGCCGCTACGGCGACGCCAAGGTCGGCGGCACCACGGTCGCCGAGGGCCAGGCTTCCGCCCAGGCCGCGCTGCGCACCGCCCTCGAAACCCTGCTGCGCCTGTTCGCGCCCTACCTGCCCTTTGCCACCGAAGAAGTGTGGTCGTGGTGGCGCGAGGGCTCGGTGCACCACGCCGCGTGGCCGACACCGGCCGAGGTGCTGGCCGGGCTCGGCGGCGTGCCGGACTCGGAAGCGCAGCGCGCCTACGACCGGGCGCAGACGCTGTCGGCCGAGGTGCGGCGGCAGAAGGCGGCGCAGAAGGTGTCGCAGAAGACCCGCGTGACCACGCTGCGCTGGGCCGTGCCGGCCGAGTGGATCGCCGAGATCCGCGCGATCGAGGCCGACGCCAAAGGGGCCCTGCACATCGACGCGCTCGAGCTTGCCGACGGCGGCAGCGGGGAAGTCACGCTGACGCTGGAGGGACCGCCGGACGGGTCAGCGGGGACGCCCGCGTGAAGTCGCAGCCCTTCGGGCCGCTCGACCCGGCGAACTACCGCGAGACGGTCCGGCGCGCGCTGGCCGAGGACTTCGGCTGGGGCGACGTGACGACCGAGGCCACCGTGCCCGCCGACGCGCGCGGCCGCGGCACCTTCCTGGCGAAACAGGCGTGCGTCGTGGCCGGGCTCGACGTCGCGGCCGAGGTGTTCCGCCAGCTCGATCCGGCCGTGTCGTTCACGGTCCACCAGGGCGACGGATCGTTCTGCCAGGCGGGGACGGTCATCGCCGTCGTCGACGGTCTGGCGCGGCCCCTGCTGACCGCTGAACGCACCGCACTCAACTACCTGCTGAGGCTCTCCGGCATCGCCACCGTCACCCGCCGCTACATTGAGGCCGCGGCGGGCCGCATCGTCGTGCTCGATACCCGCAAGACGACGCCCGGCCTGCGCCTGCTCGAGAAGTACGCCGTGCGCGCCGGCGGCGGCACCAATCACCGCCTCGCGCTCGACGACGGCATCCTGATCAAGGACAACCACATCCGGCTGGCTGGCGGCGTCGCCACGGCGATGACGCGGATGCGCGCGGCACAGTGCGACATGACGATCGAGATCGAGGCCCAGAGCCTCGAGCAGCTCGATGAGGCGCTGGCGGCCGGAGCGACGCGCATCCTCGCCGACAACCTGACGATCGCGGAGCTGCGCGAAGTGGTGAAGCGGACGCGCGGCCGCGCCCAGGTCGAGGTGTCTGGTGGCGTGACGCTGGAACGGCTCGACGCCATCGCCGACACCGGCGCCGAGTTCGTCTCGGTCGGCGCGCTGACGCATTCCGCGCCCGCGGTCGACATCAGCTTCGAGATCGAACCGGCGCCGCCGGCGTGATGCGCGCGGCTGGCGCTCCCGAGCCCGTGCGCGTGCCCGCCACCATCCCCCTTCACCTGCAGTCGCTGCTCGACGCCGCGCGCGGCGAGCTCGGCGCGTTCGCGCGTGAGGGCCGCGTCGTCGCGACGACCCGATCGACCAACGACGACGCGCTGGCCTGGGCGGCCGCCGGCGTCCCCGAGGGCGCCTGGATCGTCGCCGGCACGCAGACCGCCGGCCGCGGCCGGCGCGGGCGGGTCTGGGCGTCGCCGCCCGGCGCCGGGCTTTACGTGTCGGTCGTGTTCCGGCCGCGCGGGCCGGCACCGGCTGATGATCCAGCCCACGATCCGGCGCTCAGCCTGCTGACCGTGATGGCCGGCGTGGCCGTGGTCGAGGCCCTCGACGACGCCGCCGGCGTGCGCGCGACCTTGAAGTGGCCGAACGACGTGGTCGTCGAGGGCGCCGGCGCGAGCGCGCGCAAGCTGGCGGGCATCCTGGCTGAAGGCGTGATGGCGGGGCCGAGGATCTCCGCGGTCGTGGTCGGCCTCGGCGTCAATCTGCGCCCGTCGGCGTATCCGCCGGAGATCGCGGCACGCGCCGTGTCGCTCGAAGCGCTGGCCGGCCGCGCCGTCGACCCGGACGGCGTGCTCGTCGCGATCCTCGCTGCGTTGGCGCGACGCCGCCGGGCCCTGGCCGAGGCCGGCGGCGCGGCCGCGCTGCTCGACGCGTGGCGCCAGTGGTCGCCGAGCGCGAAGGGCGCGCGCATCCGCTGGCGGCAGCAGGATCAGGTCTGCGAGGGGATCACCGCGGGCGTCGACGACAGCGGCGCGCTGCGCGTGCAGACGCGATCGGGCGAGACGCGACTCGTGGCCGGCGAAGTGGAGTGGGCGTGAGCGAGAGCGGGATTGTGCCGATGACGGCCGGCGAGTATTGCCGGGCGATCGAAACCTACCTGTGCCGGGAGAACGGCGGACACCTCGTCCGCATCGTCGGGCCGGCGTTTCAGTCGGTCGCCGGCTGGCATGGCCAGGGCATCCCGTTCGCGGTGGTGAAGCAGGGGATCGATCGGGCTCTGACGCGCGATCGCGCCAAAGCCACGGGGCCGGTGCGCCGGCGGCCGCTGAGGGTCGAGTTCTGCGAGGCCGACGTACTGGACGCCTTCGACGCCTGGCGTCGCGCTGTCGGTGTCGGCATGGCTGGAGCGCGCGACGAAGCCGACGCGCCGGTCCTGCCCGCGTCGACGGAGGCGCCGGGCCGTGCGCCAGACGCCGAGCCGGCGGCGCGGTCCGGCCGCGGCCCGTCGCTCGCCGCGCACGTCGATCGCGCGATGCAGCGGCTGACGCAAGCCCTGCTCGATCTCGGGCGTTTCGCGCCGGGCGAGGCGTCGGCGGCCCGGGCGGCGATGGAGGCGGCGCTGGCGACGCTCGATCGGCTGCAGCCCGAGGCGCGCGGTGCGCGCGGCGAGGCCCGCGCCGCGCTCCTGGCCCGGCTCGCCGAGGCGGACGCGGTGGTGACCGCCGGGCTGGTCGCCGCGCTCTCGCCGGAAGGCGGCACCGAGCTGATCCGCGTGGTCCGCATGGAGCTGGCCCCGTTCGCCGGGCGCATGGCCCCCGCCGATCTGGCGGCCGCGGAGGCCGCGGCACTCGGACGCCTCGTCCGCGAGCGCTTCCGGGCGCCCGAGCTGACCGTGGGCTCGCGGTAGCGCGTACGCCGCCGCCAACCAGCTATCCTGTCCATCATGAGCGGCGAGCGGAGTGCGTCCGCCGATTCGGGCCAGCCGGCCCTGCGCGGGACGTGGCTCGACGCCGCCGCCGCGCAGCGCCTCCACGCGCGCGCCGGCGCGGCGCGCTGGGGTCTGACCGTCGACCGGTTCCACGAGACGCTGGCCCGCGTCGCTGGCCGCCGCTTCCCGGGCACGCCGCCATCCGTGGGCGAGGTCGAGCGCTATCTCGACACGCTGCACCTCGAGGATCTCGCGCTGGCCCGCGGCTGCGCCGACGGGCTCGACGTCGCCTGGGAGGCGTTCGTCGAACGCCACTGGCGCGATGTGACGCGTGCCGCCCGCGGCATCGCTGGCGACGCCGACGGCGAGGAGATCGCCGACGCGCTGCTCGCCGATCTCTTCGCGCGCGGCGCGCCCGGCTCGGCGCGGCGGCCGCTGTTCGACTACTTCCACGGCCGCAGCCGGCTCGGTACGTGGCTGCGCGCACTGGTGTCGCAGCGCCACGTCGATCGCCTGCGGGCGACGCGGCGCCTGACGTCGTTCGACGACGGCGACGCCGACGCCTGGCCCGCGGTCGACGCCTCGCCCGAGGAGGAATCGGGCCGGCTCGGCGGGCACGTCGAGCGCGCCCTCGATCAGGCGCTCGCCGCGCTGCCGCCGCGCGAGCGCCTGCGCCTCGCCTACTACCACGCCGACGATTTGACACTCGCCGCGGTGGGCCGGCTGCTCGGCGAGCACGAAGCGACGGTGTCGCGGAAGCTGCAGAAGACCCGCGACCAGCTCAAGGCGGCGATCGACGCCGTGCTCACGACCGAGCTGCGGCTGAGCGTGGACGAGCGGCGGGCCTGCTACGAACAGGCCATCCAGCTCGGGCGCTTCGACGTCGCCAGCTTGCGCGGAGAGCGCCCGCCGGCGCCGGCGGCGTCTCCGCCGGCTTCGGGGCGGCCGCGTGCGCCCGACGACATGCCGCGGGCCCCGGCGGGCGGCAAGATTTCCGAGGTGACTCGTTCCAGGAAGAGAGATGGCACACCCTGACCACGACCAGGTCATCGGTCGGCTCGTAGGCGCGCGGTTGCGCGGCGCGGGAGACCTGCGCCCGGGCCACGCCGACGCGGCCGAGCCGTGTCCCGACGCCGAGGCGTGGGCCGCCTACGTCGACGGCGGCCTGACCGCGGACGAGGTGATCCAGTTCGACACACACCTGGTGGGTTGCCCGGCCTGTCGTCGGCTGGTGGCGATGCTCACGCCCGACACGTCGGCCGCCCCGGCGGTAACGCCGGGTGAAGCCGAGGCGCCCACGCCAGGGAGCGCGGCGGTGATTCCGTTTCCCCGACGGCAGGTGTGGACCTGGATGGGGCTGGCGGCCGGGCTGCTCGCCGCGGTGACCCTGTGGTCGGTCTCCCGGCTCGGCAGCGAGCCGCCCGTCCTCCGCACCGCCGACTCGGGTCCGCGGATCGCGGCGCCAGCGCCGGCCGTTGCCGGCCAGCCGGAGTCGTCGCCGGCCGCCGACAAGCCGGCGGCGCCAGCGGCTGCGCTCGATCGCCTGGTGGCGACGCCGGCGCCGGAGCCGCCGGCGCTGCGCCCCGTGACGCCGCCGGAGCGGGCGCAGGTCAAGGGCGACGCGGCCCGCGATCAAGCGGCGTTGCGCCAGAGGCTGGCCGACACCAGCGCGTTCGCGAGCGCCGCTACCGCAGCCGCACCGAGCGCCGGTGCGCCCGCTGGCGGCGCAGGCGGCTTCCAGGAAGCCGCCAAGCCACCGGCCGAGGCGAAGCGCAACGCTGATGCCGCGCCAGCCGCCCCCGCGGCCAACGCTCGCGCCGTCACGTTGCAGACGAACGCGGTGGTGGCTGGAGTCACCCGCGCCCATGGCCCGCTGGCCAATCAGCAGAACGTCAACCAGCAGAACGTCAATCAGCCGATCGCGCCGGCGCTGACCGTGCCGGCGCCGCCACCAAAGCCGGCCCAGGCGGCCGCTGCGCCGGCGGCTGCCCCGCCCTCGCCGCCACCGGCACCGGTGCCAGTCGCGGCGCCCGCTGTGGCCGAGGCGGGCACGGCTGACGCGCGCGAACGGCGAGCGAACGAGGCGGAGGTCGCCGAGGCGATCACGACCACGGGCGCCGTCGGCGGCCGTGCCGATGCTGCCTCGCGACAGCGCGGCGCGGCCCGGGCCGAACCGGCGCGGGCGCAGCCGGTGGGTGCCGAGGGCGATGACAAGGCGGGCGCCAAGGAAGAACTCGCGAAGACCCTCGGCTACGCGGCGGCGGTGGCCGGGCCGGTGTTCGCGGAGCCGGGCGGCCGGCTCCGCTGGCGTATTGCCGATGGCCGTCGCCTCGAATCTTCGAGCGACGCGGGTCTGACATGGAAGGCGCGCTACACGGCCCGCGGCGATCGCCTGCGCGCCGGAACCGCGCCGGCCATCGACAGCGCCTGGGCGGTGGGCGAGCGCGGCCTGGTGCTGCGGCTCGCGGTGCCCGGCGACTGGAGCGCGGTGAAGCGGCCGGCAGCCGTCGGACTGATCGCGGTGTCGGCGACCGGCGCCGACACGGCGCGGGTCACTGCCGAGGATGGACGCGTCTTCGCGACCACCGACGGCGGCGCGACGTGGAAACTCGTCACGCCCGGCGCCGGTCCGCAATGACCGATAAAGTGACCGACACAGTGACCGACACGGGAGCCAGCGCGTGAGCCGCCGCGGGCGCGGGCCCTCGCGGCCGCAACCGGCGAGGCCACGCCCGGACGGGGCGGTCGCGGCGTCGCCGCTCGAGCTCACCATCGAACGTCCTGTCGCCGGCGGCCGCATGCTGGCCCGAGCCGAGGGCCGCGTCGTGCTGGTGTCCGGCGCGATCCCCGGCGAGACCGTGCTGGCGCGCATCGAGCGCGTCGAGCGCGGTGTCGCCTTCGCGCGCGTCGAGGCCGTGCTCGTGCCGTCGCCCGATCGCCGGCCGCCGCCGTTCGATCCCGCGTGCGGGGGCGGCGTCTACGCCCACGTCGATCCAGCGCGGCAAGTGGCGCTCAAGCGCGAGGTGATCCTCGACGGGCTGCGGCGCGGCGCCGGTCTCGCCTGGGATCGCCCACTCGACGTGGCGGCCTCGCCCGAACGCGGCTATCGGCTGCGGGCGCGCCTGCACGTCCGCGACGGCCGCGTCGGCTTCTTCAAGGAAGGCACCCACGTCCTCTGCGACGCGGCACCGTCGGCGCAGCTCGACGCCGGCACGCTCGACGCCGCGCAGCGACTGGTCGACACGCTTGGCGCGGTGTTCGGGCCATCGTCGATGGACAGCCTCGAGGTGTCGGAGAACCTGGACGGCACCGAGCGCGCCGTCCATCTCCATCCGGTCGATCGCGGCGGCGTCGCCGGGGCGATGCCGGAGTCGGTCGCGACGCGGCTGCTCGTCGACGGGATCACCGGCGTCTCGATCGCGACGAAAGGCGGCGGACGGCGAAGACTCGCCGGCGATCCGACGGTCGGCGACGACTATGCGCGCCTGGCTGGTGGGGTCGGGCCCGGCACGAGCCTGCGCCGGCACGCGGCATCGTTCTTCCAGGGCAACCGCTTCCTCGTCGGCGCGCTGGCATCGCGCGTGATCGCGGCGGTGCCCGGCGACGGGCCGGTGTGGGATCTCTACGCGGGTGTCGGCCTGTTCGCAGGGGCGTTGTGCGCGACCGGACGCGGTCACGTGACCGCAGTCGAGGGCGACGCCGGGATCGCGGCTGATCTCGCGGCCAACGCCGCGGCGTTCGGCGGGCGGCTCGTCGTGGATCCCCGCGCCGTGGAGGACGCGCTGTCGACGGCGCGCCTGACGCGAGAGGCGACCGTCGTCGTCGATCCGCCGCGCACCGGCCTGTCCAAGGCGGTCTGCGCGGCGCTGGCCGCGTCTCCGATCCGGCGCATCGTCTACGTGTCGTGCGACGTGGCGACGCTGGCCCGCGATCTCAAAGTGCTCGCGGTCGCGGGTTTCGAGGTGATCGCGCTCGACGGCTTCGACCTGTTTCCGAACACCGCGCACGTCGAGACGCTGGCGGTGCTGCAGCGTCGGTAACGACGACTCCGGCGTTGAATTCGACTCCGGAGTCGTTCAGCGCGACTGCGCCGCTTCGAGGAAGCCCTTGAACAGACCCTGGAAGCGGCCGCTCTGCCAGAAGCTCTCCGGGTGCCACTGCACGCCGACGCAGAAGCGCGAGGCCGGCCGCTCGACCGCTTCGATGACGCCGTCGACGCTGCTGGCCGTCACCTTCAGACCGTCGCCCAGTTGCTTCAGCGCCTGGTGGTGTCGACTGTTGACCGCGCAGAAGCCGTCGCGCTCGGTCTCGGCCTCGACCAGCTCGGCGAGGCGGGTGCCGGGGGTGACTTCGACGAAGTGCGCGACGATCGGCGCGGCGACGTCGGGGTGGTGATCGAGGTGCTGCAGCACCTCCGACGGGATGTCCTGGATCAGGCTGCCGCCGAGCGCGACGTTGAGCAGCTGGATGCCGCGGCAGATGGCGAAAATGGGCAGATCGCGCCCGAGCGCCGCCTTGACGAGCGCGATCTCGTAGGCGTCGCGCGGCGCCGCGACCACCTCGGTGGTCGTGTGCCGCTCCTCGCCATAGAGCGCCGGATCGACGTCGTTGCCGCCGAGCAGCATCAGGCCGCCGTGGCGCGCGACCACCACGTCGGGCGCGTCGTCTTCGAACACCAGCTCGTGGCCGGTGATGCCGGCGAGTCGCAGCGCCTCGCGGTAGTCGTCCATCTTGCGGGCCGGCGCGACGGCGATGGTGGTGGCGGGAGCGGTCGTCATCACATCCGGGCCGGAACGTCGATGCCCATCAGGCCGAGGGCGGCGGTGAGCTGTCGCCGATAGGCGCTGATCACGCCGGCGCGCCACAAGCGGTGCGCCTCGCGCTCCTCGTTGAGGATGGGGAAGCGGTGGTAGACGGCGTTGAACGTCTGCGCCAGCCCGAAGGCGTACTTGGCCAGGATGGCGGGCTCGAGCGAACGGATCGCCTGCACGACCACCTCGTCGAGGCGCGCCGCCTCGAGGGCGAGCTGCCAGAGCGCGTCGCCCTCGTCGCCGGGATCGAGCGCATCGGCGGGGAGCGACGCCAGGCGTGCCCCGAGATCGTCTTCGGTGATGCCGTCACGGGCCGCCAGCTTGGCGAAGATGTTCTGCGCCCGCACGACCGAGTACTGCAGGTACGGTCCGCTCTCGCCCTCGAAGGCCAGCGCGTCGTCCATGTCGAAGGCGATCATCTTGGTGCGCGTGAACTTGATCAGGAAGTATCGCACCGCGGAGACGCCGAGCATCGTCGCGGTGCGGGTCGACTCGTCGCCGGTCATCGCCGGATTGCGGGCCTCGACCTCGACCCGCGCTTTGGCGATCATCCGATCGAGGAGATCGTCGGCCTTGACGCCGAGGCCCTTGCGCCCGGACACCTCGACCCATGGCTTGCTCTCGTCCTGTCCGGTGTAGCCGAGCTCGCGCGCGGTGCGATGCGACAGCGCCACCATCTCGTAGGAGAAGTGCGTCGACCGCTCGGCCTCGGCACGGTGGCCGAGCGTGGCGAGCGCCTGCTTGAGCAGCTTCTGCAGATAGCTCTGGCGCGTGTCGATCACGTTGTAGACCGCGTGGGCCTGGCCGAAGGCCGGGCGACCCGGCCGGTCGCCGCCGGGCGTCGTCGTCGTCGCCCACAGCGTGTCGCCGGCCAGGCGCGTGCCGAACGGCCGGTAGTGGAAGTCCTTGCCGAGCAGCCCGAGCTTCCAGTACTGGTAGGCGATGTCCTTGCCGACGTAGGTGACGGTCCCGTCTGAGCGGACGATGACCTTTTCGCGCGGCTCGTCGCCCGCCTCCGCCGCGAGCGCCTCCGGCGCGGCCGTGGTCGCGCCCGTCTCCGCGGGCACATCGCCGAGCGCCGGTACGCCCGTTGGATCGTCGTCGATCGGCATGACCCAGCAGCCGGCGAGCTTGCCTTCGGTCTGCTTGAACATCGTGCCGCTCTCGCGCAGCAGGTCGAAGGCCGTCGCCCAGAACTTCAGGCGCAGGATGTCGCCCTCCCACGTCAGGAGGTCGTAGTCGACGTTGAGCCGGGCCATCGTGGCCAGGTGGGCGCGGACGATGCGATCGGCGATGAAGGCGCCGAGCGCGGCGGTGTCGTTGCCGCCGTGCTCGATCGCGTGCAGCGTCGCGCTGCGCACGGCGACGCGGGCGCGGTCGGCGTCGTACCACTCGGTGACGCGCGCATAGAGATCCCAGCAGTAGTAGTCGAACCGCGTCGAGTCGGCGATCGCCCGCACGTCGTCGAGCGTCTTGTGCTCGAGGTGCTCGAAGCCGACGACGACGTCGGCGACCTGCACACCGGTGTCGTCGATGTAGTTCTGCACCTCGACCGGCACACCGCCGTGGCGCAGCAGGCGGACCAGCGTGTCGCCGAGCGTGGTGTTGCGCAGGTGGCCGATGTGGGCGGCCTTGTTCGGGTTGATGGCGGTGTGCTCGACGATCGTCTTCTCGGCCGGCAGCAGCGGCTCGTCGGCCGGCGGCGCCTCGGTGGCGGCGCCGAGCGCGCGGCGGACGACCGCGGTGCGATCGAAGAACATGTTGACGTAGCCGTTCGGGGCGGCGACCGTCCGGGTGACGCCGGGGATCGAGCCGAGCGCGGCGACGATCTCTGCGGCGATCGCGCGCGGCGCCTTACGCAGGCGGCGCGCCAGCTCGAAGGCGACCGGACAGGCGAGGTCGCCCATCGCCCGCGTCGGCGGCGCCTCGAGCACGATCGCCGGGACGGCCGCGGGCTCGAGCGAATAGAGCCGGAGGAGAGTGTCGGTCAGGGCGGCACGAACGGCCGCATGGAAGCGCAAGATCATAGCTGAGAGCCGGTGGTGGACGTTTGACTCGATTGGATCGCTGCGGTACGATGCGCCGCATCACGCCATGGCCGCGCGCGCACAGGCACGCTCGTACTCGTCCGGCGTGTTCACGTTCCAGAACATGACGCCTTCCGGATCGAAGGTGGCGACCACCTCCGGTTCGATGACGTCGACGCGAAGCTCGTCGAAGAGCGCCTGCACCGCCAGCGCGCCCGACGCGACTCGCCGATCGACCGCCTCCCGCACGCGACGATTGTATGTCGCGCACAGCGGGTGAAGGCGATCGCCGCTGTTCGGCACGACAACGTCGGCGGCGGCGTCGGCGGCGAGGGCGCGACCGATCAGATGCGCCAGGAACGGACGCGACAGAAACGGCAGGTCGCATGCCACAATGAGCGTGCACACGGCGTCGCCGCTGCGATGCAGCGCGGCCTGGATGCCGCCGAGCGGCCCGTGCGCCGCCGCCAGGTCGGGGATGCGAGGCAGGCCGGGTCGATCGTCGGCGCCGGCCGGCCCGCCGATCAGGCAGACGTCGTCGACCAGGCCGGCGAGCGCGTCGAGCTGGCGTTCGAGGATGGTGCGGCCGCCGACGACGAGAGCGGCCTTGTCGGCACCGTGCAGTCGCGTGGCGCGGCCACCGGCCAGGATCGCCGCGGCGCAGGCGCGTCGGGCGGGGGGCGGCGTCGACATGTTCGATCGGGGAAGCGGGTCGCGAATCCCGCGGGACGGCGGCGTCAGTCGGCTCGGTACGTTACCAGAAAATGAGGGAACCGAGAATCGGACGGCTCGTGATCGCGGCGCTGCACCAGGCCATCGCGGAGGCCCTGCCGCTGCGTCTCGAGTTCTACGAGAACTGGCTCAAGCCGCTCGGGCTGCTGAAGGAAGGCAAGCACATCGGCCCGGCGCCGTTCTCGGCCGCGCTCAGCTTCCTCCGGCGTGAAGACATCGGCCTCTACGAATCGATCACCGGGCGTGCCGGCGTGCTCGCGGCCGAATGGCGCATGGACACCCTGCGCTGGTCGGGCCGGCTGTGGGCCAGGCTGCTCCCGGAATGGTGGCGGGTGCGGTCGGCGCTGCGCGCCGCACGGCGCATCAGCCGCGCCGCGTATCCGAACACCCGCGTCCGCAGCAGGGTGCGGCGGCAGGAAGCGCGGGTGGAGATCACCCGCTCTGCCTTCTGTCAGGTGCGCGAGTCGGTCGATCGACCGTTGTGCAGCTTCTACGCCGGCCTCATCACTCGGCTGCTGGCGGCCTACGGCCTGTCGGGGACGGTCCGGCTGGAGCGTTGCCTCGCGACCGGCGGCAAGGCCTGCCTCGTCGTCGTGACGTGGCAGCCGGGCGACACGTTCGGGGAGGCGGGATGACACGCACACGTCGCACCCTGCTGGCGCTCCTCCTCGTGACCGTGGCCCGGGACGCCCTCGGACAGGCGCCCGTGGCGACGCCGCCGGGGACCACGCGGATGCTGATCGTGCCGTTCGAGGTGGCCGACCGCGATCCGCGCGCGGTCTGGCTCGGCGAGGCGGCGGCGGTCCTCCTCTCCGACGCGCTCCGCGCCATGCAACTGCCGGCGCTGACCCGCGCCGAGCGGGTGCGGGCCTTCGAAGAGGCGAACCTGCCGACCGCCGGGCGTCTGTCGCTGGCGAGTCTCGTTCGTGTCGGGCATCTCATCCTGGCGAGCGACCTCATCATCGGCACCGTCCGCCTGAGCGGCGAGGAGCTGGTCATCGACGCGCGGCGTATCCGTCTCGACACCGGCCGCCTCGTCGAGCAGACCACCGATCGCGCCCCGTTGCCTCAACTCTTCGCGCTGCACGAGCGCGTCGCGCGGCGGCTGATGGGCCGGCAGCCGGCCGCAGGGGCCACCCCTCCGCCGGACCCCGGTGCCGCCGTCTCGCTGGGCGCCTTCGAGAACTACATCAAGGGCTTGATCGCCGAGCAGCCGGCGGCGCAGGTCCGCTTTCTCCAGGCGGCGCTGCGACTGGCGCCGAAGGACGCGCGGACGCACCTCGCCCTGTCGGACGTCTACGCAGGCCAGGGCGACCATGCGCGCGCCCTCGCCGAGGCGCAGGCGGTGGCGCCGACGGCGCCCCTTGGTCGACGCGCCCGCTTTGCCGCCGGCCGTTCGCTGGTCGAGCTCGGGCGTCTCGACGACGCCTTTCAGATACTCAAGGGCCTCGCCGACGAACGGCCTACCGCGGCGCTCTACAACAACCTCGGCGTGACCCAGATCCGCCGGGGCGCGACGCCGCAAACCGGCAAACCGGCCTACTACTTCACCAAGGCCTCGGAGCTCGATCCCGAGGAATCCGACTACTTCTTCAATCTCGGCTACGCCTACTGGCTCGACCGCGACACCGGGGCGGCGATCTACTGGCTGCGCGAGGCAGTCCGCCGCAACACGTCCGACGGCGACGCCCACTTCGTGCTCGGGACGGCGCTCGCCGCCGCCGGGGGCGCGAGCGAGAGCGCTCGCGAGCTCGGGCTGGCGCGTCAGTTGTCGTCGAAGTACGCCGAATGGGAAAAGAAGCCGGCCGGCACCGACCCGGTGCCGAAGGGGCTGGAGCGGCCCAGCCAGGATCTCGAGACGATGCACGGCGCTCAGCTCGACGCTGCCCAGCTCACCAGCGCGCAGCGCGAACAGCAGGAGCTGGCCGTGTTCCATCTCGATCGGGGCCGCCGGTTCTACGAGGCGGAGCACGACCGCGACGCCCTGATCGAGCTCCGCAAGGCGGTCTACCTGGCGCCCTACGCCGCCGAACCGCACCTCCTGATGGGGCGGGTGCTGCTGCGGACGGGGCAGGTCAAGGATGCGATCGACGCGCTGCGCATCGCCGTCTGGAGCCAGGACACCGCACCGGGGCGCCTGGCGCTGGCCGAGGCGTTGCTGCAAACGGAGGACAAGGCCGGGGCCAAAATCGAGGCGACCAAGGCGTTGGCGCTCGATCCGACCTCAGCCGAGGCTAAAGCCTTGCTCGCTCGGATCGATAAGCCGTAGGCGGAGTGTGCCCGCAAGGCCGCGGGCACCCACCGTCGCCCGCCGCTAGGGCGGGTGAACCCGGAGCAGAGAATCGTATGACCAGCGATGTGCGTGCAGCCCTCGAAGCCGGCGACGACGGGTTCCACGAGATTCAACTGAACGGCAAGCAGCTCGTCTTCCTCGGCATGGCGACGACGCTGGTGTCGGTCGTGATCTTCCTCTGCGGCGTGCTCGTCGGCCGCGGGGTGAAGCCGCTCGACACCGTGGCCCTGGCCGGAGGCCCGCAGGCGTTCGACGCGCCCGTCACGCCGTCGGTCCCGCCCGGCGCCATCACGACGCCAGCCGCGACAGCCCCGCCGACGCCGCCGCCATCGGGCAGTGGGTCCGGATCGGGCACCGCGGTGGCCGCCGCCGCGGCGGCCGACGCCGGTCCGGGTGACACCGAGCCGACGCCCCTGGGCGACGAGGCAGAGTCGCCCGCCCCGGCCGCGGCAACGGCAGTGGCCCCCAAGGTCGCGACGCCGTCGCCCGCCGCACCGATCGCGCCGCCGCCGGCGCCCAAGCTCACCGCCGCCGCGCCGGCAAAGCCCGAGACGCGCGAGACGGTCAAGCCCGCCAAGGCGGCGCCCGCGCAGGCCACGGCCGTGCCGCCGGCGATGGCGGCGACCGCCCCGGCCACGGCTGGCGGCAAGATCGCCGTCCAGGTCGGCGCGTTCAGGACCCGCAACGAGGCGGACGCCCTGGCCAAGCGCCTCAGCGGCCGCGGCTACGCCGTCTACGTGATGGCCCCGACCAACGACGGCAAGAACGTCTACCGCGTCCGCGTCGGCAACTACGCCAGTGCCGACGAGGCGCAGCGGGTCAGCGCGAAGCTGACGTCGCAGGAGAAGCTGAAGCCCTGGGTTATTCGCTAGCCGCCCTCTCGGGCGCGCTCTTCGCTCTCTCGTTTCCCAGGTTCGGCCACCCAGCCCTCGGCTGGGTGGCGCTCGTTCCGTTGCTGATCGTGCTCGGGCGCCCGGCGGTCTCCGAGCGCCGGGCGGTCCTGCTCGGCCTCACCACCGGCGTCGTCGGCTTCAGCGGCACCCTCTACTGGCTGACCGACGTGATGACGACGTTCGGCGACCTGTCGAGCGGCGTCGCCGCGGCCGTCGCCCTGCTGCTCATCGTCTATCTCTCGCTCTATCCGGCGCTGGTCGCGCACATCGTGGCCCGCGGCGTGCGCGCGTTCGGTCCGCGCGCGCTATGGGCGGCGCCGCTGGTCTGGGCGGCGGGTGAGTGGGCCCGCGGCCATGTCATGACCGGTTTCCCGTGGGTGCCGCTCGGCAACAGCCAGATCGACGTGGCGCCGATCGCGCAGGCGGCGAGCCTGGTCGGCGTCTACGGCCTGTCGGCGCTGGTCGTGCTCGGCAGCGTGGCGATCGCCTGGCTGGTGGTGGCTCCGCCCGGCCGCGGCCGCCTCGGCCCCGTCGCGGCCGTCGCGGTGCTGATTAGCGGCGTGGCCCTTTGGGGATCGACGCGGGTCGGCGGCGGCGCGCTGCTGACGTCCGGGACGCCGATCCGGGTCGCGCTGGTGCAGGGCAACGTGGCCCAGGGGCAGAAGTGGGATCCGGCCTTCGAGGACCTGATCTACCGGCGGTACCTCGCCATGTCGCGCGGTGCCGTGGCCCAGGGCGCAACGCTCGTCGTCTGGCCCGAGTCGGCGACGCCGTTCTTCTTCGAGGAGCATCCGGCGGCCGAGGCGCTGCGGCTACTCGCCCGCGAGACCGGCGCCCGGCTTTTCGTCGGTAGCGACCAGATCGACCGCGGCCCCAAGCCGCGCCTCTACAACAGCGCGTTCCTGATTCAGCCGACCGGGTCGGTCGGGGGCATCTACCGCAAGATCCACCTGGTGCCGTTCGGTGAGTACGTGCCGCTCGGGTCGATCCTCTCGTTCGCCGGGCCGCTGGTCGAGCAGGTCGGCGGCTTCTCGCCGGGCCAGACCCTGACGATCTTCCACGTCCGCGAGGGCGCGTTCTCGACCGGGATCTGCTACGAGGCTGTGTTCCCCGAGCTGTCGCGCGAGGCGGTGCAGCGGGGCAGCCAGCTGCTGACCTCGATCACCAATGACGCCTGGTTCGGGCGCAGCTCGGCGCCGTGGCAGCACCTGGCGATGGCCCGGATGCGGTCGGTCGAGACCGGCCGCTTCCTGGCCCGGGCCGCCAACACGGGCGTCAGCGCCATCGTCGATCCCTACGGTCGGGTGGTTCAGCAGACGGCGCTCTTCGAGCAGACAGTCGCCGTCGGCGAGGTCCGCTTCCTCGACGGCGTCACGCCCTACGTTAGAATCGGGGACGTCGTCCCCTGGGCCGGCGTCGTCGTCGCGCTCGGCCTGTGGGCCATGAGCGTGCGCGCCCGGCGCCGTCCTCCGTCCGTGTCGCCGCCCCCGTCAGGAGATCCGCGTGCCGTCCATCGATCGTGAAGAGCAGATCCGCCGCTACGAAGACCTCATGAAGCGGTCGGCCGCGATGCGGAGTTATCTTTGACGCAGCACGTCCGGCCGAAGA
>JANOIR010000338.1:0-7809 GCA_031407765.1 Vicinamibacteraceae bacterium
TTCCGCGGCTGCGCCCGTTGCCCAGCAGCCCGGAGTGGAACTGTCGCGTGGCACCGAGCGCGTGGCCGGAGGCATCTCGTGACCCTGGATCCGAAGCACAAGAGCAACGCCCTGACCGAGGGCCCGAGCCGCGCCCCGGCGCGCGCCATGCTGAAGGCGGTGGGCTTTTCCGACGCCGACCTTCACAAGCCGCTCGTCGGCATCGCCAACACCTGGACCGAAATCGGGCCCTGCAACTTCCACCTGCGCCGCCTGGCCGCGAAGGTGAAGGAAGGCGTGCGCGAGGCCGGCGGCACGCCGATGGAGTTCAACACCGTTGCGGTGTCGGACGGCATCACCATGGGCGCCGAGGGCATGCGCACGTCGCTCATCAGCCGCGAGGTCATCGCCGACTCGATTGAGCTGGTCGTACGCGGCCATCACCTCGACGCCGTCGTCATGCTCTGCGGCTGCGACAAGACCATCCCGGGCACGCTGATGGCGCTGGCCCGGCTCAACGTGCCGGGCGTCGTGCTCTACGGCGGATCGATCGCGCCGGGCCGCTTCGAGGGCCACGACGTCACGATCCAGGACGTGTTCGAGGCGGTCGGCGCGCACGCGGCGGGCCGCATGAACGATGCGCGGCTGCGCGACCTCGAGGATCACGCCTGCCCCGGCGCCGGCGCCTGCGGCGGCCAGTTCACCGCCAACACCATGGCGATGGCCTGCGAGTTCCTCGGCGTGGCGCCGTTCGGCAGCGCCAGCGTCCCCGCCGTGCTCGAGGCCAAGGACGCGGTCGCCAAGGGCATCGGCACGCTGGTGATGGATCTGCTGAAGCGCGGCGTCCGCCCGCGCGACATCCTGACGCGCCACGCCTTCGAGAACGCCATTGCCGGCGTCGTCGCCAGCGGCGGCTCGACCAACGCGGTGCTCCACCTCCTCGCGCTGGCAAAGGAAGCGGGCGTGGCCCTGTCGATCGACGACTTCAACCCGATCTCGGATCGCACGCCGCTGATCGTGGACCTCAAGCCCGGCGGCCAGTATGTGGCGACCGACCTCCACCAGGCCGGCGGCGTGCCGCTCGTCGGCAGGCGCCTCGCGGAAGCAAAGCTGCTGCACGTCGACGCGATGACGGTCACCGGCAAGACCATCGGCGAGGAAGCGGCGGCGGCGACGGAGACGCCGGGCCAGAAGGTCGTGCGGACCGCGGCCGACCCGATCAAGAAGACCGGCGGCCTGGTGATCCTGCGCGGCAATCTCGCACCCGACGGCTGCGTCGTGAAGATCGCCGGCTATGCCGCCAAGAACCACTCGGGGCCGGCCCGCGTGTTCGACAGCGAGGAAGCGACATTCGCCGCGCTGCAGAAGGGCCAGATCACGCCGGGCGACGTCGTCGTCATCCGCTACGAGGGACCGAGCGGCGGCCCCGGTATGCGCGAGATGCTCGCCGTCACCGGCGCGATCCAGGGTGCGGGGCTCGGCGAATCGGTGGCGCTGCTCACCGACGGCCGCTTCTCCGGCGCGACCCGCGGCCTGATGGCCGGCCATGTGGCGCCGGAAGCGGCGCGCGGCGGCCCGATCGCGGCGGTCCACGAGGGCGACACCATCACCTTCGATTTCGAGAAGCGTGAGCTGCGGCTCGAGGTCGGCGCCGCGGAGATCAAGGCCCGCCTCTCGACCTGGACGGCGCCGAAGCCGCGCTATGAAACCGGCGTGCTCGCCAAATACGCCAAGCTCGTCTCGTCGGCCGCCACCGGCGCGATCACGGGTTAGAACCTGAAGGAACCTTTATGACTCAGCCTGCCCCCAAGAAGATGACCGGCGCGCAGATTCTCTGGGAGTCGCTCTCGCGCGAAGGCGTCACGTGCGTGTTCGGCTACCCCGGCGGCGCGATCCTGCCGGCCTACGACGCGATGCTCGACTTCCCCATCCGCCACATCCTGGTGCGGCACGAGCAGGGCGCCACGCACATGGCCGACGGCTATGCGCGCGCGACCGGCCAGGTCGGCGTCGCCATCGCCACGTCCGGCCCGGGCGCGACCAACATGGTGACGGGCCTGGCGACGGCGATGCTCGACTCGACGCCGATCGTCTGCATCACCGGCCAGGTCGGCAGCAAGCTGATCGGCTCGGACGCCTTCCAGGAAACCGACATCACCGGCATCACGCTGCCGGTCACGAAGCACAACTACCTCGTGACTCGCGCCGACGAAGTGGCCAAGACGGTGCGCGAAGCGTTCTACATCGCGCGCTCCGGCCGTCCGGGCCCGGTGCTCATCGACATCACCAAGGACGCGCAGCAGAGCTCGTGCGAGTTCGTCTGGCCCGACCCGCCCAAGCTGCGCGGCTACCGTCCGGATCACCGCCCCGTGGCCCGCGAGATCCAGCACGCGCTCGACCTGATCCACTCGGCCAAAAAGCCGGTGATCCTGGCCGGGCACGGCATCTCGATCTCGGGCGCCGGCGACATCGTCCGCCAGTTCGTCGAGCGAACCAACATCCCGGTGGCGACGACGCTGCTCGGGATCGGCGCCTTCCCCGCCTCGCATCCGCTGAACCTCGGCATGATGGGCATGCACGGCGAGGCCTGGGTCAACACCGCGATCCAGGAAGCCGACCTGCTCCTCGCCTTCGGCATGCGCTTCGATGACCGCGTCACGGGCAACCTCAAGACCTACGCCCTCAACGCCAAGAAGATTCACATCGACATCGACCCGGCCGAGATCAACAAGAACGTCCGCGTCGACGTCGGCCTCGTCGGCGACCTCAAGGAGACGCTCGAGCAGCTGCTGCCGCAGATCGAGACGTGCGACAACAGCGACTGGAACGCCTACGTCGCCAATCTCAAGGGTGACGCCGCGGTCCGCGACATCCAGAACCTCCCCGACAACGGGCACCTCTACGCCGCGCACGTCATCAACGACATCTGGCGCGCGACCGAGGGCAAGGCCATCGTCGTGACCGACGTCGGCCAGCACCAGATGTGGGAGGCGCAGTACTACAAGCACGACGACGATCGCTCGCTGATCACATCCGGCGGCCTCGGTACGATGGGCTTCGCGCTACCGGCGGCGATCGGCGCCAAGGTGGCGCGGCCGGACGCCGAGGTCTGGGTGGTCGTCGGCGACGGCGGCTTCCAGATGACGATGTGCGAGCTGGCGACGATCGCCCAGGAGAACATCGACATCAACATCGCCATCATCAACAACGGCTTCCTCGGCATGGTGCGGCAGTGGCAGGAGTTCTTCTACGAGCGCCGCTATGCCGCGACACCGATGTCGAGCCCCGACTTCGTCAAGCTGACAGAAGCCTTCGGGCTGAAGGCGACCCGGGTCGAGAGGCGCGCCGACGTCATTCCGGCGGTCGAAGCCGCGCGCAAGCATCCGGGCACGATGCTGATCGACTTCCGCGTCGAGCAGGAAGACTCGGTCTTCCCGATGGTGCCGGCCGGCAATGACCTTCACAACATGATCCGGCGCCCGAGCGCCATCGTCGAAACGGGAGCCGACGCATGAACCTCCATACCTTCGTCGTCCACGTCGAGAACAAGCCGGGCGTGCTGACGCGCGTCTCGTCGCTGATCCGCCGGCGCGGCTTCAACATCGAGTCGCTGACCGTCGGCCACGCCGAGACCGAGGGCGTCTCGCGCATGACGATCGTGGTGTCGACCGACGACCTCGGCGCCCGTCGCGTCGAGTCGAACCTCTACAAGCTGATCGACGTGCTGCGCGTCGACAACGTCACCAACCGGCCGGCGGTCACCCGCGACCTGGCGCTGGTCAAGGTCACGGCGACACGCGAGACACGGACCGAGATCATGCAGCTCGCCGAAGCCTACCGGGCGCGCATCGTCGACGTCGCGCCAGGATCGCTGATCGTCGAAGTGACGGGCGCCGAGGAGAAGGTTGACAGCATGGTCGAAGTGCTGCAGCCCTACGGCGTGCTGGAGCTGGCGCGGACCGGCCGCGTGACGATGGCGCGCGGCGCCATCCAGCAGCCGGAGATGACCCGGGATTTCGAGGACGTCGAGACCACGGAAGACGCCGCGGTCTCCTACTCGGTGTAGGCAGTTTTCGTCAGGACGTACGAGAGGAACATGGCAGCTCACATCTACTACGACAAGGACGCGGACCTCGCGCTCATCCGGGGCAAGAAGGTCGCGATCATCGGCTACGGCTCGCAAGGGCACGCGCACGCCCTCAGCCTGAAGGACAGCGGCGTCACGGTGAAGGTCGGCCTCCGCGCCGGCAGCCCGGCCAAAGCCAAGGCGGAGGCCGCCGGCCTCGCCGTGGTGTCGGTCGCCGAAGCCGCCCAGTGGGCCGACGTGATCATGGTCCTGGCGCCCGACACGGCGCAGGCGTCGATCTTCAAGAACGACATCGAGCCGCACCTCGGCCCCGGCAAGACGCTGATGTTCGCGCACGGCTTCAACATCCGCTTCGGCACGATCCAGCCGCCGAAGAGCGTCGACGTCTCGATGATCGCCCCGAAGGCGCCCGGCCATCGCGTCCGCGAGGTGTTCGAGGAGGGCGGCGGCGTGCCGGCCCTGGTCGCGATCCACCAGGACGCCAGCGGCAACGCCAAGGCGCTGGCCCTGTCCTACGGCAAAGCGATCGGCGTCACCCGCGCCGGCGTCCTCGAGACGACGTTCACGGAAGAGACCGAGACGGATCTGTTCGGTGAACAGGCCGTGCTCTGCGGCGGCGCCGCCGAGCTCGTCAAGGCGGGCTTCGAGACGCTCGTCGAGGCCGGCTACCAGCCCGAGATCGCCTACTTCGAATGCCTGCACGAGCTGAAGCTGATCGTCGACCTGATGTATCGCGGCGGCCTCAACTACATGCGCTACTCGGTCAGCGACACCGCCGAGCACGGCGACTACATCGCCGGCGTCCGGGTGGTGAACCAGGAGACGCGCAAGGAGATGAAGAAGCTCCTCGCGGAGATCCAGGATGGCAGCTTCGCCAAGAAGTGGATCCAGGAGAACGAGGACGGGCGCCCGACGTTCAACGCCCGCCGCAAGGCAGAACAGGGTCAGCTGCTCGAGGACGTCGGCGCCAAGCTGCGCGCGATGATGCCGTTCCTCAACCCGGTGACCCACAAGCCGGAAGACCTGGTCACGACCGCGACCAGCGCCAAGAGCTAGATTCCTTCGGTTCTAGACCAGCGTCTCTTCCTCGGCACCTCGGTATAGCTGCGGGGGACCGTGTCCCATGGACCGGTCTCCCCAGCCGAGGCGCCGGCCGCCGGACGTGCGTCCGACCGCGCGGCACGCGCTCGGCTCCTCGGCCACGAACCGCCCGCTTCGATCTGGCCCCTCCGCTCCGGCTCTGACGCTCCTGTCATAAAAGCTGACGCTTCCGTGCAATCGCGGCTCGGCTGCAAGCTGTGTCATGTGCTCGCGGGCAAACCCCATGCGTATCCGTCTCGGATGGTGTCGGGTTTCGTTCGGTTCGACGCCTTGACTCCCAGCCGCCTCGACTATAACGTTATAATGTTTACTGAGAACCAGTCGTATTCGAATGTTGTTTTGCGCAATACGCAAGTACTGGCTACCGCTACGTCCGATGCCCCGCGCCCCCAATTACTCGACACGAGGTACACGATGAACGTCCGTCTGCCTGCCTGGCTCACATGTCTCGCCCTGCTCATGGCCCCAAGCGCCGCGTCTGCCCAGCTCGCGTCTCAAACGGCCCTGGTCGGGACGGTGACCGACAGCGCCGGCGGCGTCCTGCCGGGCGTGCAGGTGGTCGCCGTCAACGTCGGTACCAAGGACACCTTCGAAACCACGACGAACGGCGAGGGCTACTACAACATCCAGTTCATCAGGCCGGGCAAGTACGAGGTCTCGGTGACGCTGGCCGGCTTCCAGGGGTTCAAGGCGACCGAGGTCGACATCGCCACCAACCAGGTGGTCCGCGTCAACGCTGTCCTCGCCGCCGGCGCCGTCACGGAGACCGTCGAAGTCGCGGGCGGCTTCACGGTCCTCAACACCGACAGCGCGACCGTCCGGGAGACGATTGGCGAGCGGGCCATCCGCGAGCTGCCGCTGAACGGCCGCAACGTCTGGAATCTCGCCACGACCACGCCGGGCGTCGTCAGCGCCGGCACGACCGACATCGGCCTGAGCTTCCGAGGCGCCGGCCAGCGCGAGATCCAGAACGCCCTCTCCCTCGACGGCATCAGCGCCTCGTCGAACCTGCTGGCGATGACCAGCATGCGCCCCATCTCGGACGCCGTCACCGAGGTCCAGGTCCAGACCGGCAGCACGTCGGCCGAGTACGGATCCTACCTGGGCGTCTCCATCGACATCGTGACGAAGAGCGGCACCAACACCTTCCACGGAGCCCTCGCCGATTACTACCAGGGCGACTCGCTCGACGCCCGCGGCTACTTCGAGAATCGCGCCAATCCCAAGAACCCGCGCACGCGCAAGCAGTTCAGCTTCGAGGCGGACGGCCCGGTGGCCCTGCCGTTCTACGACGGCCGCAACAAGACCTTCTTCATGGCCGCCTACGAGGGCACGCGGTCCGAAGCGCAGTCCACCGCGTTTGCAACTGTGCCGACCGCACTCATGCGCCAGGGCAATTTCTCGGAAGTGACCACGGCGATCCGCAATCCGTACACGGGACAGCCCTTCCCGGGGAACATCATCCCGCAGTCGATGCTGTCGCCGGTGGCGCAGTCCCTCCTGCAGTATTTCCCCGCACCGAACGTCGCCAACACTATCGCCTCGAACGTTCGGGCGGCTCGGACCGTCACCGACAACGGCGACCAGGTGCTGCTGCGCGGCGACCAGAACCTGGGCGACACGGCGCGTCTCTATGTCCGCTACAACTGGTTCGACACCTATCTCAGCAACCTCGAAGCGGTGCCGGTGAGCGGCATCACGCAGCCGCGGGTCAACAAGAACACGCTGTTCGCCTACACCCACACGCTCTCGCCCCGGCTCTTCAACGACTTCCGGATCGGCTACCACCGCATCGATTTCGATACGCTGAACTACTTCTCCGTCAACGGCCTCGGATCCGCCGGCACCGAGCTCGGCATCCCCGGCTTCAACGGCGACACACGGTTCCTGAACCCGGGCATCCCGTCGGTGAACATCAGTGGTTTCAACGGCACGGGCGGCGGCGGCAGCAACTGGTTCCAGTTCGACACGACGTTCCAGATGTCGAACGTGCTCGCCTACAGCAAGGGCTCGCACAACATGCGGGCCGGCTTCGACCTGCGCCGTCTGGCGACGGGACGCCGCGCGGCCAATGACCCGCGTGGGCTGTTCTCGTTCACCGGCGACATGAGCGGCCACGCGGTCGCCGACTTCGTGCTCGGCGTGCCGCGCACGGTCATCCCGCCGACCGATCAGATCCAGGGCCACGTCGGCCAGTGGCGCAACGGATTCTTCGTCAACGACACATGGCAGGCGATGCCGAACCTGACGCTCAGCCTGGGCCTGCGCTACGAGATGAACACGCCGGTGCAGACCTATGCCGGACTGGCGTCGATGCTCGACACCGACTTCGAGACGATCATCCCGAGCAGCTTCCCGGCCAAGGGCTTCCAGTTCACCGAGCCGAACTACAAGGACATCGCGCCGAGACTCGGCGCGACCTATCGCCTGGGCGAGAAGACGGTGGTGCGGGCCGGCTACGGCATCTACTACAACCCGAACCAGATGAACTCGTTCACGTTCCTGACCAACAACCCGCCGATCGCCGCCGTCACGACCTACACGAACGACCCGGCGAACCCCACGCTGTCGTTCACCAATCCCTCGGGTACGGCCGGCCCGATCACCCGGCCGGACATGATCTCGCCGACGCGAGACATGCC
>JANOIR010000348.1:0-12325 GCA_031407765.1 Vicinamibacteraceae bacterium
CCCCCCCCCCCCCCCCCCCAACCCACCCCGCCTAACCCCCGCCCCCCACCCCCCGGCCGCCCCCCCCCGCCCCCCCCGCCCCCCCCCACGGCGCCGGCCCGCTCGGGTCGCGCGTCCGCGTGCTCGACTTCGGCGTCGCCAAGGGCATCCGCGGCGCCGCCGGCGAGACCCGCAACGTGTTCGGCAGCGCGCCCTACATGTCGCCCGAGCGCCTGATCGACGGCCATGTCAGCACCATGAGCGACTGCTGGTCGCTGGGCGTGGTGCTGTGCGAGCTGCTGGCCGGCGCGCCGCCGTTCCAGGGCGGCGAGCGCGACGTGCTGCACCAGATCGACAGCGGGCCCCCAGCGCTCCCAGCCGACTGCCCGAGCGATCTGGTCGTCCTCGTCCACCGGCTGCTGGCGCGCGATCCGTCGGCGCGGCTGACGTCGGCCGGCGAGGCCCGCGAGGCCCTCCGCCGCTGGCGCGAGACGACCAGGCGGACCACGCCGGTCGGAGACGGGGCCGGCACCGGGGCCGCCGCTGTCCCGCCCGACATCAACCCGACGCGGCGCACGGAGGCTGGCCTCGGCCACGCCTCGACCAGCCCGATCTCCGGCGCCAGGGCGCTGCCCCCGATCCTAGGCGTGCCGCCGCTCGTGCCGGTCCCGGAAGCCATCGGCGGCGAGACGCGCCGCACGCAGCCGCAGCCGGCGGTGGCGACACTCGATGCACTGCCGCCGCTGCCGACGATCCCGGCGTGGTCCGATCCACCGCCGATTCCGATCCCATCCGGCCCGACGGCTCCGACCGGCAGGGCGATCGGCCCCGGGACCCGCGCTGGTACGGTTCCGACCGCCGGTGGCGCCCGCCGGCGCTGGCGCTTCGCGCGGTACATCGGCGCCGCCGCGATCTGGGCCGTGATCTGGACGACCTGGAAGGTCGGCGGCGAGATGCGCGTGTGGAGCGAGTCCGATCTGCTCGGCCGCAAGGTGCACGCGGCGGAGCCAGAGGCCCTCGACGAAATGGTCGCGACCTACAGCTCGCTCAGCGAGCGCAGCTCGCTTGGCTGGGGCACCTGGCCGGCGCGGCAGCCGCTGCGCGAGGCGCTGTCGCTCCACGTCGATCGCGTCATCCTCGACTTCCGCCAGCCCGAGCCCACGGTGAAGCAGAACCAGTGGCGACAGGCACGCGCGTGGGCGGCGAAGGCGCTCGAGATCGGCGCCGACGAATCGCTGCGGGCGCGCTATCTGCTCTGCGACGCGCACGTCAAGCGGATCGACGGCGACATCGCCATCCGCAACCGCGATCCCGACAAGGGCAACCGGCTGCTGAACGAAGCCGACAGCCAGTTTCGCGAGGCCTCGCGCCTGACCCGCGCCAACCCGGACGCCTGGCTCGGCCTGCTCCGCCTGCACTCGGGCGCGCGCAGCGATCCGGACAAGGCGCAGGAAGACCTCAACGAGGCGGCGCGTCGCGGCTGGACACCTGGTGCCCGCGACTACTTCCTGATCGGCGAGGCGACGCGCAACCGCGCCGACGCCCTCGAGAAGGGCTGCGACGATCAGCGGACCGGCGAGCGCGTGAAGGACTGCCTGACCCAGGCCCGCGACCTTCAGAAGAAGGCGCTCGAGTGGTACGACAAGGCGGTCGGGCTATCGGTCGCGGCCCGTGGCGGCACGATGGCGCAGCGCTCGATCGAGCGCATCAATGCGCGGCTCGAGGTCCTCGAGGAGTTTTCGATGAAGGGCCTCGGCATCGACCTGCTGCGCTACGCCGTGCAGCGGGCCACGCAGAAAGCCGAAGAGGCCCAGGCCTCGAAGCCGTGATTTCCACGCCGGCGAGCCGGGCGGCGCGCGCCGTCCGGCAGGGAGACACGCGACGCGCCAACCTCGAACTGGCGCTGCTGGCGGCGGCCCTCGTCGCTTTCCTGCTGGCGGCCGGACGCCTCGCCGCCGGTCACCTCATCGACGCTCCAGGCGAGTCCGCCGACGCCGACGTCATCCGCACCTGGTGGGGCTTTGCACTGGCGCTGGGCCGCTCCGCCGCGATCCTGACCAGCGGCTTCGTCGTGGCCCACGTCGCCCGCCGCCTGCGCGGCGCCATCGGCGATCCGTGGCTGCTGCCGATCGTCTGCGCGCTCTGTGGTCTCGGCCTGCTGACGATGGCCAGCGTCAACGATCCGTGGCGCGAGCGCCTGCTGTTCGAGCCGTTCGCCATCGGCGTGGGGCTCGGCTGCGTCGCCCTGACCATCGCCAGCCTGGTCGACTTCACCCGGCTCGAGCTGCACCGCTTCGCCTTCGTGTTCCTGTGCGCCGCACTCGGCCTGTCGGTGCTGCTGCTGGTGTTCGGCTCGGGTCCGGGCCGCAGCGGGGTCAAGGTCAACCTGCTCGGCGTGCAGCCGGTCGAGGCGATCCGGCCGCTCATCGCGCTGTTCCTGGCCGGCTACTTCGCGCGGCGCTGGGAGTGGCTGCGCGAGCTGGCCGATCCGCTGGCGCGCCAGCATCCGATCCTGAAGCGGCTGCAGCTGCCGCGCGTCGCCGACGTGATCCCAGTCGGCGTCGGCATGGCGCTGGTGCTGCTGTTCTTCTTCTTCCAGCGCGATCTCGGACCGGCCCTGGTGCTCGCCTGCACCTTCCTCGTCACCTACAGCGTCGCGCGCGATCGCTGGGGGTTGGCGGCGCTGGGGCTGCTCGCGCTCATCGGCGGCTTCACCGGCGCCTACCTCGCCGGGTACCCCTCGACGGTCGTCAAGCGCATCGACATGTGGCACTCGCCGTGGGACAACGGCGTCAGCGGCGGCGACCAGGTCGCGCACGCGCTGTGGGGCCTGGCGTCGGGCGGCCTGTTCGGCGGCGGGCTCTCGGAAACCAGTCCGCGCTACATCCCGACCGGCGAGAACGACCTCGTCCTCGCCAGCCTCGGCGAGATCCTCGGCCTTGCCGGCGTGGTGCTGGCGCTGGCGCTGTTCGGCACGCTGGTGGTGCGGGCCCTGCGCATCGCGCGGCGCACCGATCAGCCATACATCGCGCTCCTCGTCGTCGGCCTCGTCACCTCGCTTGCGGCGCAGGCGGTGCTGATCGTCGGCGGCCTGCTCGGCCTGCTGCCGCTCTCCGGTGTCGTCACGCCGTTCCTGAGCCTCGGCCGATCGTCGATGGTGTCGAACCTCGCCGTGGTCGGCCTGCTGCTCGCTGCCTCGCGGCAGTCGCCGCCGGCCGAAACGAAGCCCTTCCTGCGCCCGGCGTCGCGCGTGGCGCTGGTGGTGTCGGCGCTGCTCGCCGTGGCCGTCGGCCGCGCCTTCCTGGTGCAGGTGTGGATGCGGGGCGACATCATGACCCGTCAGACCCGCACCAAGCAGGCCGACGGCGCGGTGCGGTCCCAGGACAACCCACGCCTGCGCGAGGTCGCGCGCATGGTGACGCGCGGATCGATCCTCGATCGCCGGGGCGTCCCGATCGCGATGGACTCCACCGTCGACGTCACCGCGCATGCCAAGGACTACGCCGCGCTCGGCGTGAGCCCGTGCGGTCCGTCGGCCGGCACCAGCGGCCGCGCGCCGACGAAAGCGGGCGTGAAAGGATCGACACCGGCCAAGCCGGCGGCCGCGACACCTGCGCGTACGCCGGCGGAGCGCTGCTATCCGCTCGGCGGCGGCGCGTTCCATCTGCTCGGCGACTCGGTCTCGCGCGCCAACTGGGCGGCGACCAACTCCGCCTTCACCGAGCGCGACTTCGACACCCGCCTCCGCGGCTACCAGGATTACTCGGAGCTCCTTGCGCTCTGGGATCATCGCGATGATCCGTTCCACTTCGGCGTGCGCGGCATCCTCGATCGGCCGCGCGACGTACAGCTGACCATCGACGCGCGCCTGCAGGCCCGCACCGCGACGCTGCTGGCCAGGCAGCTCGGCGAGCTCGGGCTCTCGAAGGGCGCCGTCGTCGTGCTCGACGTCGCCACCGGCGACGTGCTGGCGTCGGTGAGTGCGCCCTGGCCGCGCCTCGATCGCGGCCGCGGCGCGTTCGAGGAGGACGAGCAGCGGCCGGATCTGCCGCTGCTCGATCGCGTCCGCTACGGCCTGTACCCCCCAGGCTCGACGTTCAAGCTGGTGACCGCCGCGGCAGCGCTGCGGGAGGCGGCGGGTCTCGCCGAGCGCCACTTCGACTGCCGTCCGCTGCCCGATGGCCGTGTCGGGATGCAGCTCCCCCGCTGGCGGCGCCCGATCCGCGACGACGCCACCGATCACACCGCGCACGGCGACGTGACCCTCGACGAAGGCCTGCGGGTGTCGTGCAACGCCTATTTCGCGCAGCTCGGCCTCGCCGTCGGCGCCCGCACGCTGAAGGACACCGCCGACGCCTTCGAGATCAGCACGTCGGCGCAGGGCACCGCCAACGCCCTTGGCGAGCAGCTGCCGTGGGCGTCGTACGGGCAGGCGGAGGTGCTGGCCTCGCCCTTCCGGATGGCGCGCGTTGCCGCGACGATGGCGGCACACGGCGAGATGCAAGTCGGACGCTGGGTGCTGTCCCCGGCTCAGGCCCTGCTGCCGGCGCGGCGCATCCTCCAACCGGCCGGCGCCGACCGCGTCGCCCGCGCGATGCGGCGGGTTGTGACCGGCGGCACGGCCTCCGCGCTCGCCGGCCGCGACGTCGAGATTGCCGGCAAGACCGGCACGGCGGAAGTGGCCGGGGCGCCGTCGCACTCGTGGTTCGTCGGCTTTGCGCCGGCGACGGGGCCGAGGCGCATCGCCATCGCCGTGATCGTCGAGAATGGGGGCTACGGCGCCCGGGCGGCGGTCCCGCTGGCGGGCGACGTGGTGTCCGCGGCTCGCAGCCTGGGGATGATTGGCCCGCAGCCCTGAGTCTCGTGTCCCGAGTCTCGTGTCCCGAGTCCGAAATGCCCATCCAGTTCCGCGATCGCCTGGTCAAGCTCGAAGGCACGCTCGAGCGTCTGTTCGGCGGACGCCCGCCACGCGAGCCGCTGGAGGTCCGCCGCGCCGTGGTCGAAGGCCTCGCCGGCGAGGTGCGCCCGGTGGGCGGCGGCCGCCGCGTGCTGCCGGTCGGACGGGTCACCGTCGCCGTCCTCGCCACCGACGCCACCGAGAAGCGCCTGTTCAAGGAGGCGCTCACCGGCCCCGACGGCGTCGAAGCGGACCTGCGCCGCGCCCTCGACGCCGCCGGCGCCGAGTGGCCGCGCGGCTTCACGCTGACCGTCAAGTTCGTCAAGACCGCTGGCGACGACTGGCGCAGCGGCGCCCGGTTCCACGTCACCACGGCCGACCCCGGCGCCGCGGCCCCCGCCGTCGAGACCGACACGGTCTCCACCGCGCCGAGCGCGCCGGTCGCGGCGCCGACGCTGGTGCTGCGCGTGACGCTCGGTCAGGCCAAGCCGCGGACCGTGACCTGCGAAGGCGAGCGCGTCAACATCGGCCGTCAGCCGACCGTCGCCGACGCCAACGGCCGCGTGGTGCGGCGCAACGACATCGCCTTCACGGGCGACGACGAGGTCAGCCGGTCGGTGTCGCGGGCGCACGCCCACGTCGCGTGGGTGCCGACCGCCGGCACCTACCGCGTCTTCGACGAGCAGAGCTCGCACGGGACCGTCGTCTCGCGCGGCGGACGCCTGATTCAGGTGCCGTCGGGCCGCGACGGCCTCAAGCTGGTCGCCGGCGACGAGGTGCACGTCGGCCGCGCCGTCGTCGTAGTCGAGATCACATCGCGCTCATGACCCAATCCTTCCGTCGTCTCGCGGGGCTGGCGGTGATCGCGTGCCTAGCAGCCGGCCGCGCCGCCGCCCAGCCGCCGGGGGTGAAGCCGCTCGCCGAGGGTGCTCGGGTCGAGCGCAACGTCATCTACGGCATGTACTCCGGGCTGGCGCTGCTGCTCGACGTGCACCGCCCGGCGACGCCGAACGGCTATGGCGTCATCTTCATCTCCGGGAGCGGCTGGCAGGCGCCGACGACCTACGACGCGACGCCGCTCAAGGAGAACCAGATCCCGATCTGGGGCCCGTCGCTCGTCAAGGCCGGCTACACCGTCTTCGCGCTGAACCATCGCGCGGTGCCACGCTTCCACTATCCCGGCGCGGTCGACGACGTGCAGCGGGCGATCCGCTTCGTCCGCCACCACGCGAAGGCCTACGGGATCGATCCCGCGCACCTCGGCGGCATGGGGGGCTCGTCGGGCGGGCACCTCATCGCGCTCACCGCGATGCTGGCGGCGCCGGGCATCGCCGGCGATCACGATCCCGTCAACCGCGAGCCGGCAACCCTGCAGGCGATCGTGCTGCGCGCCACGCCGACCGACCTGACCGCGCAGGCCAAGGCCGATCACGGTGGCGGCGTCACCGGCTTCCTCGAGTTGCCGTGGTCGGACACGCCAGCCGCGCGGACGCTCTACGCAACGGCGTCGCCCTCGACCCACATCTCCGCCACCTCGCCGCCGACGCTGCTGATTCACGGCGACGCCGACGAGTCGGTCCCGTTCGAGGCATCAGTCGCCATGGAAGCCGCCCTCGCCAAGGCGGGGGTCAAAACCAGGCTGATTCGGGTGGCGGGCGGCGCGCACGGGGCCGATTTCGGGGCCGGCGCCAAGCCACGGGCAGATTGGCCGGACTTTTTCGGCGAGGCCGTCCGCTGGTACGACACCCACTTACGCGGACGCTGATGCCGGCCGCGCGGCCCGCCTTTGACCGAATCGTGACAAATCCGACCCTTTCGGTCCGTGATGCTTTCTGCTACGATTGCGGAACTTGAGAACGTTCGCAGTTTGAACGGCTGACTGAATGTCCGCGAACCTCGCCCGCGCCCAACCCATTCCGCTGTCCCAGCTCCGCGCTGGCAGCATGGCAAGACTCCATTCTGCCGAGCTGGCGAAGGACGATTGCGCGCTCCTCAAGGCCCTCGGGATGACCGATCGCTGCCTGCTTCGCGTCTGCAAGGCCGGCGAGCCGTGCATCGTCGAGGTCAAGGCGACGCGCATCGGGCTGTCGCGCGCCCTCGCCCGCGGCGTGTTCGTGGTCCCCGAAGCGCTGGTTTAAGGGCCCTCGTGGGCTACCGGATCGCCCTCGTCGGCAACCCGAACACGGGCAAGACCACTCTCTTCAATCGCCTGAGCGGGGCTCGGGCCAAAACCTCCAATTTCCCCGGCACGACCACCGCGGCCCGCATCGGGCGGGCGACGTTGGCCAACGGCGCCAGCCCCGTCGAGGCCGAGATCGTCGACCTGCCCGGCCTGTATCGGCTCGGCCTCTCGACCCCGGAATCGACGATCTGCCGCGAGGTCCTCGCCGGCGAGGGGCTCTACCACAAGCCCGACGCCGTGGTGGTCGTCGTCGACGCGTGCAACCTGACGCGCAACCTGGTGCTGGTCGGCGAGCTGCTCGCCTACGACGAGCCGGTCGTGGTCGCGCTCAACATGGTCGACCTCGCGCAGCGGCGCGGCCTGACCCTCGACGCCTCGGCGCTGTCGCGCGAGATCGGCTGCCCAGTGGTGGCGATCGTCGCCCGCCGCGGCGAGGCGATCGATCGCCTGACGGCCGTCGTCGCCGGCGTGCTGACCCGCGGTGAATCGCACACGCCACTCGGCCTCGACGGCGACCAGGCGCTCGAAGCCTGGGCCGACAAGGCCGTCGCCGCCAGCGTCACCGGTATCGGCTCGGGCGGCGACAGCCTCACCCAGCGCCTCGACGAAGCGTTCACGCATCCCGTCCTCGGCATCCTCGTCTTCGCCGGCGTGATGGGCGGCATGTTCTGGACGCTGTTTGCGCTGGCGCAGCTGCCGATGGACCTCATCGAAGCGGTGTTCGCGCAGCTCGGCGCCTGGGTCAACACCACGCTGCCGGCCGGCGCGATCCGCGATCTCTCCGCCGACGGCATCATCGGCGGCATCGCCGGCACCGCGGTGTTCCTGCCGCAGATCTGCCTGCTGTTCTTCCTGATCAGCCTGCTCGAGGACACCGGATACCTGGCCCGCGCGGCGTTCGTGATGGACCGGCTGCTCTGCCGCTTCGGTCTGCCGGGCCACGCCTTCGTGCCGTTGCTCTCGAGCCATGCCTGCGCGCTGCCCGGGATCATGTCGGCGCGGCTGATCCCTGACCGCCGGGATCGGCTGGCCACGATCCTGGTCGCGCCGCTCATGAGCTGTTCGGCGCGGCTGCCGGTCTACGTCTTCCTGACCAGCATGCTGTTCGTCGGGCAGCCGTTCTACGCCGCGATCGCCTTCGCCGGCTGCTACCTGCTCGGCGCGGTCTCGGCGCTCGTCAGCGCCGCCGTGCTGCGCCGCACACTGGTGCGCGGCACGGCCCGTCCGATGGTGCTGGAGCTGCCCAGCTACAAGATGCCGTCGTTCACCAACGCGCTGATCTCGGCGCGCGACCAGGGCTTCGCGTTCCTGAAGACCGCCGGCACGATCATCATGGCGATCAGCGTCGTGATGTGGTGGCTGAGCGCCTATCCGAAGGCCGGCGACGCGCCAGAGGCGACGGCCCTGCAGCAGCGGGCCGCCGCGGCCGCCGACCAGACCGTCGCGCAGGATCTGCTGGCCGAGGCCGACACCCTGCAGGCGCGGGCACAGCAGCAGCAAAGCTTCGCCGGACGCCTGGGCCGCCTGGCCCAACCCGTGTTCGCGCCGTTGGGCTACGACTGGCAGCTCACGGTCGGCGTCCTCACCAGCTTCCTCGCCCGCGAGGTGTTCGTCTCGACCATGTCGGTGCTGCTCGGCGGGACCGACGATCCCGACCTTGCCGATACCGGCGTGATCGCCCGGATCCGCGGCGCCCGGCGCGACGACGGCACGCTGCTGTTCACGCCGGCGACGTCCGCCAGCGCGCTCGTCTTCTTCGTGCTGGCGATGCAGTGCACGTCGACGCTGGCGGTGACGCGCCAGGAGACGGGCTCGTTCAAGTGGGCCGGCCTGCAGCTCGCCTACATGTCGGCCCTGGCCTACGTCGCGGCGCTCGTCACCTACCAGGGGCTGCGCGCGGCCGGGATGAGCTGAGTTCTCAATGACGCTCGACTGGCAGACGATCGGGGTGACCGCAGTCGCGCTGGGCGCGGCGCTGATGATCGTCCGCCGCTTCGTGCCGGCCCGCCGCCGGCGGACCGCGGGCGGGCGCGCAGCCGAAACACCCGTCGCCTGCGATCACTGCGAGACCGGCGCCAAGGCCACGACGTCCACCGCGTCGAAGGGATCCACCGCGCGGACCCAGACGACGCCGGTGGTCAGCGTCGACGACCTGCGCGCGTCAGCCAAGCGGCGGTAGCGCGCACCGCAGCGGGCGCTCAACGCTCACGACACGACCGCACACTCCCTCCTCGGCCGCGCCGGTCCACATCGACGAGCGGTTGACACTCGCCCACTCGATCCGTAGACTATGGTCATAAATGACCACGGTCATAAATACAACGGACGGCCGCCGCGCCCGGAAAAAGGCCGAGACCCGCCGCGTGATCATCGAGACGGCGATCCGGCTGTTCGGCGATCACGGCATCGACGCGGTCACGGTCGACCAGATCGCCGCCGCCGCGGACATCGGCAAGGGGACGATCTACAACTACTTCCCCACCAAGGAAGACATCGTCGTCGCCTTCATGGTCGATCTCGAGTCGCAGGTACAGGTGAAGGTGCAGGCGCGGGCGAGCCGCCGCGTCCGGCACGACGATCAGCGATCGGTGGCAGCCATCCTCATCGACTTCGTGCAGGGCCAGTTCGAGCAGAAGCGCCGCCATCACGTCTTCGTGCGCGTGTTCCTCGGACACATGTTCATGCACACCGAGCAGTTCCTGCCGCACATGGTGCAGATGCAGAAGGTGATCGACCCGCCGCTGGAAGCGCTCTTCACCGAGCTGCAGCGGCGCGGGCGGATTCGCGCGGACATCGATCTCGCCGAACTGGTGCTGGTGTTCAAGACCGTGCACCTCGGGCTCACGGCGCTCTGGGCGGTCGAGGGACCGCCGTTCACGCAGGTCTCCCGCGTCGTGGAACGGGAGCTCACGTTGTTCGGCAAAGGGCTGGAGGTGTCGTGATGATGCGGGCGGCGATTGGCGTGGTGGTGCTGAGCGGGTTCGTGGCCGGGGTCGCGCAGGAACCGCCCTCGCCTGCCGGCGTGCTGAGCCGGCGATACACGGACGGCGAGCGTCTGAGCTATCTGATGAAAGGCCACAACAACGACCGTCCCTTCGAGGCGCGGCTGACGGCCGTGGTCAAGAAGGGCGCCGACGGTAAGTTCGTCGAAGAGTACGCGTGGTCCGATCTGGCGTGGGGCGGCGCGGCGCAGCCGCTGACGCAGGCGAGTCGCGACTTTCGACAGGCGGTCACCCTGGCCGGCGGCCAGCCCTTCACCTTTCCCGATCTGTCGCGCGTGCAGCCGGGGCTGATCGGACCGGTGACGGATCTGCTGACGTTCTATGCCGATCTCTTCCTGGCGATGCACGCCGGCCAGCTGCGCGCGCCCGGCGATCACTTCCTGTTCCCGAGCCCGATGGTCGCCTCCTGGGCGGATGGCACGCACGTGCTGACGGGCGAGGACGAGGTCGATTTCGACATCCGCCTGACCGCCGTCGACACGGCCGCCGACGTCGCCACCGTGCAGGTGAAGCACATGCCGCCGAAAGCGCCGCGCGTGAAGCTTCCGGCCGAGTGGATGCGGGCGCCCGTCGCCGACACGCCGAACAACTGGGTTCAGGTTCGACGGCAGGGCGAGGCTTACGTCGCGTCCGCCGGCAAGGAGACCTTCGACGTCGAGCTGAAGGTCCGCCTGTCGACCGGTGCGATCGTGTTGGCCACGCTCGACAACCTGGTCGAGGCGATGGCGCGCGATTGCCGGAACGCCGAGCTGACGGAGTGCGGCGAGCCTCGTCCGAATCGAACGGTCCGGCGCATCGACATGACGCTCACCGGACAGTAGGCGAGCGCAGATCCCCACCCCAGTCGCGCGGATCGACGTCCGCGATCGACTCGGAGAACGTCCAGGCGCGGCCGCTGAAGTCGACCGCGGTGTACTGGCGCTCGCCGTAGGGGAAGTCGGTCGGCTCCATCGCGATGATCGCGCCGTTGGCGCGCGCCCGCTCGCAATGGGCGTGCGCATCATCGACACGAATCATCACCGAGCCGCGGCCGGGTGTCTCACCTGCCGCTGCGCCGGCGGTGATCACGATCGCGCTGTCGCCGACATTCAACTGCGCCCGGTGGTCGCCGATGCCGAGGCGGAGCGTGAAGCCGAAGGCGGCCGACAACCAGGCCACCGCCTCGGCGACATCGGGATACGCGAGCACGGGAATGACCGTGCTCGCGGGCATCGAGCGGTTCGGCCGCACCGTCGCAGCTTAGCAGCCCATGGTGAAGGACCGCGGCACGCCCTTCACCACCTGCGGCCAGATCGTCAGGCGCCGGCCGCGCGGGCCGAGCCGTGATAGGCCTGGGCAATGACGCCGGCGAACTGCTCGAAGGTCGTCGGCGTCGTGTTGCCGGCGTTGCGGCCCTCGACCGACTTCACGATCCCCTCGTCGAACGCCTTGTCCATCTCGGCGTAGAGATCCGCCACGCTCTTCGAGATGCCGGCCTGCTGCAGCGCGGCCGAGGAGTCGGCGTAGGGGAACTGGACATAGGCATGATCCGGCTTGCCGATCGCCGCGCCGATGATGCGCGTCGCCTCGTCGAAGCTGAGGTCGCGCGCGCCGAGCAGCTCCTGGACCTTGAAGCCGGTCCAGTCGCGTGCAGCGAGGGCCGGGGCGGCGAACGCCGCGATGTCCTGGGTCGCGATCATCGGGATGCTGGTCTTGCCCGCCGCGCCGCCGCCGTTGATGCCCTGGTGGCGAATCAAATCGAGCGAGTGGAGGAAGTTCTCGAAGAAGTAGCCGGGGCGAAGGACGAGCACGCTGGTGCCGGTCAGGCGCTTCAGCCGCTCTTCCTGCCGGTGCAGGCCGGCGATCGGCCCGGTGCCTGATGATCGCTCGCCCCCGACGCTGCTGAGCGCGATGACGTGCCGCACGCCGCTCGTCGCGATCGCCTCGGCAATCGCCGCGCCGACGCGATCGGCCTCGGCCGGAGCATCGGGCGAGACCGGGTTCGACGGCAGCAGCGTGAACACACCGTCCACGCCGGTGAAGGCCTTGGTCAGGAACGCGGTGTCGGCCGCGTCGCCGGTGAGCACCTCGGCGCCCTTGGCCTTCAGCCCCGCCAGCTTCTCGAGCGAGCGCCCGAGCGCCCGTACCGTGTGCCCGCCCGCCAGCAGTTGCTCGCTGATCCGCCCGCCGATGTTCCCCGTCGCTCCCATCACTGCGAATGTCGCCATCGTCGTTCTCCTGGGTCTGTGCTCCACGTCCGCTGCCGCGACCGCGACGGCGTCCCGT
>JANOIR010000407.1:0-3919 GCA_031407765.1 Vicinamibacteraceae bacterium
CGCTCTCGACCTTCGAGGCGATGGCGATCGGCACCGCCGGCTTCACCGCCGCGCTTGGCCTCGAGGCGCTCGCCCGTAACGGCACGACGCCCGACAGCGGGCCGATCGTCGTCACCGGCGCGACCGGCGGCGTCGGCTGCCTGGCCGTCGACATGTTCGCCAGCGCGGGCTACCGCGTCATCGCCGTGACCGGCAAAGGGGACCAGCACGATTGGCTGCGGACGCTGGGCGCGGCGGAGATCCTGCCACGCGAGGCCGTCTCGCTCGCCGCCGAGGCCCGGCCGAAGCCGTTGCTGCCGGCGCGCTGGGCCGGTGCGCTCGATAACGTCGGCGGCGCGACGCTGGAGGCGCTGGTCCGCGGCACCCAGACCGGCGGCAACGTCGCGCTGTGCGGCCTGGTCGGCGGCGCCGACTACCGCGGCACCGTGCTGCCGTTCATCCTGCGCGGCGTCGGCCTGCTCGGCATCACCTCGTCGAACACGCCGATGCCGGTGCGCCAGCACCTCTGGCAGCGGCTCGCCACCGACCTGCGCCCGCGACACCTGGCCGACGTCGCGCGCACCGTGCCGCTCGAGGACCTGCCCGCCGAGATCGATCGCATGCTCGCCGGGCGCGCCTTGGGCCGCGTCGTGGTCCCGATCGGATGAGCGCCGCGCCATGACCGTCCTGCCATGAACGCCACGAGTCTCAACGTCGCCCACTTCCTCGATCGCAGCGTGCGGCTCACCCCGGATCGCACCGCGATTGTCTGCGGCCCGACCCGGCTCACCTACGCCCAGCTGGACTTCATGGCCCGCCAGATCGCCGGCGGCCTGCGCGCCCGTGACATCGGCCCGGGCAGCCGCGTCGTGCTGTCGTGCCCCAACGTGCCGTACTTCCCGGCGGCCTACTTCGGCATCCTGAAGGCCGGTGCGACCGTCGTGCCGCTCAACGTCCTGCTCAAGCCGGCCGAGATCGCGTTCCACCTGCGCGACGCCGAGGCATCCGCCTACTTCTGCTTCGAAGGGACGCCGGAGCTGCCGATGGCGACGATGGGCAAGGCGGCGGTCGACGAGGTCGCCTCGTGCCGCCACTTCGTCGTCATGCCGCGTTCCCCGGCCGCGCCGCCGGCGATCGACGGAGCCACACTGCTCGAAGCCTTCGTGACCGGGCACGGCGGCGCGGCGTTCACCGAGGCCACCCGTCCGGACGACACCGCGGTGATCCTCTACACGTCGGGCACGACAGGGCAGCCGAAGGGTGCCGAGCTGACGCACCTGAACATCGTGCTCAACGCGACGAGCTCCTCCGACATCATCAACCTGCCCTGCCGGACGGGCATGACCGAGCCCGTCGTCTCGCTGGTCACGCTGCCGCTGTTCCATTCCTTCGGCCAGGTCTGTCAGCTCGTCTCCGGCGTCCACAGCGGCAACACGCTGGTGCTGCTGCCGCGGTTCGACGCTGCCGCGGTCGTGCAGACGATGGTGGCCGAGCGCGTCAACCTGTGGTGTGGCGTGCCGACGATGTACTGGGCGCTGATGGATCTGCTGCGCCGCGCCGAGGCCGGCGACGCCGGCGCGCCGGCGATCGACGTCGCGACGATCACCGCCAGCCTGCGGCTGTGCGTCTCGGGCGGCGCGCCGATGCCGGTCGCGCTGCTCGACGAGATCGGCAGCCGTCTCGGCGTCCGCATCCTCGAAGGCTATGGCTTGTCCGAGACCTCGCCGGTTGCGACCTTCAACCACATCGAGCGGCCGTCGAAGCCGGGGACGGTGGGGCAGCCGATCCTGGGCGTGGACGTGGCCTGCGTCAGCGACGCCGGCGAGCCGGTGCCGACGGGTGAGCGCGGCGAGGTCGTGATCCGCGGCCCCAATATCATGAAGGGCTACTTCCGACAGCCGGAGGCGACGGCCGACGTGCTGCGCGACGGCTGGTTCCACACCGGCGACATCGGTGTCCTCGACGCCGACGGCTACCTCGCGATCGTCGACCGCAAGAAGGACATGATCCTGCGCGGCGGGTTCAACGTCTACCCGCGCGAGGTCGAAGAGCTGCTGCTGACGCACCCGGCCATCGGACAGTGCGCGGTGATCGGCGTGCCGGACGAGCGGCTCGGCGAGGAGGTCAAGGCGTTCGTGGTGTGCCGGCCGGGCCAGATGGTGACCGCGGATGCCGTGATCGCCTGGTGCCGCGAGCGCATCGCCGCCTACAAGGCGCCGCGCACCGTCGAGTTCCGCGACGCGCTGCCGATGGGGGCGACGGGCAAGATCCTCAAGCGCGTGCTGCGGAGCGGCTGAGGCTGCCTCGCGTCGTGATCGTCAATATCTAGCGGAGCGGCCGCTCGGTGCCGCGTGGCTTCGGCCGGTGCGGGGCCAGGTCCCGTCCGAGCGTTGCCACCGGCTCGTTGAGGAACCGGATGAGCGGCACCGCGGCGCGGAAGACGGCCAGCATCGTCGGGTAGAACGCGGCCTCGGTGACGAAGGTCCCTGGCAGCGACCGCGACACCATCCAGTCCTTGAGCTTCAGGTAGGCGGCGGCAGGGTGGTCCGGATCGAAGCCGCGTGGCACGCGCGTCAGCGTCTCGCCTTCGATCGTCCCGAGCGTCCGGCGAAACGTCGCCGCCTGCACGATCGCGGTCAGACGTCGATGGTGGGCGGCGATGTGCTCGCGCACGGCCGTGCGGACCGCCGGCTCCGGGTGGTAGAGGCCGCCGCCGATCCAGGTTTCCGCGGGATCGAATTGCGCGTAGAGGCTGGCGGCGAAGCCCTTGGGAAACCCGCGCGGCCGCAGCACCCAGGCGATGTGCGTCTTGAGCGGCGTCTTGTCCTCACCGAACCGCGTATCGCGGTACATGCGGAAGGTCGATTCGCGCGGCGTGCAGGCGAGCTCGGGCGCGACGTCGCGCAGGTCGTCGTTCAGCCGCTCGAGGAGCCGATGCAGCGGCTCCTGGATGTGGGTGACGTAGTCGGTGCGGTGGGCGCGGAACCACTCGCCGTCGTTGTTCCGCTTCAGCGCGCGCAGGAAGGTCAGGGCCTTCGGCGCGAAGACGGGCGTCCGTTCGGCGGCAGCAGATGCCTTGCGGGCCATCCCAGTCGACTCCCCGGGCAACCGCTACGCCCGGATGCCGAAGCCGAGGGCGCTTCGGCAATAGGCGACGCTGCGCTCGAACGTGTCCTTCTGGCGTGCCTGCTCGGCGGCGGCGCGGGCATCGCCTTGCGGCAGCGCCGGCAACGCCTCCCGCGGCTTGCCGCGTTTGGCGGTGGCCAGGAAGCGGGCCAGATCCTGCGCCCGCATCTTCGGCCACAGCTTGAAGAACGCCGGGTCGGACAGGTAGTTGAACGGACGGCGGAGCCCGGCGAAGGTCTCCAGGAACACCGGCACGCCCTTCACCTTCTCGGTGAAGAGGTCGGCCCATCGTTTGAAGTCGACGTTGCCGTCGCCCATCGCCACCCACTCGACGACGACGCCGGTGTCGGTCTCCCACACCGCCGAGTCGCGGATGCTGGTGCACGCGACGTAGGGCGCGAGGGTTTCGAGGCTGGCGACCGGATCCTCGAGGGTCCACGTGGCGTTGCCCGGATCGATGTTGACGCCGACGTAGTCAGGTCCCGCCGCTTCCACCAGCCCGGCCAGCTCCCACGCCTGCATGTCGCCGGCATGGTTCTCGAAGGCGATCTTGACGCCGGCGGCGACGGCGTCGGCGCGGACCGCCTTGCAGACGTCGACGGCGTTCTTGATGTGCGTCTCGATGCCGCCGTGCGTGCCGCGATCGGCCTGGTTGCCGAGGAAGCAGCGGATGACCGGCGAGCCCACCGTCTTCGCCATCCGGATGCCGTCCTTGAGCTGATCGACGGCGGTGCCAGCTTTGGCGGCGAAGGTGCCCGAGGTCGGACAGACGCTGGACATGCCGAGATACACCGCCAGCCCGCCCTTGTCGGCC
>JANOIR010000426.1:0-1682 GCA_031407765.1 Vicinamibacteraceae bacterium
CCCGGCGTGGCCCTGCACCTGCACGTCACCGCCGCTCATGCAGGCGCCGACGTAGTCGCCCGCCGAGCCAGTCACAACGATGCGCCCGCTGGCGAGCTGCCAGCCGACGCGGTCGAAGCGCGACAGGTCGCCTTCGAACACGAGCTCGCCCTCCGCGACAAGTGTGTCGTCGCAGGCGACCGAGAAGAACTCGACGAGTGGCAGTGTCTGCGTGCCGTGCGTCACCGGCAGGCGCTCGATCTGCGCGAGCGTGAGGCCGGCGAGCGCCGCCGGCGTCACGCCGCGAAGGTCCACGCGCAGCGCCGGTGCCTGCTTCAGGGTGAGTCGTGCGCAGCTCATGTCGGGCCTGCGTCCCCACCGAGCAGCTTGTGCAGGTGAAAGTGGTAGGGCCCGAGCTTGCCGCCTTAGTTGCCTGCCGAGAGGCGCCGCAGCCCGCCGGCCGCGCCGATCGTGATGCAGGCCTGCATGCCCACGCGCATCGCGGCGCCGACGTCGGCTTCAGTCAGCCCGTCGATCACGATCTCCAGCACGCAGCGCACTTCCGGCGTTAGCTCGCTCTTCGCAGCCAGGCCATACAGGCCGGGGCAGAAGGCGTCGTTGGTCGACGCGCTCAGCGCCGCGTACTTGCTGCCGACCTTGGAGCCCGAACGCACCACGCCGCCCGGGAACGGCATCACAACATTGGGCAGTTGTTTCATCGCCTGCACCGCGGCTTCAGCGGCGTTCAGCGCCGCATCGGTGTCGGTCGCGAGCATCAGCAAGTTGCCGCCGCCCACGGCCTTCGTCACAGCCGTCGTCTCCTGCGCGACGAACTCGCCGTCCATCACCGGCACGCGCCAGTAGCGCACGCCGGCAATCACCTTCGAGATCTGCCAGCCGTCGCCGAAGAAGCGCAGGTTCTTGCCGAGTGCGATCGCCTCGCCTTCATGGATGCCGGCGAACACCGCGGTGGTCGGGCAGGTCAACACGCACTGGCCGACACGGCGCTCGACCTGCTTCGCCAGTTCCTTGCCCGACATCGAAAAAATCAGCACCGCCAGGCCGGGCCGCCCGTCGGGCGTCTCATCCGGGCCGAGCTCGCGTTCGATGCCGGCTTCGCAGCCGCAGGCGATCACCGAGGTCGCGAAGCCGGTCGCGCTGACGGCCGCGTGGCGCGCCCAGGTCAGGTTGTGCGCGGTGATGATGAGGCGCGTGGCCTTCATCGGGAAGGCCTCGGCAAAGGTGTCGTCGATGACGACGCCGTTGACGACCCGGGGTTCGCTCACGGTGTGGTCTCGAAACAGGCGGCGGGCAAGAGGCGCCCGCCATTGCAGCAGCGGCACAGCTCGTCGTGGCCGATCACCATGTGGTCGAAGCTCGGCAAGCCGTGCGCCTTCGTGTGGCGGCGCAGCACCTTCTCGATCGCCGTGTCGTACCCGGGCTCGACGAAGTGGGTGCCACCCACCGGCACCGCGGTGATGCGGCCGGAGCGTGCAACGAGGCGCCCGTCCTTGAAGACGTACTCGGGCGCAGTGAACATGGCTTCGCGATCGGCATCCTCTCGGTACACCGCGATGTCGGCGGCCGCGCCGTCGCGCAAGTGGCCGCGGTCGGGCAGGCCGAGCAACCGCGCTGGCGCGGCGCGCGTCATCACCGCGATCTCGGCCAGCGTCAGCTCGCGGCCGATCGAACGCAGCGCGGAA